>JAZTZC010000409.1:0-7035 GCA_045637265.1 Eubacteriales bacterium | reverse complement strand
CAGCACTGCGTCCAGAGGAAAAAGAGGACGGTCGGGCAGTCTTCCGTTTCTTCGGATCACCGCAGAAATTCCAAGTGCTCCGATCACGGGAATCAGAAACCGCAGGGTCGAGCCGCTCTCGCCGACACAAAGCGCAATTTCTCTGTCCCGATCGATGGTTGTTCTGTCAATCGGCAAAACGGAAAAACCGGCATCCGTTCTGCGGATATCGGCACCGAGTGCGCAAAGACAACTGACTGTCGCGTCAATATCGGCGTTGGTATCCCGACAGCACAGATGGATGGGACAATCTGTTTCAGACAATGCCGCGAGAATCAGAAGTCGGTGCGCGTCGGATTTGGACGGCGGTGCCTGTATCGCGGGAAGACGGGGTACGGTGTTTGTTTTATGTAATGTCATATTCATAGCGAATCGATATCATTTATGCTTGGTTCTTATTTCGGATGCCGCGTGCCAGAAATGCTTCACATTCCGTCGCAGGACAGGGCCACAGCATGGCATGTCCCGGCGCATCGGCAATGACCAGACGGATGATGCCGCCGTCGCGCTTCTTATCGGAGAGAATGGCATCGGTCATGGCATCCGCCGTATAATCGGTATCACACGGAAGTCTGAAATCGGACAGAATTTCTTCCAGCATCGGAGAAAACGGTTCCGGGGTCAGTCCTGCGGCTTCTGCGGCACGGGTGACAATGCCCATTCCTGCGGCAACCGCATGTCCGTGGGAAATCGTGTAATCGGAATGCTGTTCGATCCCGTGTGCCGCCGTATGTCCGAAATTGAGCAGCTGTCGGACACCGCGGTCGAATTCATCCTCTTCTACCACACGGCGTTTGTGGTCGATGCATCTTGCAATGACTGTCTCCCGGTCAAATGCGGTCTTGTCCCGCATCAGAAGCTCGAGCAGTTCACGGTCAAAGATAACGCCGTATTTGATGACCTCCGCCATTCCGTCGGCAAAAATATCTTCATTCAGCGTCTGCAGAGCATTGATGTCGCACAGTACGCCGTACGGCGGATAAAATGCCCCGCAGAGGTTTTTTCCGGCGGCAAGATCAATCGCCGTTTTCCCGCCAACCGAGGAGTCAACCATAGCAAGCAGGGTGGTCGGAATTTGCAGATAGCGGACACCGCGCAGATACGTCGCCGCGCAAAAGCCACACAAGTCCCCGACAACACCGCCGCCAAGTGCAATCAGCCAGTCAGAGCGCGAAAAATGCTCCGATGCCAGATGCTCCAGAATCTCCCCGTATACCGACAGGCATTTGGAACGCTCCCCGTGCGGGATGACGTGGGAAATTACGGAAAACCCGACGGATTCCAGTGCATCGGTGACGGTCTTCCCATACAGGGAAAACACATTGTCATCGGAAACGATACATACACGGCAAAGCTTTCCGTCATTCAGAGACTTCAGTTCTTTGCCGACCGAGGACAGCAGCCCCGCACCGATTTTAACCTGATACCGATTGGATGCAGAAACTGTAATCGTCGTCATTTACCGTCAACCTCCTCTTTGCGATGCTTGCCGTAATTGAGACGGCTGCGGAGCGCCTGTGCATCTCCTGCAGCGATGGAATTGCGGTAGTCCTGCAGACAGGCAATCAACGTATCGATTTCCGGCAGCAGGTATTTGCTATTTTCTAAAAACAGTTCGGTCCACATATCGGCATCCAGCCATGCCACGCGCGTCAGATCCTGATAACTTCCGGCGGAAAAGCCCTTATGGAATCCTGCTGTCGGACTTTGGATATACGCATTGGACACGACGTGTGCCAGCTGTGAAGTAAAAGCAATCATGCGGTCATGATCCTCTGCCGTTGTGACAGAGATATGACCAAAGCCTGCCGGTGCCAGTAATGATTTTGCACGATCGAGCAGGCGGATATCGTCGAAGGTCGGCGGAACGAGTACCATCGGCGCACCGACGAACAGATCGGCACGGCTGTATTTGAAGCCGGAGTTGTGAGATCCTGCCATCGGATGACCGCCGAGAAACAGGAATCCGTGTTCCTTTGCCAGCGGGAAGACCGCTTCGCAGACAACACGCTTCGTTCCTGCACAGTCAACCAGCATCGGATGCGCGGTGAAATCATCCGCATGGTCACGGATAAAGCGGACAACCGCCCGCGGCGGGATCGCAAACAGAATCAGATCACAACGGCGGAGCGTTTCTCTCGTCAGTGTTCCGTCAAGCACGCCCGACAAGCGCGCAAACTCCTTTGTGGAGGCATCCAGGTCATAACCGAGCACGGTTGCCACGCCGCTTGATTTATATGCTTTTGCCAGAGAACCGCCGATCAGACCAAGTCCAACAATACCGACAGTCATCATATCGCACTACCTTCTTTCGGTTGAGTATAACATTCGGATTTCTTCGCAATCCGTAATTCAGATCGTGGTCACAACCTCGCGGATTTTCGTCACACGGCGCATCGTATCCGAAAACTGCTCCGGGGTCAGCGACTGTGCGCCGTCGCAGAGTGCGCTGGTCGGATTGTTGTGAACCTCGATCATCAGACCGTCACAGCCTGCTGCAACCGCTGCCTGCGCCATCGGTGCAATGAGGCTCTTGACGCCGGTCGCATGGCTCGGATCGACAATGATCGGCAGATGCGACAGCTCATGCATCATCGGAACGGCGGAGAGATCGAGCGTATTGCGGGTAAACGTCTCGTAAGTACGGATGCCGCGCTCACAGAGAATGACTTTTTCATTGCCGCCTGCCATGATGTATTCCGCACTCATCAAAAATTCCTTCATCGTGGCGGCAAGTCCGCGCTTGAGCAGAATCGGCTTGTCGATTTTTCCGAGCTCCTTGAGCAGCTCAAAATTCTGCATATTGCGTGCGCCGACCTGAATCATATCGACATCCTCAAACAGCGGCAGATGCGCTGCGTTCATGATCTCGGTGACGATCGGCATCCCGGTGATCTTTTTGGCCTTCAGCAAAAGCTCAATGCCGTCCGCCTTTAACCCTTGAAAATCATACGGCGAGGTTCTCGGCTTGAACGCACCGCCGCGCAGAAGCGTTGCTCCGGCTGCTTTGACCGCCTTTGCGACACAGAGGACCTGCTCTTCCGTCTCAACGGAACAGGGACCGGCAATGACCGCAAAATGACCGCCGCCGATCTTTACCTGATCACAGTCAACACCACCAATGGCAACAATGGTATCATCCGGTTTGAACTTGCGGGAGCTTTTCTTGAACGGCTCCGTGATGCGCTTGCAGGAATCGACCATATCCAGCGACGCAATCAGATCCATATCAATATGGCTTGTATCACCGATCAGACCAAGAACGGTCAGCTCGGAGCCGCGGGAAATATGCACTTCAAGATTCTGTTCCCTCAGCCAATCAATGAGGGTCTGCATTTGTTCTTCTGTCGTTCCCTTCTTCAGAACGGTAATCATAATCTATCATTCTCCTTTGACGGTAACTATGAAATCTCTTCGGACAAACAGAAAAAGCAGCCTCGGCATCCGCGTCCCTGCGCGTTCCGTGCTGCTGTCCGTTTACAATGGAAACATGCTCCAAAGCAAAAACTCCGTCGCTTGATCAGAATTGCTTCTCTGTTTTCAGGCAGCACATAACGCGATTACTCTTAAAATAAAAGTAACCGAAGCCGTAATATGCCTGATAACAGATGGCTGTGTTCTTCATGAACGGAATCTCCTTTGGATGGAATAATTGTATTATACACCTTTCAATCCGACTTGTCAATAGATATCCGTAAATTTTTATGACTTTCCGTTCCCCATGGATTTGGATGCGATGCAATCGCAAAGATTGCAAAAGTCATGCTTGCATTTTTCCCGACTGTATGCTATAATGAAAGTAATCAGAATCAAAGAAAGGACACCATCATGACGCCTTCTAAAGTATATTACTCCGATCTGCGCGCCAAGCCCGGGCTGAATCTTTTACAGAAGCTCAAACGCCTGATGCATGCGGCAGGGATCGATCAGATCGATTTTGAAAATAAGTACACCGCGATCAAGCTGCATTTCGGAGAGCCGGGTAATCTGGCTTTCCTCCGACCCAATTACGCAGAGGCGGTCGCATCCGTTGTCAAAGAGCTCGGCGGAAAGCCATTTCTGACCGACTGCAATACGCTGTATGTCGGCGGACGAAAAAACGCGCTGGATCATATTGACTCAGCGTATAAAAACGGCTTTGTTCCGTATGCGACAGGCTGCCATATTCTGATCGGCGACGGTCTGAAGGGTACAGATGAGGTCTGTATTCCCGTGGAAGGCGGCAAATACGTCAAGGAAGCGAAGATCGGACGCGCGGTCATGGATGCCGATGTATTCATCTCCCTCAATCATTTCAAAGGACATGAGTGTACGGGCTTCGGCGGGGCGCTGAAGAACATCGGTATGGGATGCGGTTCCCGCGCAGGCAAGATGGAAATGCATTCTGCCGGCAAGCCGTACGCGGAAACGGACGCTTGCATCGGATGCGGAAAATGCCTGCAGATCTGTGCGCATGACGCACCGCAGATCACCGACGGAAAATGTACGATCGACCATGACAAGTGTGTCGGCTGCGGACGCTGTATCGGCATTTGCCCGACGGATGCAATTCAAGCCTCGATGGATGAAGCCAACGACATTCTCAACTACAAGATCGCGGAATACACAAAAGCAGTCCTTGACGGCAGACCGCACTTCCATATCAGCCTTGTCATCGACATTTCTCCCAACTGCGACTGTCATTCCGAAAATGACGCGCCGATCGTTCCCGATGTCGGTATGTTTGCATCGTTTGACCCGGTCGCGCTCGATGTCGCATGTGCCGATGCGGTCAATGCGATGCCGCCCATTGAAAATTCCCAGCTCGGTCATATGCCGCATATCCACGGCGACCACTTCACCGATTCGGCTCCGACCACCAACTGGCGCGCATGTGTTGAGCATGCAGAAGCACTCGGTATCGGTACCCAGCAGTACGAGCTGGTCCGTGTATAAACAACAGAGGGATGAGCACTATGCTGAATGACTTTAATGAACGGCTCAGACAAATCAAAAGTCCCATTCGCAAACCGATTGTCAAGCACGGTACCATTGCCATCGGCGTGGTTGAAACAACACCGGTCGTATGGCAGGGACGGCTGCTCCGCTTCGAGTGGGTACGCAATCACGGCTGGGGAAAGGTGAAATCCGTCACGCGCGAGGTTGGCTGTTACCGCTTTGTTGATATGGAAACCAACCAGCCGGTCGGTGCGGAATTTGCCCTTGACCATTCCTTTGGATGCTGTTATACTGAGGACGGTGTGATGTATGTCATCGGTACGCGCGGTCCGGGCGGCGGTCAGGCACTGGACCTCTTTGTCTCACGGGATCTTGTTTCGTGGGAAGAACGGGAAATTCTGACCTTCCCCGAAGATATCGGGCTGTTCAACACCTCCCTTTGCCGCGGCGAGAACGGCTATATGCTTGCCATCGAAATCGGGGGTACCAATCCTTTTGTCGGACGTCCGTTTACCGGCGTTTTTGCATATGCGGACCGGCCCGACGGTCACTGGCAAATGCTGCCGATGGACGAATATTCGTATGACCCGAGCCGTTATACCGCCTGTCCGACGATCCGTTATTACGATGGCTGGTATTACATCATCAATCTGGAATCCGCTCCGCTGCATCGCTATATTTCCTATATCGTGCGTACACGCGATTTCAAAAACTACATCCTCGGGGATATCAATCCCGTGATGATGTTTGATGACGGCGACAAACGCATTGAACATCCCGCATACTTTACAGAAGAAGAAATCGATATCATCGAAAACGCCGTCAACTGCAACAACAGTGATATCGATCTCTGCGAGCACCATGGCAAGACCGTCATCCTGTACAGCTGGGGCAACCAGCTCAGGCACGAATACCTCGCCTGGGCGGAATATGACGGCAGTGAACAGGAATTTCTGGAATCCTATTTCCGCTGAAACGGAAAATCATCAAAATAAAAACAAATAAGAAAGGATGACTTTCACAAACGAAAGTCAAGGTAACCCACTATGAGAATTTGTGTACCGATCCCCTGCTTCTTTGGCGGCATGGACTTCTGCGACGCGATCAGACGCGTCGGCTCCCTCGGCTTTGACTGTGTTGAAACATACGGCTGGAAGGGTCTGGATCTCGATCTGGTCAAAAAGACGACCGAGGAGACCGGCGTTGAACTGCTTTCCATGTGTACAACCGAATTCCGTATGACCGATCCTGCTTACCGTCAGGCATGGTTGGACGGTCTGAAGGAAAGCTGTGAAGCTGCCAACCGTGCAGGTGCCACCCGTCTGATCACGCAGGTCGGTCAGGATACCGGCGCTCCCCGTGCAGCACAGCATGAAGCGATCGTCGAAACGCTGATCGCGGCAAAACCGATTCTGGATGCGCACAACGTCATCATCATGATCGAGCCGCTCAACACGCTCGTCAACCATCCCGGCTACTATCTGTGGCAGGCAACCGAAGCGTTTGATATCATTCATGAAGTCAACCATCCGCTGGTTAAGGTCGTCTATGACATCTACCACCAGCAGGTTATGGAAGGCAACATCATCCCCAACATTGTCAACAACCTCGACTGCATCGCCCATCTGCACTCCGCAGGTCATCCGGGCAGAATCGATCTTCAGTTCGGCGAAAATGACTATAAGTTCATTTTCAAGAAGGTTGACGAAGCCGGCTATACCGGTGCATGCGGTCTGGAATACCGTCCGACCCTCGGTGCGGAAGAATCGCTGAAGGAATTCAGACGGATTTATCTGGAGAATTGATTCCTCATCCGCTGTGTTCCGACTGACAACTTCATAGGCCCACAAAACCGTCTGTTCTCTGAAAACGAGAAGAGACGGTTTGTTTTTGAAACTAAAATTCAGTAAAAATTTGTCGTTTTTCCCATTTTCCCAGAAATGTTTACAACTTCTTCATACTTGTATGATATACTGAATATGGTATTTATCTATTCTATATAGGTATATTTTCACATCTTCCGTATGGAAGTATTCTTCATCATATGAGGCAATTCAT
>JAZTZC010000408.1:0-2427 GCA_045637265.1 Eubacteriales bacterium | reverse complement strand
CTATATTGACGGCAAGGAGAGCTGGCGGGTAGATGCCAATACATGTACGCCTTGTCCTGAAGAAGGTTATCTCAAGCTGACGGTGGAGGCCGCAGACTGGGCAGGTGCCGGAAGTGACGCATGCATTGCCGGACTTCCGGGTGAAATGCTGGTCGATTATGTCCGCGTATACAACCAAAAGCCGTAAAGGATACGCATACCGCTTGACATATGTTCAGAATCGTTTCCTTATATATAAAAACGATACCATTATAAAGGAACAATCATTATGAACAAAACCAAAAGAGCAACCGCCTCATATGCGATTCTGGCCACCCTGTGCGCGCTGACAGCCGTCTCCTGTGCCGACGAAGCAAAGACGCCTGTCGAAACCGGTACGCAGGCACCCGCGGAGCAGACAACCTCCGCCGATACCGCCATCGACTTCTCATCGATGTCATTCCTTGAGAAGATGCAGTACAGCAATGCACAGCTGGATGACAAGCTTCCCGAAAAAGATTACGGCGGCGAAACCTTCACTGTCTGGATCCGCGCATCCGACACAGAACACGTCATGGCAACCGAGGAAAACGGCGAGATCTTCAACGATGCATCGTATGGCCAGAAGCGTACCATCGAAGAGCGCTTCGGTCTGAATCTGAATTACTTCAACTACGGCGGCGACTGGACGGAAAGCATGAAGCGCTTCAACACCAGCCTCATGTCCGGTGACTACTTTGCCGACCTCGTCGAAAACGGGAACGCAACCACCCCCTCCTCCATCGCACAGGGTTTTTATCTTGACATCAGCGGCCAGAGCGCTATCGATACATCCATGCCCTGGTACTTTGCCGACGAAATGGAAACGGCTGCATATCTCGGCAAACAGTACAGTGCCGTCGGCTTCATGAATCCCAAAACGGTCTTCAGTGAGATGACCTGTATTTTCTTCAACAAAGACCTGGCGAACAATTATGACATCGAAGATCTCTATCAGGTCGTCCGCGACGGCAGATGGACGCTCGACTATGTCATGGATATGTGCAAGGACTTCTACTACGACCTCAACGGCGACAATGCCTACGATCTCGGCGACCTCTACGGCTTTGTCAACGACCCGCTCAACGGCTGGTACCACGGCTTTGCACAGATGGGCGTTCCGCTGTTCTCGCTGGATGATAACGGCAATTACTCCATCTCCCTGTTTGATCAGCCGGAAAAATGCCAGGTCATTCTTGACAAGCTGCGTGAATTCAACAATCTTGACAGCAATATTTACAATGTCAAAAAACACGGTATGATCTACAACGATATGTTCGGTCTCGGAACCACCCTCATCTCTGTTTCTCACTTAAAGGACCTTGACAGATTGGACAATGTCTCGTTCTCCTACGGTGTTCTTCCTCGCTTCAAGGCAGATGAAGCCCAGGAACACTACTATACGACTGCGCTGAACAACCCGTGGTCTGTCCCGGTCAGCACAAAATCACTCGAGCGCTCTGCCATTATTATGACAGCATTTGCGGCAGAAGGCTACAAGCAGGTCGTTCCGGTCCTGTATGAGCAATCCATCAAGACCAAAAACGTCGTCGATGAAGAAAGCGGCGAAATGATCGACCTGATGCTGCAGAACTTCCGCGGCGAACCGCTTTTCTATTACACCGATTCCAACAAGTTCGCGCATCATACGCTCATGGAGCAGTACCTGACATCCAAGAAGGGTTACGGCTCGTTCACAGCGTCCATCGAAAAGAAGATGCGTACCACGATTGAGAAGATTCTGGAAGCATACGCAGAGCTGGAACGCAATCAGTAAATCGTTCTCTCAAACACCATAAAAAGGAACTGTCGTGAGTTCCCTTCACCGGGAATCAACAACAGTTCCTTTTGGCATTTACAGATCCAGAACAGCACCGCCCGCAAGATAAGCAAGATGTCCGAGACGGTTTTTCATGAAGGCAAACTGCACATTCCCGGTACAGTGGCAGGTATAATAATCGGTATCATACCGTGCAAGCACATCTGCATATGCGGCAAGTGCATCTCCGGGAGCAATCTTGGAATAATGGAATCCCCCGATCAGGACATCCGGATGAAAACGGTGCATAATGTTGAGAATGCCGCGATGGGAACATCCGCTGATGAGGATACGTTTTCCGTTCTCCTCAAGCAGCAGATACTGCTCATGACAGAAGTCCTCCGGCACAAGTACGCCGTCCCGCCCGACACACAGACCCGCCGCATCGATCGGATAAAGGAGACTGTCATCCTCACATCGGCACAGTGTGATCCCCGCATCAAGTACCGTCTCCCCGTCAATCATCTTCAGACGCGGATGGTCTGCAAGCGCGGTATCCAGACCGATGTATTTTTGGGTGCCGTTGTAGTGAGGTTCAAAGGCAAAACGGCTGAGATATACGGGAGCGGTGCGGTTAAGTTCCAAAAATT
>JAZTZC010000407.1:0-13406 GCA_045637265.1 Eubacteriales bacterium | reverse complement strand
GATGGTCGTCCTCTTTTTTTGATTGCTATCCCTGCAGCAAGTTTTCGCTGACGTTCGTTATATGCACAGAAGAATTCTTTTATTTGTTGCTTACTGTATCCCAATGCTTCACCCATTTCTCGATGTGTGAGCCCTTTTTTTCATTTCAAGTAATTCTTTTTCATATTGTTTTATTTGTTTGTACTCTCTTGGCATAGAAATCCCCTCCTATGTCTTATTATACCATAGAAGGGGATTTTTGTCATTGTCCGTTTTTACTGGACCTGTTCAGAATTATGTGATTGCACCGATACGCACATCTGTAATGTTGAAAAAGGAAAAATTGGAATTTCTCTGGATCTGCTGTATAAAATCAGCATCATTCTTGATAAGAGTATGGATTATTTCCTTATGGATCACGAAAGCGTCAACACACAGACAAAGATCAGTGAGTTGATTGCGCCGAAGCTGGATCAGTGTGACACACAGATGTTAAATATGGTTCAAAATTATGTGGACGGTTTGATTACATATAGAAGTTATCTTGGTGAAACGATCAGGCGGAATCGGTACGACACAGACTGATGATAGGATTTCTGCATAAAAAACGGAGATACACATACGCATATCTCCGCCCGGGATCATATCAAATTGTGCCATTCGCGTCTGTAATACAAAACGCGAAGAATGGAAACGATCTTCTCTTTTTCATTGACAATGTAAAAGATCAGATAATTCTCAACTTTAACTTTGCGAACGCCCATGGTTGTATACGGCTCCTCTGCAACGACCGCATAGCGCTCAGGCATGACAGATAACGATTGCATCTGCTCTTTGATTGCATGGTAGAGACGTTTTGCAGATTCCGACTGGAACAAAATCTCTTGAATATAGGAAACCGCTTCAAGTATATCCTGTTCTGCAAGTGTACCGATGGCGATGAAGTATTCAGTCAAGATTTAACTTCCTTTCCAGATCGGCAAACACGTCTTCCGCTTTTCTTGTTCTTCCGGCGCGGATGTCGGCAAGACCTGCATCTAATTTTTGATGCAACTCTGCGAGTCCGCACAAACGCTCGTATTCCGCATTGGAAAGGATAACAAGGTCACCTGTGCCATTTTTCGTGATGAATACCGGTTCATTGTAAGTGTTGCAGAAGTCGGATATCTCATTGTACCGATTGCGAAGATCGGAACTTGGTCTGATCGTAGCCATAATCATACCTCCATATCTATGATATCTATATTTTATCATAATATTGATATGATGTCAATCTGTAACCGGTGAATTAACAGAAAATATACATTTTTATGCTTAAATCATTTGAGTGATCCGAAAAACTTGATCTTTGACAACCGAATCATTCCTGTTCGGAGATACGGCACACCGTCTGTATCGAAGGAACGCCATGACCTGCGATCCATATCCCAGCGAGCGATTTCTCCTCCGATACCTTGGTGATCCGACAGGAACTACATTTAATCAGGAAAAGAACGATAATCGGAATAGCCCTATTCTTGTGTTGCATGAGAATATTTTGGCAATACTGAAATCGAAAATATATAGTTACAGGAGGCACAATGAACAGCAAAATAGAAAGAAAACCTGCGGCAAAAACGAACAGTGTACTGGACGAAAAAATTCGCCGTGCGAAAGAACAGCTGTGGCTCAATTATTACAATGAAGCCTTATATAAGGAAGGGCTGTTAACGCAGGATGAATATCGCAAAATGCAGAAGCTGATCGTTCGGAGAAAAACAGACACGCCGCAGCGATAACGATATATTTTAGACACAGGGAATTTATGGTTTTCCCGATATATCCTTGCGTATGCATCTGCTTTATGCTATAATAGTATCGATGATGATACAATGAATTTTTAACAAGTCAGGAGGTACAACCATGGATATCTATTCCGTCAGGCAAGCCCTGCGGTCAAAATCCATCTATGATATTCCGTTAAGAGTAACATTTTATGCCCGTGTATCATCGGAATCAGATGAACAGCTCAATTCCCTGAGCAATCAGATTCAGTATTACGAAGATTTCATTCGCCGCAATCCGACATGGGAGTTTATCCCCGGATATATCGACGAAGGTCTTTCCGGAATCTCAACCAAGAAACGTGAAAACTTCAACCGTATGATCGAGGATGCCGCAGAAGATCAGTTTGATCTGGTGATTACCAAGGAAATTTCCCGTTTTGCGCGCAATACACTGGACTCCATTCAGTTCACGCGGCAGCTGCTCGGGTACAATGTCGGTGTCTTTTTTCAGAACGATAACATCAATACCTTTGATGAGGATTCCGAGCTACGGCTGTCGATCATGTCGTCAATTGCACAGGACGAACTGCGTAAACTGTCTTCGCGTGTGAAATTCGGACATCAGCAGGCAATAAAAAACAGTGTGGTACTCGGCAATAACCGTATTTTCGGTTATAAAAAAGACAACAAACGACTGGTGATCGATGAATCGGAAGCGGTGATGGTGCGCGAGCTTTTTACATTGTATGCGACCGATAAATACTCGATGAAGCAGCTGGAGGATCTGTTCTGGAGCAAGGGCTACCGCAATCGCAACGGAAAAAAGATCGCACACTCGACGATGTCCGGCATGATTTCCAATCCGAAATACAAGGGCTACTATGTCGGCAATAAGGTGCGTGTCGTTGATATGTTTACCAAGAAACAGAAATTCCTGCCGCCTGAGGAATGGGTCATGTTCCGTGATGAGTCAGGTGAGATCGTTCCTGCTATTATCGATGAAGAAACTTGGGATCGCGCCAACGAGATTTTAGAACGCCGCTCCTACGATGTCAAGAACAGACAGGGACTGTGTAATCACGGCAATTTGATGACAGGGAAACTGTACTGCTCCTGCTGCGGAACACCGTACTACCGACGGGATTCGGTAGACAAGCAGGGACGAAAGAATTCAAAATGGGTCTGCTCCGGCAAGATCAAAAACGGACACGAATCGTGTGATTCCTTTGCTATCTATGAAGACGAAATCAAGCCGTTGCTGTTTTCTGTCTTCCGTGATACGACCGATCTGTCAGAGGCGATGCTGTTGGAATATGAACGCATCTACCAGTCCATGACCTGTGATGGAACGCTGAAGAAACAAATGGAAGACGTGGAAGCGGCACTTGCAATGGCGGCAAAGAAAAAAAGCAAGCTCTTGGAACTTGCTGCTGCAGATAAGATCACGCTGGATGATTTTGCGGAAATGACGAAGTCCTGCAATGCGGAGATCCGAGAATTGGAAATTGAGCTTTCGGAGTTGCGCGCGCAGGAGGAAGATTCCGAGGATTACCGTAAAAATATGGAGCAGATCCGATGGGTTCTGCAGCGCGCCCAGCAGATCTGCAACACCGATGCGATCACGCCGGAATTTGTTGATACCTTTATTGATCGGATTCTGGTAACACCGACCGCAGAACACACCATGCGGCTTGATATCAAAATCTTTACCGGAGACAGCTGTGAGCGTTACTTTGAAAAGCTGAAGCGGCGTGCAGCCGTCGACGGTCGTGCGGGTGACATTTTTTTCATAGTGTGGCCCACACGACCTCTGTGATGCTCAGCCAGCTTTTCGAGCCATTTTTGCGTACTTTTGCCCGTAAAAATCTTGATATTCAGGTTCGCTGTATCATCGTCGGTTATTGTGACCGTGATTTTGTCAATATACTGCGCCACAAATTCGGGAGTGATCATTCCCGATGAAGCGTCCCCCACAGCCGCGTCAAGGCGTGCTTTTACCTCCGCGATGTGCTTCTTGTATTCCTCTTTCGTGAACATTTGCTTCTCAAGCTCGGCAATGGCTTCGCCTGCTTCCTCTATCTCGCGGTCACAGGCATCGGTCATAGATTTGAAGTTCGCCGCCGTGACAGAACCGATTGTGACAAGCTCAAGGAGCTTGTTTTTCTTTTGCTCGGCAAGCCCGATGATGCGCTTCTGCTCGACGATCTGCTTGGCGGTTTCGTCATCGGCTTCCATGGACTTGAACATCTCCGTGTACTCCGCAAGTAGCGATTCCACATCTACTCTCGTTTCGCTGAAGACATCGAATAAGATAGGTTTTATCTCCGATTCATAGATCGGAAAGGACGGGCAGGAATCCGCGCCGTTGTTGATCTTGCCGGAGCATACCCATTTTGAGTTGACGTTGCCGTGCTTGTCCTTGGACTCGCGGCGGTAGTATGGCTGACCACAGTGCGTGCAGTAGAGCTTACCCGTGAGCAGATTTGCGTGGTTGCAGATGCCCTGACGGTTCTTCACGTCCTCGCTTCGGCGTGCCAGGACTTCGTTTGCCTTGTCCCATATTTCCTCGGTTACGATTGCCGGGACTATTTCTCCCGTTTCGTCCTTGAACATCACCCATTCCTCCGGCGGCAGGAATTTCTGCTTCTTGGTGAACATATCCACGATCTTCACCTTGTTGCCGACGTAATAGCCCTTGTATTTGGGGTTGGAGATGATGTTCGACATGGTGGTGTGGGCGATCTTGTTGCCGTTGTAATTGCGCCAGCCTTGGTCGTAGAAGAGCTTCTCAAGCTGCTTCATGCTGTATTCACCGGTAGCGTACAGGCGGAAGAGGTCGCGCACCATGGGTGCTTGGGATTCATCGATGATGAGGCGTTTGTCGTCCTTTTTGTAGCCGAAGATGCGGCTGTTGCCGAGGACAACATTGTGCTTGATCGCTTGCTGATGCCCGAATTTCACGCGGGAGGACAGCTTGCGAAGCTCGTCCTGCGCCATACTCGCCATGATCGTCAGGCGAAGCTCGGCATCCTCGTCGAGGGTGATGATGTTGTCATTCTGAAAATACACGCCAACACCGCAGCTGTACAGATCTCTGGTGTAATGCAGGGAGTCAAGCGTGTTTCGTGCGAATCGGGAGATTTCCTTTGTGACGATGAGGTCAAACATCCCCGCCTTTGCATCGGCGATCATTTCGTTGAAGTGCCGACGTTTCTTTGTGGAAATGCCGGAGAGTCCCTCATCGATGTAGCCGGGGACGAAAGTCCATAGAGGATATTTTTTGATGAAATCTTCGTAATAGGAAATCTGATTGTCGAGGGAGTTTAACTGCTCGTCGCTGTCCGTGGAAACGCGCGCGTAAAAGGTCACGCGCAGTGGGATATCGTATATTGTTTTTGTCCGCTGAAGTGAGCGGATGTTGTATATATCCATTGTTTTCTCCTTGTAAAGTTCGTTATATCATTTTCTGTTTATAATTATTATATCACATGACGTTTCGGAAAGCAAGCGCAAACCGAAAGAAACCATATTTTTACCGGTTATGTAGCAGAGGATTCCTTGCGGAACCGTCTGCATAAGGTCAATGCATCTGCTGCTGTGCCGTTCTTCCGGTATACTCTGCTATCTTTTCTGTCATTCGCTTGTACTCCTTTTCGGAAATCGTTCCTTCTTCAAAGAGGAAGCGGTTGAAGTAGTTGAGCCATGCCTGCTCGGCAAATCGCTTTTCGCTGTTTTCATTATTTTTGTATTTATCCATTCATTTACCTCGTTCTTTCATAATTCTGTTTTTATTTTCCTCCCGTTTGTGGAGGATTATTCTGTTTACATACTCTGTTCCCACTTCCGCCGCTCACGTTTCAGCGGCAGAGTGGTACAGTCCTTGATCTGTTGGCGCGGTTCAATATCGCACAGCCCACCGACAAGCTCAAGTATATTCGTCGTGATGGCAAGGAAAGAATTCGCCGCCATCCGATGCAGTGCCATCGCGGCGGATTCGTTTCCTGCCTGCGCCGAGTGGTTCAGATGCTCAAGCGCGGCATCCATATCAAAAAAATCCGACTCGAACAGATAAATCTGCCCCAGCCGGTAGTCTGCGAAATGGTTGCCGCGTGCCGATGCGATTTTAAAATGCCGTATTGCTTCGGGGATATCCTTCGGCACGACCTCGCCGCACATAAAAATTCTGCCAAGCAGGTATGCGGCGTAGGCACTGCCGTTCTGCTCGGCTTCGAGGAGATATTCGATTTGTTCGTCGGGATATTCTACGTCAATGTCTTCGTCATCTGCGTTATCCTCTCCTTCAAAGAAGTCGCTCACTTCATCAGAAGACAGATCACCGCACTCAACACGGATGTCAAACCTACGTTTGCGAGGAGTGTCCACAGAATCCACTTCTTCATCTTCGAGAGTAATTTCTCTATCTCCCCAATCTGCCCATTCACTTCCTGACGCAGATCGAAGAAAAATGATTCTCTCGTTTTCCCATCCTGTGTGAGAAGATCGCGGCTCTCCGTAAGGATTTTCTGCATCCGCTCCTCGGTTCTCCTCGCTGCTTCCTCCACTTCCTCGCCCACAGCGTTCGCCCAGCCGTTGAGCACGTGCATCAGTGTATTCCAGTCCTCCTTCGTAAGGATGCACTTCTCCAGCTCCCGGAACTTCGAGTACAGCGTCGGCTGGAACTCCGATGTCGCCTTCAAGTATTCCAGCATCGCTTTCCAATCGTCCTTCGGGATTCCGTAGACGATCGGAAGATACGGTGTTTCTGTGATTGTCCGCATTGATTCCGCTGTGGTTTGTTTCAGTTTCTGCAGAGATGCGTTCGGTGATTTGTTCTCTGATTGCAAATTCATATTCCATATTCTCCTTCAAAAATTTTGTTTCGTGTAGTTTGTTGTCTCTTACCTTTATCCCGTTCGGGCAGGTGTAGGTGATATATTTTCGGTTGTCTTCCCATTTTACTGAGTAGCCGTGTGCTTCCATCAGCGATAGAAACTCTGCTTTGGTCGCCGCACGCTTCATCGCTTCCTCGATATCATAGATGGCGCGGAACTTCCACGCATCGCCGCGAAGCGCTGCACGGTATTCTCTCGGACCAAGACCTTTCGTGGTAAACTGCTGTTCATAGTGCGGCAGTACTGACAGCCCGTGCTCTTTACATAGCCGGTCGCTGATCTTTCGCATCTTTTCAAGCGTGCGCGGACCGTAGTCCATTTTGAGTCCGGTGTCGATGCTCACGCTGTTGATGACGAAGTGATTATGCACACGCTGGCGGCAATCATCATCGTAAGCGTCAAGATGCGTTGCCACTAACACCTCGAATCCGGGAAACATTTCCTCGGCAAGCCGCTTTCCGATCTCATGCGCCGTGTCGTAATCCTTGATTTCACCCGGTGCGAATGACTGCGTGTAGTGATAATACATCACACCGTCGCGCTTGCTGTAGAGATTTTTCGTCGCCATGAATTCATCCAAGGCGGCAGGCGCGAGGCAGTTGATGCCGGTGAGATATCGGTGTCCGCGCTCGTCAAGGGTCTTCATGTCCTGCGAAACATATTTGATGACCGTCTGCATCGCGCCGCGCGTCTGCTTCTTCGCCGGGATATAATTACAGGTTGCCATCGTCGTTCTCCTCACTTCCGCTTGCAATTACACCGTCGCACACATCGTAGAGCACGTTGATGGCGGCGTAGATTTTCTGCAATGTGCGCACCGCCTCCGTAAGATTTACAACAGTGATCTTCCCTTGGTGTGCGAGAATCGTTAGCTGATTGAGATTTCTGCCGACAGCTTTCAGCTCGGCGAGCACTGGCTTCAGCTCGTTCACCTGATAGATCGTCCGCCCTAGTGCCGCACCGAGAAGGTATTCGCGCTGAGATAGCCCCGACTTTGCGATGATCCTTTTGATCTTGTGCCTCTCGGTTTCACTTGCCCAGAAGGATATTTTCTTGTCGCGTTCGCGGTGTGAATCGTTTGAATTCGTATTTTTGTCTGCTATTGTTCTGTACCTCGTTTCGTAATATTTTAGTGGGGTTTGGGGCTACAGCCCCGATCATGGGGTTGGGATAGCACGCCGGATTTTTCGGCGGGTACCCAACCCCTCTGCTTGCCCCGCTCATGCGGGAATTATTTCGTGAGAATCACCTCCGTTTGAATATTTTCGTAAGGGTAGACTGAAAAAAGCCGTAACATCCGAGTCCGCGCAACCGTACCACTCTTACCACGCCATTCACGCGATTTTTTACCCACCCATCAGCTCACGCACCTTGTCCTTGCGGAGCATAAGCACGCGGCGTGATTTGCCGCCGATCTTCTTCGAGTGCGTGTTCTCGCCACCATCGGTGTTGATGAAGCCTTCATCGGCAAGAGCCTTGCCGAGCGCTTTTGTTGAGATCGTGAAGCCCTCACCCTGATCGTCGCAGAATTTCTTCACCGCGCGCTGTGTAGCATCGAAGAAAAGATAATAGTATTCTTCATCCTCAAAACCGAAACAGTTTGTCGGCAGAATACTGCTCGCATCGTTTATCGGAACAACCACCGCATGTCCGCACTCGATCAGTGCAAGAAACTTCCGCACAAAGATATGCGTCGGGCGATCTTCCTCAACTGCATCTGACTGTCTTGCGGCGTGCCCTAAAAGAATGGCTTTGTAGACTTCTTTCATATCCTCCGCTTGCGAATCGGTCAGCCCTTCACTTGCAAGCAGAAAGGAAATCAACATATCAAATCCAATCTGCAGACACGCAAGCGTATCGGGAATTCGGTCGTGAAAAACAATGCGGTATTCTTTCAAACGATTTCGCCATGCTGTGCGCTCACGCTGATAGGTTTCATTTAACACGCGCAGGAAAGATTCCATATCACGGAGATGCGTCTGCTTCAGCCAAGCAATATACGCATACATGATTTGTGTCAGTTCACCTCGCGAAGCCGATTCCTGCAACTCTGTCAGCTTCGCAAGTTCCATTTGTCCCGGCTTCATCTCAATACAAAACAGTCGCGCTGTACCGCTCTCACCGATGTCGGGCGCAAACTCTGCTGTGACGATCACGTTCCCCTGCGGAGGTCTTGCTTCTCGGAGCTTGATCTCCGGTGACATTCGATTGCGAGCTGCGCGGTCACCGTAACCGCGAGCGAGAGTCTGCATGATGGATTTCATATTCTCGCTCTCCCGTCTGCTGCATGGATGATAATCGTCCACGCAGGTAAGCACGTCTTTCAGTGCGAACGCATTGTGAATGATGCTGTTCGCCGTGTCGCGGAAGCTCATGGGAAGATCGGTGGCGGAAAAGCTTCCGAAGAAAGATAGCATCAGCGCGGCGACGGTACTTTTCATGCTTCCTGTTCTACCGAGAAGCGTGAGAATGAATTTCGGTTCGTGACCGACCTGCTGCAGAAATTCATTCAGCGGTGAGAGAAACACAAGCGCGAGACATGGGTAGGCAATTTCGATAGGCAAACATTCGCCGCGGAGAAGATCGGTAAGGATTTTGAAGTTGGCATCTCCGTCCGCAAGGAAATAACTCTGCTGTTTTCCATGTAAGCGAATGTCATGATTCCCGCCGGGCATGAGATATTCCCATGCGCCGTCAATCTGCTTCCAGCCGGTATGCGCAAAGACGGATTTCTTTGTCGCATACTTTGCCGTGCTTTTCATGGCGTGTCTGATGTGCTTTTCCACCTGCGGTACAACCTCGATGTCGAGCGATGCATCCCAACGGTTGAGCATCCACTCCATCTTTTCAAGCTCTGACGCAGCAACCTCCACCTCGGGAAGTATTTGTCCATCCTCATCGGTGCCGCTTACAAGATAGCGGCGCGTCAGCTCCGTGCCGTCATCCACGGTGATCTCCGAGACGATGCGCGGCGCAAAGTTGCAGAGGCGGATATACGCCTCACCCTGCTTTGAGATCTTTCTGAAGTACAGACATCCGTCGATGATCTCATACGGCGGTGCGTAAATGTTGTTGGATTCATTCATGTTGAATCCTCCTTTCAAAAAATGTTACGGAAACCTCCGTATGTCATATCAATGTCACCGATTTCATAAAACCGAGAAAATCCTGTGACAGGTCAAAAATGCTTCTGCAAAATTTTGTGACAGGAGAATTGACAGATGCCGAAAAATGTGGTATAATGTTATCGTGAACATTTATTTGCGATAGGAGAAAACGCCGCCGTGAGATATCTCAGTGAAGAAACCAAGGAACGAATCGTACACTTTGTCGATACTTACTACGCTGACACCGGATACACACCGACCATCGCCGAGATCGCCGCTGGAATCCGTATGAGCGATGCCACGGTACATAAATATCTGCACCGCATGAATGATGCAGGCGAGTTGTCCTTCGACGGACGGCATATCATCACGCATCGTATTGCAGAGGTGCAGGAGGACCGCACCGCACAGATCAGCGGCGATATTGCCTGCGGTGCCCCCATCTACGCGGAACAGCAGTATGGTGATAGAATTGTTCTGCCTGACGGGATTACTAAAAGCGGTGAGCATTTTATCTTGCGTGCAAGCGGACACTCGATGATAAACGCCGGAATTGATGATGGCGATCTGGTGGTGATCCGAAAGCAGAGTTACGCCGATGAAGGTGAAATCATCGCCGCGCTGGTGGATGGAGATTCGGCGACGCTGAAGACCTATTATCGTGATGATGAAAACAAAAAAATCGTCCTCCGTGCAGAGAACGATGACAAAAAGAAATATCCCGACATTATCCGTCGAGAGGTACGCGTAATGGGCGTGGCGGTCTATGTGATGAAGAAACTATGATTGAGGTAAGATGGACAAACGACTGATAGAAACGAAAAAGACAGGTATCTGTAATTTTGATTATTTCTGTGTGGACAGTACAGCACAAGAGATTACCATAAACGGCACAACATTACCACACGGGCAGACAGCATGGGAAGTGAGTATGCTCGGCAAGGAGTATATTACCGAGCTATTGCTGCTGGGCGGATATCTGCGCCAGAGTTTTCTGCGTGCAGATATGTGTAGCTTTCAACTCGGGAATTACATTGACGTCAAGGAACGGATTCTTGCAGTCATCGACTTCATAAAAAACATACCGCCGTTTTCGCATTTTGATACGAAATGTTCGCGTGATGTTGCCTGTGATGTATTCTCGGACGAGCATCTGAAAATGTTGGAGCAGGAATCGCAGGAGAATCCAAATTTCAAACACAGCAACCATTGGTATCAGATGCTAACCGCCTTTGTGAACGTCTATATGTACCTCTGCACGGACACGGCGAATTTTGCAACGCTCGTGCTGAATTTTACGCAGAATGCCGTGGAGGAGAACTGCCGTGATGCAAAGAGCCTTGCCAATTTTGCATTGATTTTCTTCTCAAGCCGTGAGGTTGCCGATCTTCTTGAAAAATCCAATCCAGCTGAGTGCGCGGAAGGCGTTACCATGCGTCCGCGTGCCACTATCGTACCGGCGATTCCGTTCGATGAAAATATGCCCGATGCTGTTGAGATCAAGAAGCGCATCTACTATGGTCGGCTGATGGATTTCTTTGTCGCCGATTTCTTTGATGCACTTGCCTGTGGGTATTATTTGTGGCAGTGCAAATACTGCGGACGGTATTTTCTGATGACTACAGGCCACAAGCAGCTTTACTGTCAGACACCGCCACCCGGCGAGAAGCATCCATGCTACAAGCTTGCCAAGAATCGTCGGACTGCGACAACTGAAACGAAAGCGAACAAGCAAGCAGTGGCAGATAATCCGCTTCACATTCTTTGGAAGAAATGTGACGATGCCATCCGCAAGAGAAAGAGCCGCGGCAGCATAACTGCGGAAGAATGCGCAAAAGCGCAGGCGTATGTCAAGGATTGCTATGACCGTGCGATACGCGACCTGAGGTACGCTGAAAAGCAGTACAAGGCGGATATAGAGTTGGAGCATATATTCAAGCAACACTGAAAGGAGGTTCGCGGTTGGACAACGATTCGTACAAAACAAATGCATACAAACTGCTCGCTGGAATTTCCGACCGCGAACTGCGCAAGGACGAGAACCTTGCCAAAATCAAGGCGATGATAGAGGCGCGTGAGTTGCTTTTGTGGGAGATCAATGATGATATTCTGCGGCTGAAGTTATTTCATCCTGAGCTGATCGAGGAAGGTGAGAAATATGCGGATTCCGGTTGGGTGAATCAGAAATGGTTCAAAGAAGGCGAGTATCATTGGATGTATCAGCTTCGTCCGATTCCAGAACGGGCGGGAGATTACAATGAGTATTTTGTCCGAGCGATAAGGGAGCGCGATAATGTATATATCGCATATTTTCTGCATTATTACGAGGGTATCCTCAATAGGAAAGCCGAGCGGTTTATTGAAACCTACTCTATCAGTACCAGCTATTTCACCGATCTGAAGCTTACTTTTGTCAGCATTCTGTGGGAAGAATTCCTGAAATACGATCCCGCGAATCCGATACCGCTTTTGCAGATCATAAAGCCGAAGGTCAACCGTGCTTGGCACAAGATGGTGGCAAAGCAGATCGGTGCGCTTACAGTGAATGAAAAGGTATATGCTAATTGGCGGAACATATCTGTTATTGCAAAGCAATACCGAGAGGAGAATCTGCCACTTGAGCAGCTTGAAGAGAAGTTATTGACCGAGCTTCCGAAGCTCAAAAAGCGGGACATTCGTTATGCTCTGCGAATGCTTCCGGGGTGGCGGGATGCTCTGCCGATCTCATATAAGCCGAGTCCCGAGCAACATCATGGCTATGAGCCGCGCTGCGCGTACGCCGACACGTTGCCCGCCACGTACGCGGAACCGATCGATGCTTCACTTATGCGGGAGGAGATGCGAAACGCCTTTACGGCGGCGTTTGTGCCTCTGACGGCGACGGAACGGGAGCTGTTCAAGGATGCTCACGGTGTGGATACGAGCACGTTTGAAACCTTCCCACCGGTGTCAAAAATCGATCTTTCTCTGAAGTACGGCTATGCCGACGAGTCCGGTGTAAACAAGGCAGAAGGCGCGCTTCATTACAAAATTGTCGCAGAGTTGAGCGCAATACGTTATACCGATTCAGTTGGCGTTATGCGGATTTCACCGCCCGAAGACTGTGAGAAAAAGAAGAATGTTGTGTATTACGAATATTTCCCACGGTGCGAGGATAAGGGCGGCATAATCGCTGTGGATACTTCGCGCAAGGATACTCTCGACTACAAAGTAATTGAAGCTGCCGATGGGGATACTATACTCACCCATCGATATGCCAAGCTTGCCGCGGAGCTATTGAACCGACGGCGGCTGGCAGATGAAGAGCATAAGCTGCCGTGGCGCACGATGACGAGCTGGTTTCCGAAGGTGGAGACGGATATGACAGCAGAACGTATTCGCCAAACTGCGTGTGAGAAAATATGTACAGAAAAGTGAGAGGTTTATATGCCTCTCACTTTCAAGTTGTGTTCTTTCTATACGTTTCAAAAATTTTCAAGGGTACTTCATCCTTTTTGACTTCCTGCATCGTTTATATATACAGAAACCTGCTAAGAAAAGTCAATAGGAAAAAGCAAAAAAATCAAAAATTTTTCAAGGTAAAAAAGAGCATGGCAAAAAAAGCGGAGAAAAGAGGAATTTTTTCGCCGCTCGATAAAAGTGGATGTAACGGTTAAATAGAG
>JAZTZC010000406.1:0-5739 GCA_045637265.1 Eubacteriales bacterium | reverse complement strand
CATTGCGGTTTTGTACAGAAACGCAAGATCGTCCGGGCGGGAGCTCAAAAACGGCGTCAGCAGCGTTGTGGGTATCTCCACAAGCATGGTTTTATCAATGACAGGGCGCGTTGTAGGGAAATCAAACGAAAGCGATGCTTCATGCACCTGTGCAAGCAGGCGACCGAGATTGTACATCAAGGTATCCGCATCCCCGGTGGGTGACTGCACAATGCCGCGGAACAGAACCGCCTGACGCATTCCCTCCGGCGCTGACAATTCCAATACATAAGAACCGTTTTTGCACGGTATCGGTTCGACAACCGCCAGTCCCTGTCCCCGAAGATGAAGAATAAAGTCGATTTCCTCGCTGATTTGCTCTGTGCTGTAAACTCCGCACAGCGACACTCGCAGATAATATGAATCGTTTTCTGCGGTGATTTTATAAATATCATTCAATCCGGATTTGAAGAAGATACATTCGGAATCGGACGGCAGATCATAATGGTTTTGCAGTTCTGCAAGCAGTGCCAACGGTGAAAATTGAGAATAGTTGATTTTGATTGTATCCATATGGTTCTTCCCTCCGTGCAAACATGGTCAATATCCTTATCCAAATAACATGTTTTGTATTTTCTTCGCTTCTTCTGAGAACGTCACAGAATCAATATAATCCTTTACTTGAATACAAATAATCTCGTCGGGAACAATTTCATTCATTGAAATCCATTGCCACTCATCCAATTTTTCAAAGGTGTCTGCTCTCAACTTATAAATGTATCCCACACCATTTGGATCAAGACTTCCGTACTCAAGGAAAGTTTTTCCGTTTTCACAGGAGAAAGCCCTTTTCCCTGTCGGATCGTCGGGATACCAACGGATAGGTAATGCAAACGGGATGACTTCCTCTATTGTTTCGGCAGCGTATATTGCCTTTTGTGATTCATGTGCATTCGCACCGAGCGCCTGTTGAGGGCAAACTACATCAAATAAATATTGACTGCCGTGATAAACATATTGCGGTTTTGTCATTTATGAATTCTCCTTCGCCGTGTTGATAGAAGCGATCAGCATTCTTTTTATCTCCAAACAATCATTTAACAGGGATTTCCCCATATCTTCAGTTATATATTCAGACATTGCAAGGAGTTTCAGCCAATATTCGGTTTCGGCGGTTTCCTTTAGAGATATGTGCATTTTTGAAATAAAGTCTGCTTTGCTTTGACCGTAATTTGCTTCGTTGATATTAGCACCTATACTTGTTCCGCTGCGAACGATTTGTTTTGAAATAACGGTTTCCTTTTTCGTTTTGATAAGGTATTGGTGGAGTTTTATAATCCGAGAGGCAAAGGCGATTGATTTATCCATCAGTAAATTCTCTTTCATCGCTCCATCCTCCTTTTTATAATCATTATGTCATAGATCAGCATATTTTTCAATATAAAAGAAAATACTGTTCGCCACGGCGAAAAGCTACATCAATTATTCATTCTTCATCAGCAAAGCGGCTTCATTATTCATTCTTCATTAAAAATCCGCGCGATGCAAATGAATAATGAATGATGAATAATGAAAAATGAATAATACAAACAAAAATCCGCATTCTTTCGAACGCGGATTTTTGTTTGGCAGGGGCAGGAGGACTCGAACCCGCGACCCACGGTTTTGGAGACCGGTACTCTACCAACTGAGCTATACCCCTGTATATACCTGTTCGAATTGGAACAGGTGGCGCGCCATGCAGGATTCGAACCTGCGACCTACCGGTTCGTAGCCGGGCACTCTATCCACTGAGCTAATGGCGCATTTTCTGTGTTGTAAGCATTCTCGCTCCAACGCTATATATGATACCATATTTTTTCGATTTTGTCAATAGCTTTTTTGAATTTTTTCATTTTTCTTTTATTCTATACCGAAAAAGAGAAACCGACCGTCTCCAAACAGAAACAGTCGGTTGATAAATATCAGATTTTGATGGAGTTGTTGTACAGCATCGGCAGTCTGTCCTGATACTGGAACGAGGTATCCGAGTACGACAGGCAGCGCGGGCAGGTGTAACCGTCGGAATGGTTGGCGAATTCAAAAATGGAAATTCCGCAATGCGGCATTTCAAACGTCGACAGAATGAACTGCGGCGGGATGCCGAGCAGAACAGAAACAAATGCAACACCGAAACCGCCGTGTGCAAACAGCGCGATGCGGTCATTGTTCGGACGCTCGATGCGGAACTTTGCGCCCTCTCTGACATAGCCCTGTCGTGCAAAGAACTCGTCGGAGGCAGCCTGAATACGTGCAAAACCTTCCTTTGCACCGATACCTGCCATACTGGGCATATCCGCCCAATTGTCCATCGTCAGAATCGAACGCTCCGTTTCACACGTTTCGGGCTTCTGCATACGGACATGGATCCATTTGGTCTTTCCGTTTTCGTCCTTTTCCGTCAGCTGCTCCCATGCCAGTGCTTCCGAGGTCCAGTCCTCGATCTCAACCGGCAGACGCAGAATCTCCGCGGTCGGCTGGGCAGTCTCGCGTGCACGTCCCATCGGAGAGGAATAAATGCGGTCAAGACCGCGTACAGACAATCTGCGCGCAACCGCTTCTGCCTGACGACGACCGAGCGGGGTCAGTGAATCCGTGGAATAGTCGGGATCACCGTGTCTGATAAAATAAAACAGCATAGCAATGTTCCCTCCTTCTCAAATTTCAATATAATGATTATATAGCAGCGGCAGTCTGTCCTCATACAGATACGAGGTATCGGAAAGGCACAGACAGCGCGGGAAGGTATAACCGTCTTTATAGTTTACAAATTCAAAGATGGAGATTGCCGCATGGGTGAAGTCAAACGACGAAAATGTATACTGCGGCGGAATACCGAGCAGTACGGGAAGCCACTCCATCGAAAAGCCCTGATGGCAGAACACAGCAACGCGGTCGTCATTGGGGCGCTCAATGCGGTACTTGCCGCCTTCTCTGACATAACCCTGTCTTGCGAGGAAGTCATCGGATGCAGCCTGAATCCGTTCTCTGCCTTCCTTGCCGCGGATCATCTTGAAGCAGTCCAGCTCATACCAGTTTTCGTTGGTATGCTGCATGGCTTCCTCGGTGTGAATGACGGTGTTATTCTGATGGAATGCCCAGGTTGCACGTCCGTTTTCCATCGTACCGGCAATATCATGCCACGCATGACCCTCGGAGCACCAGTCCTCGATCTCAATGGGAAGACGCAGAATTTCCGAGGTTGGCTTTGCGGTAGCAACTGCACGTCCGAGCGGAGAGGAATAGATACGGTCAAGACCGTTCACCGCGAGACGGCGCGCAACCGCTTCCGCCTGTCGCTGTCCGAGCGGTGTGAGCGTGTCGTGTTCATAATCGGGATCACCGTGACGAATCACATATAACAGCATAATCGGTCACCTCACAGAATCAACCGAGATACATACCGCGGTAGACACCGGGATCAGAGTCTTCAATGACAGTTGCACCGCAGGTCTTTTCGTAGAACTTGACAGGACCTGCCGAGCCGATGATACCGTAGCCGTAGCCTTCTTCCTTCATTGCATTAAGACAGGCAAGCAGAATTGCCTTGCCGATGCCCTGTCCGCGTTCCTTCTCATCAACACCGGTCGGGCCGAAGAAGCCCTTGACGGTCGCATCATAACAGCCAAAGCCAAGCATTTCAGGATGAATGTAACCGTCCTCATCCTTGGTTTCACGGATAGCGATATAGATGCTCTTGGGAGAACGGAAGAATGCATTTTCCGCTTCACTTGCCCAACCGTCACCGAAATGCTTTTTGATCCATGCGATCACACCCCAGTTTTCGGGACCGATCGGACGGCGGATGACAATATTCTTTTCAGCCAGCGCATCGATATCGGGCTGTGCGGAGGGAATTTCATACAGTTTTACGAGTAAATCTGCCATAATGGTATAGTTCCTTTCAATGGTACTTATTTTTCTACATTGTATCACAGATTCTCCGATTTGTCAATTTCTGCTGTGGATTTTCATGCGGAATTTGCTTTTTTTGCGGCATGCTTGACAAGCGGATGGATATCTGCTATAATACACAAAGTGAACGATCTTCAGAAAGGATAACTCTCATGAAAATTACCGCAGATTTTGCACGTCTCACCGGAAATAAAATCAAGCCCATGCACGGCATCGGACAGCCGCCGATGATCTTCCACGATGACCGCATGTTCCACTATCTCCCCGATGCCGGCATGCCGTATTCGCGTCTGCACGATGTCTGCGGATGGCTGGGCGGTGATCTGTATGTCGATATTCCCAATCTGTTCCGCGACTTTGACGCCGATGAAAACGATCCTGCCTGCTATGACTTTGCCTTTACCGACTGGCTGATTGAAACGCTGATGAAGCACAACTGCGAGCCGATTTTCCGTCTTGGTGTCACAATCGAGAATGAGCATCTGCGCAAAGCATACCGCATATTCCCGCCGGCGGACTTTGGAAAGTGGGCGCGCATCTGTGAGCATGTCATCCGCCATTACAACGAGGGCTGGGCTGACGGTTATCACTTCGGCATGAAGTATTGGGAAATCTGGAACGAGCCGGATGACTGCTGGAAGACCGAATATGCCTCCATGTGGCGCGGTACAGCCGAGGAATTCTATGAACTCTATTCCGTCACCGCAAACCACCTGAAGAACTGCTTCGGCGACACCATCAAGGTCGGCGGCTACGGATGCTCCGGCTTTTACGGTATGCCTGCCGATGAAAAGCACAACGCGCTGGAAGGCGCCGATCCGTTTACGCTGGACGAATACTTCATCATTTTCATGCGCGATTTCTTAAAATACATATCCTCTGACGAACACAAAGCTCCGCTTGACTTCTTCACATGGCACTCCTATTCACCGGTTCACATGGCACTGGAGCAGGCGGAATACTGCCGCTGGCTGCTCAACCGATACGGTTTTGAGAACACAGAGGATCACTGCAACGAGTGGAATACGTCCCCGCATGTCCACGGTCGCCGTGAGCCGGAAGCCGCCGCAAAGATTCTCGCAATGATGTGCGGTATGCAAAAACAGACGACCGCCGTGCTGAACTTCTATGACGGACGGATCGCGCCAAGCGACTACGGCGGACTGTTCAATCCAGACACGCTTAAGCCCTACCCTGCTTACTATGCAATGATGATGTTCAATCGCGCCTATCAGATGGGCATGGAGATTGAAAGTACCTCCGATACCGACGGCGTCTATACCCTTGCGGCAACAAAGGACGGCAAGTCGGTGCTGCTGATCGCCAACATTTCCGGCGAGGCACAGACGGCAGAGCTTGACCTGCGCGGCGTGAATCTTTCCAATGCGGATATTACCCGCATCGATACGGAATACTGCTTCCAGAGAACCGGGGAGACTGTCACGGACAATCTGCTTCGTTTGCCGTATGGTTCCTGTGTAGAACTCTTCTTCCATTGATCTCACAATAAATTTATCAATCATAACACAACGGACTGCCGTACTTCGCAAAGAACTACAGCAGTCCGTACTTTTATGAATGATCCGCACCTTCAAACCGCGTCAACCGGAACCGATCGGTATCGGTAGGTTTTGTAGGTTGTCGGCATGGTTCATTCCCCGTTTCGTAATTGATATACCGCCAAATCGACTTTGTAGTCGGTGACTGTGATGCCGTCAGCTTCCAGACGCCGCTTCTGTTCTTCAATCCCGCCGAATGCATAGGATTGACTCAATGCCCCGCGGCAGTTGACCACCCGATAGCATG
>JAZTZC010000405.1:0-3159 GCA_045637265.1 Eubacteriales bacterium | reverse complement strand
GTTCCCATGTTTCGCTCATTGCGATCATATCATGTCCTTCTATACGATACGGAAACGAATCGGGTATTTGGATCGTAATGCTGCCCGATTCAGCTTCCAGAATGACACCTTCGGTATAAAACGGTCTGTCATAATCGATGGAAAAGTTACGGAACGTGACGTTTTCACAATCAGAGACGGCAAATGCCATGATGCGGCCGTGCATCATCAGCTTTGCACCGCCAAGGTCGACGGTCACGTTTTTCAGATTGCGAAGTACGAAAACCGCACGAAGCGGAATATTGCCGCTGTTCAGGAATGTCCACCAGCAGTGAATCTCTTCATAATCGTCAGACGGGTAAAAATCGTATTGTTTTCTGTCGGCGATGTATACGGTATCGCTCTCGAAAACGGTATCAGCAGTAAGAATTTTGGTTTGCATGAGATGTCTCCTGTATGATGTTGTATTATTTATGTGAGGCTTGGATCCTCTATGAATGCGATATCAGACAGCGGAATCGGTCCCTGTGACAGCATCGGATGTCCGCCCTCGTCAAGAATCGTGCAATGGAAGTGATGTCCGAAGCCGTACCAGAGATCCTTGCGCCGAAGCTCGTCGTGTGTCAACTCAAACCGAATGCGAACCTCATCCCCAACAAGTGATATATGCTGAATGAAACCGACTGACGGAATCTCGTCACCTTCCGAGATCATGAAACCGCTCGGGAATCCGATCGATGTCAGATGACCGCGCAGATTCCGATATCGGATACGCAGCTCACTCCATTCTGTGATGCAGGCATGCGGGTGCATCGTGATCGATTCGATTTCCGGCTCGGCACATCCGACACCCTCGGTCAGATACCGCATTGCATCGGCGGCTCTTTTTCCCAGCTTTTCCTGTGCATCGGCGGAGAGGTGAATGCAGTCATCAAGATCAAGGTCGTTTGTTGCAACGACAGCAAGATTCTGACATTCGCGGCAGATATCGCGCAGATCATTGCGATATCGGCTCCAGATATGCTCGGCTGATTCGCTGTTCAGAATACCGGGAATCGTACTGCGGAAGGTCTGCGCCATAACTGCAGGAAGGTCAGCAGTACCGCATAGCGATGAAAATCCCTTGCGCATTGATTCAAACATGGTTTTATATGCATCCTTATCACCGCCGAAGCCTTCTCCCTGATACCAGAAAATGCCATGGATTTTCTGACCGCAGGCAATGATACGGCGGTAAGCGGCTGTGTAATAGTTGTCATCCGTCTCGGTTGGAATCCACATTTCGATCGGAGCACCGCCGACAGCACACGGAATGACACCCTGCGGTATGCCGGTCTGTCGGTACAATTCCTCTGCAAAGAAGAAACCGGGACCGACACCGCGTCTTTGAGGCGCTGGCGGAAAATCGGTAATGTGTAGATTACGTGCCTCTTTTCCTGCTTTATCTGCGGCAAATGCACGGCGATGCGCAGGGTCAGAGGATTCCCAAAGCTGATGAAGCTGGGCTGTGGCGGGACGCCATGTATCGTTCATATAAAAGGCCCGTATGAACGGTGAAGGATCAGCCGCGTAAGCGGTATCCTTTTCACGCACCCAGCCGGCACCCTCCATGTTGGACTGCCCTGCCAGCAGCCAGAGATCACCGACATAGATATCATGAAACGTGATGCTTTCTTTACCGTCGGTAAGCGTGACTGCATACGGACCGCCGACTGCAATTCCGGTCAGCAGCCATGTGTTATCGGCTGTTTTGGTGATCGTACCGACATCGGTTGTCAGAGTATCTGTGTTTTCGGTGTGGAGTACCGCCTCACAAAAGCCGCCTGAGCGCTGTAATACGGCTCCGCTTTGGATTCCGAGAATTTTCATATGTCGATTCTCACTTTCTGAAAATGGATGATGGTAAATGAACATTGACAAAAAATGGCGATTATGGTAAAATAATGAATATACAGGATTGTCTTTATGATACAGGCTATTTATGAAAATTGTGGCAGTGATGTCATTTTTCCGGGAATGTCCCGATCTCTGAAGCGAATATGACAAACAGCCATGACACCGCGCATGTACAGAATCAAAATGATGAAAAATTATATACGTTGATTTTGATAAAGGGAAATCTAAAATGAAACTATATATCAAAACGGAACAGGAATTTTCAGGCAGTCTGTGGTATGCCTCATTGCTCCGCGGCATGGAAGAAGAAGCGCGAAAAAAACGGTATGACATGCAGTTCATCAGTGAAGCCGACGATCTTACCACCGTGTTCGGAGATGACAAAAAGCTGCTTGTCGTCATTGGTACTTCCATCCGAAAACTGAATCAGCAGCTGCCGAGACTCAAAGAGGCAGATATTGATGTTTTGCTTGTCAACATGACCAGCATGTATACAACGCACGGTGTACACACGCTGACGATGAATTACGAACAGGCTACCCTGCGGAGTCTGGAATACCTGCGAAATTGCGGGAAAACCAGAACTGCGCTCTTCTGCATCAATCCCGATTCCGGATCGGACATGCGCAAGCAGCAAACCTTTTTGTCAAGCGGATATTCCGCCCAAGCAGTTTTTTACAATACAGCCGGCATGGCATCGTGCTGTGAAATGCTGCTTGAAACCATTTCGGACTTTGATTCGGTGCTGTGCGCAAATGATATCGCCATTCTCGGTCTGATGCGCTGTCTGCGTGAACGCGGCATCCGTGTGCCGGAGGATTTGTTTGTAATGGGGTTCGGCGATACCGTCAATACAGAACTGTTTTCAGCGGACAGTCAAAGCGAACCGTACAAGATCACGACGGTAACGGTTGACCATGAGGCGCTTGGACATCAGGCAGTATGTTTATATGCCTATCTTACAAAGAGCGAATCCCCGATTCACATGACGGGACGGTTGGACTCCGTGCTTCGGATTGGTACAACGACGGCTAATATGCCGTATGAACCAAGTATTCCTGTCAGTATTCCCGACTGGAAGGACAGGGAACAGGATTTTTATGACGATACGATGGTTTCGGAAATTATTCGTTTCCAGAACCTTGTCGCGGAGTCAGACGAGCTTGATCGGAAAATTCTGCGGATGCTTGCCGCTGATGTAACAGTGGCTGATATGGCAGATGCCTTGTTTTTCACACAAGGGGCTGTATCGTATCGGCTCAAGCGCATCTATGCAAAGCTGGG
>JAZTZC010000404.1:0-3051 GCA_045637265.1 Eubacteriales bacterium | reverse complement strand
CGGCTTGATGTGCTGTTTGGCGGATTTCTCGGCGATACCGACTATGAGGAAGCAGTGGAGCTGATTGCGTGTCTGCTTCTCAAAATGTACGATCAGGCGGATCTCAATATCACATACCTTGGCAAATACGCAGCCCAGCTGGTCATCACGCTCGGCGGTGTTCTGCCTGACGGTTCGGATGCTGTCAACCCTGTCACCATGGCGTTTCTCGATGCGGTCGATTTAACACGTCTGCCGGAACCCGAATTCAATCTGCGTGTCAGCCGACAGAACCCTCCCGCGTTTCTGTCCCGTGCGGCGAAACTGACGGTCAGCGGCTGCAACTTTGTCTCCTACTACAACGACGATCGGTTCGTCGACAGCCTGATCGGGCGGGGAATCGCTGTCGAGGACGCACGCTGTTATGCGTTTGATCTTTGCCAGGACATCAACATTCCCGGCAAAGGAGACTTCTGGCTGTGCGGACATCCGCAGCTGGCGCATCTGCTGCTCTCCCTGCTTGACGAATCGTGCGCGTATCCCGATTTTGACGCGCTGCTGGAAGCTTACAAGAAAAAGCTTGCATGGGCGATTGAAGCTACAGTGGCAGGCTACAACCGAGCCGAGGCGCATCTGGAGCTTTATGCAAACGGGGACTACGATGCCTATTTTGACGGGATTCACAATCACGGTATGCCTGTCGATCGCGGCGGCAACAGCCCGATGGCACCGCTTCCGCTCCTCTCGGCACTGTATCACGGCGCAATCGAAAAAGGACTTGATCTTGCCTTCCAGCCGTATCCGATCCGCGCAAAAGGTCTGATGCTCGGAACGGCGACGGAGGCTGTCAATGCACTTGCCGCCATCAAAAAGGCGGTCTTTGAAACGCACCAGTTTACGCTCTCGGAGGTATACGATGCATGCAGACAAAACTTTGAGGGTGAGCGCGGACAGTATATCCGTGCAGTGCTGTGGCATGCACCGAAATGGGGCAACGATGACGATTTTGTCGATTCCATTGCTGTGGATGTTCTGCAGTTCGGTCTGAGGGAATGTGAAAAGTATCAGACCGCACGCGGCGGCGCGATTCTTGGCGGTATTCATCAGCCGCATCCCGTTCCCACCGGTGCGGGACTTGGCGCGACACCCGAGGGTCGGTACGCAGGAACACCAGTTGCCGTCACGCTGACACCCGAGAGCGGTACGATGAAGAACGGTCCGACTGCCGCACTTTCCTCTGCGGCAAAGCTCGATTCTGCACTGATTCAATGGAACATGTGCGTGATGGTCAATTATTTTTCGTCGGTCTTTTCCGGAAATGAGGGAGCAGAGACGTTTGAACGGCTTCTGCGCGGCTATTTTGCCAAAGGCGGTATGCAGCATCAGCCGAACGTCATGGATGCGACGGCACTGCGGCAGGCACAGATCGAGCCTGAGAAGTACAAGGATCTGATCGTGCGTCTGTGGGGGGTATCGGCGCATTTTGTCGATCTGCCGCGGAATTTGCAGGATGAGATGATCGCGAGACTGGGGTAAGATGAATTAAAATTAGAAATTAGAAATTAGGAATTAGGAATTAGGAATGAGAAATCAGAGCTGTTGAGGCAGACAGCTTCTATGACAGTAGGGGCGGATTGAGCGTCCGCGATATAGAACAAAGATCAAATTTATGGGGGATACCTATCGCAAAGCGGTTTGCGAATCAGTATCCCCCGTAATCGTTATCGAATCATGCCCGACTTATAGATCTCCAGCATTTCGCGGTCGACCGTAAAGCCTTTGTATTCTTCCCACTTCGTATCGGGACGGCCGTGACCGCAGATGCCGAAGGCACCCGTGAAGTTCCACAGGGAATAGCCCCAGCCGTTTTCGCGGAAGACCGTCATCAGATCGCGCAGCCACGCAAGGGCAATCGGGTTAGGCAGCTTATTGTAGCAGCCGAACTCACCGATGTGTACGCGCACGCCCTTTGCCTGTACATCTTTCCACGGCTGATAATAACGGCGCAGGTCGTCAATATCAGAGGCAGAACCGTCGTCACGGACAAACGGCCACGCAGGCATCTTCCATTCTCCCTCATAGCGTGTCCATTCCGCCTTGTAATGGGTCAGCTCAAACGGATGATAGCCGCGCCCGGAGTGAATGACACCGGCATCGGCAAGCTCGGGAAGCGCGGTACCGCCGCCGTCGAAGCCGTCAATGACGATTTCACGGTCGGGGTCGATTTCCCGGATGGCGGCGATCGTTTTGCGGATGACCTTTTCGTGGTCGTCACGGGTGCAGGGATGCGTCGGCGGGATGTTGGCTGGCTCGTTGACGAGGTCAAAGCTCAATTTGTCAGAGGAAATGCCACGATAGCGCTTTGCGAACATCTGCCAGAGGTAGATAAAGCCTTGCTGTGCTTCCTCATCGCGCCAGAGGTTGTGTTTTTCGCGCTCGGGCGAATTGATGCAGTAGCCGGGTGCGCGGTGAATGTTGATGCAGGCGTGAATACCGCGCGCATTGCATGCCTCGATGTAACGGTCAAAGCACGAAATCACTTCCTCATCGGGATGGCAATAATCAAAATCCTTTGTCCAGAAGTGATAGTCGGTCGGAATCCGCGCGAAGTTGAAGCCCTCGTCGGCGAGGAAATCAAGTTCGGCAAGATTCGGTTCCTTGGGGCGGGGAGACCATTCGGGATGGTAGGAATACATCCACAGAAAATTAAAGCCGTAGTGCTGCATGGGGTTACCTCCTTTTTTATAAACATTTCATCCGCAGGATGAAATCAATTATGTTTTTACGCCATCAGCGCACATATCTCGTTTCCCAGAACGCCACCGCACCGGCTGCTGCGACATTGAGGGAATCGACGTTGTGGTACATCGGTATTTTGACGGTGTAGTCGGAGAGGGCAATCGTTTCTCCCATCAGTCCGGTGCCCTCGGTGCCGAGGATCATCGCAAGTTTTTCTTCTTCTTTCAGCGCCGGATGGGCAATCGATACCGAACGGTCGGTCAGCGCAAGAGCTGCTGTTTTGAAGCCCAGCGCGTGCAGACGGTCAAGTCGGAGGCCAAGCGGTCTTAGGAA
>JAZTZC010000403.1:0-6714 GCA_045637265.1 Eubacteriales bacterium | reverse complement strand
GACCGTCCTCCAGCTGTGCATTGACGGATTTTTGCTCGTTATCCAGCGCATCACGACGCTGTTCGGCTGATTTCAACGCAAGGGACAGCGCTTTTCTGCGCGTTTGCAAGGCTGTCAGCGTTTCATAGTCTGTCATCCGCTGTTCCAGTGCCGTGATCTGTCCATCGAGCGCTTCCAGCGAACCCTCATTCCATTCTTCTTTCAGCACGGCATCTTTTTTTCGCTCATCTTCAAGAGCACCTTCAGCCGCCGCAAGCCGCTGTTGTGCGGTTGTGAGTGCGGTACGAAGCCGCAGCTGCTCCTGTGCACGACCAAGCTGTGTATTTGCCGCTGTCAGCGCAGTTTCATTGATGGCAATCGACTGCATCATCTGTTCCATCTGCGCATCCAAAATAAGCTTCTGCCGTTCCAAAACCGCGGGAATTTCATGCGGCGGCAAAACGCCTGACAGCAGTGCCTCTGCTACATCTCCGTCCGCATCGCCGTCAAAATCATCGCGGTGCAGAGAACGCAGAACCTGCTCCATCCGCTCCTGCAATTTCTGACGATCATCGTCGAGTCTGCCTGCTTCCTGCCGCAGACGCTCCTGCAGTCGGGAATACGTTTCCGTCCCGAACAGCCGACGGAAGATGTCGATGCGTTCCTTGGTCGATGCATGGAGAAGCTTGAGAAAATCACCCTGTGCGATCATGGCAATCTGCGAAAATTGCTCACGGTCGACACCCATAATCGCAAGGATGGCATCGTTTACATCGCGCACACGGGACACAGGAGGCTGATCGGGCATCTCCAATACCGCCTCCGCTGCCTGCGGTGTTTTGTATCCTTCCCGTTCATAGGCAGGGACGCGCGTGACGGTGTATTCCTTGCCGTGATAGGAAAATTTCAGTTTCACGTATGTTTTGCGCGATACATCCGCATAGCGGCAGCGAAGCATCGATGTACTGCGGTGATCGCCGCTCGGCATTCCGTAAAGCGCAAAGGAAATCGCATCAAAAACGGTTGTCTTGCCGGAACCCGTATCGCCGGAAATCAGGTACAGCCCACCGCCCGTCAGCGCCTGCAGATCAACGGTAACTTCCTCCGCAAACGGTCCGAATGCGGACATCGTCAATGTCATCGGTTTCATCGATTCTCCTCCTCTCGCCACAAACACGTAATCATCTGGCGCAGATAGGATGCCATATCCTCTTCCATATCCGTGCCGTTCTGCATCCGATAAAACGCAGAAAACAGCGTTTCGGGATCCATATCCGCGGCACCGGGCAGCAACTCCATGGTCTGGTCGGCACGCGTTCTTGCGTTGTCATATTCAAGCCGCAAAAGATACGGATAGACAGTGCGCAGACGGTACAGCGCATCGGAAACATCCGACTCGTCTGTCAGCGTCATCTGCACAAAAGAGTCTTTATAGTCGGTATCGCGGTAAAACTCCAGCGCCATCACATCGTCATACGCACCGCGCAGACGGACAATGGTTCGGTGCGGTGTCAGCGGACGGACGTCCACCATACAGTTTCCTTTTTCGCACAGCGTCACCACTGTGACCGATTTTTCGTCTTCTGCCTCAGAAACGGAATAGGCAATGGGGGAACCGCTGTAACGGATCGTACAACCGCCCTCCTCCGTTTTGCAGGTTTGTGCTCTGTGCAGATGACCGAGTGCCGCGTAATCAAACTGCGACAAATGCACCATGTCCACCGCATCTGTTCCGCCGACAGAAACGGTTTCCGATTCCGATCGTACACCGCCCGTAACAAACTGATGTGTCAGGATTACATTGCGTCTTGAAGAATCGATCTGCAAAGCATGAACAGCGGTACCATACGCGCTGTTATAGCTGTCCGTATCCGCATCGGGAAAATATCTGCGGACATCCGCCGGACGAATAAACGGCAGCAGATAGACATACACGTCACCCCACACGTCCGTCAATGTCACACAGTGCGTTTCCCCGTCATAAACACCGCAGACGTGAACGCCGGATCTCTCCATCAGTCTGCCGCCGAAGGAGATGCGTTCGGGGCTGTCGTGATTGCCTGCAATCATCAGAATCTGCGTCAGCTCTGCCGCTGATGTCAAAAAATCGTCAAACAGCGCAACCGCCTCCGATGACGGAACCGTCTTGTCGTAGATATCACCGGATATCAGAAGTGCATCGGGGGCTTCTGCGCGAATCAGTTCCAGCAGCTGCTGCAGCATCGCGCGCTGGTCTTCAATCAGCGAAAATTCTCCGAGTCTTCGTCCGAGATGCAGATCCGAGGTATGAATCAATTTCATTGGGATTCCCGTCCTCCTGTCGTTTCCTGTTTGTTCTGCTGTGCACTGTCCGTAAAGGCACGCGGACTGATGCCGTATTCTGCCTTAAACGCACGGTAAAAGCCGGCATAATCGCGAAAACCCGAATGATAGCAGACCTCACCTGCCGGAATACCACGCGTCAGAAGCTGTCTTGCCAGCATCAGACGCCGAATCGTAATATAACGGTAGACGGAAATTCCGACCTCGCGGCTGAATGCATGGGATAAATGATATTTGCTGACGAAGAAATAATCGGCAATGCTGTCAAGGGACAACTCCTCATGGCAATGCGCACCGATATAATCAAGGACATGGGAAATCAGCGCGGCGTTTTCCGTAACGCGGATACTGTCGCCCTCCGCACCGACGGCATTTCCTTCGGCATTGGCAAGCTGATACGCAAGACGGTTGAGCTCCACCATGAACTGCAGAAAAATACCGTTTGCAAGCAACGTAGCACCGACCGAATCGGAATAGCTTTCCCGTACCAGCTCCCCGAGCCGTGCGGCAATCGCATGCTTCTGTGTGTCGGACGCGCGGATGTGCATGCGGTGTCCCGGGACAGTTGTATCAAAACAGCGGCACAGGTCAATATCCTCATCCGACAGCATCGCAAGGTATTCGCGGTCGATCCAAAGCACGATCCGCTCATAGACCTCCGCACCCGACGGCAGCGGACGGTGCAGCTGCTGGGGATGGATCAGCAAGAGATCCCCTGCCTCCAGACGGCAGATCTCACCGTCGACCCAATATTCCACCTCACCGTCCAGAAGCAGATAAACCTCGAAAAAGTCATGGTGATGAACCTCTACCTCACGTCCGCGCTGTTCCCGGTAGTGGAATATTTCATAGGTGCTGCCGCGCATCTGGCGGCGATCCGAATACGGCTGATGTTTCATGGATGACTCCTTTCAGGAGAGATTTGGGTAGATGATGTTAATGTTTGGAGAATCTGCCAGCGATTCGCTCGCACCAAAACCTTCCCCCGGGGGAAGGTGGATTTTCTATATTTTCGCCCATCGAAAATATAGAAAAGACGGATGAGGGTCGGTTTCCTCTCCGATCCAACATCAAAACATAATGTTTGTAACCCTCATCCGTCACCTGCGGTGACACCTTCCCCCGGGGGAAGGTTTTAATGAGCGAACCGTCACCTTAAATTCCAACCGTAATCATCTTCTATATTATACAACAAGATTCGCAATATTTCAAGCAATTTGCGCAATAAACATTGCAACAATTTTCTGTTATACTGTATACAATATGGCATTTTGATTACAATCCACATTATTTTTTGAAAAGGAGATTATTTTATGTCTGTCAATCAGCGCATTTCCGAGATCGGTGTTGTACCGGTCATTAAGCTCTCCAATCCCGAACGCGATGCGGCTCCCCTGGCACGTGCACTGTGTGCCGGCAGTGTTCCGGTGGCTGAGGTCACATTCCGCGCGGCAGGTGCCGATACCGCCATCCGTCTGATGAAGGAAGCTTGCCCTGACATGCTCGTCGGTGCAGGTACCGTTCTGACAACCGAGCACATTGATAAAGCAATCGCGGCAGGTGCATCGTTCATCGTCACCCCGGGTCTTGATCCCGAGCTCGTTGTTTACGCACAGGAAAAGAACATCCCGATCTACCCCGGCTGCACCACCCCGACCGACTATCATACCGCATACAAGCTGGGGCTTGAAGTCCTCAAGTTCTTCCCGGCAGAACAGTCCGGCGGTCTTGCAAAGATCAAGGCAATGGCTGCTCCGTTCCCGATGTTCAAGGTCATGCCGACCGGCGGTATTTCCTTAAAGAACCTCGGCGAATACCTCTCTTCTAAGGTCATCTGTGCTTGCGGCGGCTCTTACATGGTAACTGCTGAACTCATCGAGGGCGGCAAGTGGGATGAGATCACCGATCTCTGCAAGAAATCTGTGGAAATTGTTAAGGAGGCACGTTCCAATGGCTAAGATTATTACCTTCGGCGAAATCATGCTTCGCCTCGCTCCCAACGGCTACTACCGTTTCTTCCAGAATGACCAGATGCAGGCAACCTTCGGCGGCGGTGAAGCCAATGTCGCAGTTTCCCTTGCAAACTTCGGTATGGATTCCGCATACGTCACCAAGCTGCCCAAGCACGCCATCGGTCAGGCTGCCATCGACTCCCTGCGTTACTTCGGCGTTGACACCTCGGGGGTTGTCCGCGGCGGCGACAGAGTCGGTATCTACTACCTTGAAAAGGGTGCATCTCAGCGCGGATCTGTCTGTATTTATGACCGTGCGCACTCCGCAATCCAGGAAGCAAAGCCGGAAGACTTTGACTGGGATTCCATCTTTGAAGGCGCTGACTGGTTCCACTTCACCGGCATCACGCCCGCACTCGGTGCAAACCTTGTTGAAATCTGCCGTCAGGCTTGTATTGCTGCAAAGGCAAAGGGCGTCAAGATCTCCTGTGACTTAAACTACCGCGGCAAGCTGTGGACCCGTGACGAAGCACGCGCGGCGATGACCGAGCTTTGCCAGTATGTCGACGTCTGCATCTCCAACGAAGAGGACGCAAAGGACGTCTTCGGCATCGAGGCGGAAGGCACCGATATCTACGGCGGCAAGCTCAACCACGAGGGCTACAAGTCCGTTGCAAAGCAGCTGGCTGACAAGTTCGGCTTTGAAAAGGTTGCAATCACACTCCGTACCTCCATTTCCGCGTCTGACAACGACTGGGCAGGTATGCTCTACGACGGCGAGAACTACTGCTTCTCCAAGTCCTACCATCTGCACATTGTCGACCGTGTCGGCGGCGGTGACTCCTTCGGCGGCGGTCTGATCTACTCCATCCTGAAGGGCAAGACCACGCAGGAAACCATCGAATTTGCCGTTGCTGCATCCGCACTCAAGCACTCCGTTGAGGGTGACTTCAACCGTGTCAGCGTTTCTGAAGTTGAAAAACTGGCTGGCGGCGATGCTTCCGGTCGTGTTCAGAGATAATATTCAAAAAAGACAGAACCGTTCATTCCCCACAAAGGGTTTGAACGGTTCCTTTTGTTTTCAGAAAACAGTAAATCTCTATATCAATTATTCGAGATGGCTTTCTCTCTGCGATCCGATCGGATTCATGATACTGTATCCGACGTTGACGAGATGATCAGCAACACGTTCCAGACCGGAAATAAGCGATGAATAATACGGGCTGACCTCGACGGTACAGTTGCCTTCCGCAAGGCGTGCAAAATGGCTGGAAATCAGCTTCTTCTTCATGACATCGACACCTTCCTCCAAATCGGACAGTGCATGCAGACGGCTCTTGTTCCGATTTTTGAACGCATCCTTGGAGATGTCAAACATCTGCATCATATTGTCACGCATGTGCATAATTTCACCGCATGCCACCTCGGAGAAGGCAATGTTCTTGCCGACCATTTCCACGCCGATTTCATGGAAGTTTACCGCATGGTCACCAATGCGTTCCAGGTCATTGAGCACATGGAAGTACGAGCCGATCAGCCGCTCGTCACTCTGCTCCACATCGACCGACAGTTTGATTAAAAACTTGTTCAGCGCACTGTTGGTAAAGTCAATGATTTCCTCATTTTTGCGGATCTGCGTCTCATATTCAGCGGAACCTGTATCGATGGCGGTAAAGGACAGTCGGATGTTTTCCTCAACCAGGGAAACCATGTAGTCCATTTCCTTTTTGACCTGCATCAGCGCAACAGGCGGCGTTTTCAGAAGTCTGTCATCAACATACTTCAGCGCCTGTGTCTCCCCTGTTGTTCTCTTGTCGTGGATAACCATACAGGAATAGTTGACAAGCACATTGACAAACGGAAGCAGGACGGCTGTTGTTGTCACATTGAAGATGACATGGAACAGCGATACGCGCATCTGCAGAGACATCGGATCACTGCCTGGGAAGACGGATACCAGGAAATGAACGAACATATCCTTCAAGAGAAGGAGCACCGCGGTAAATACCACTGTACCGATGACATTGAACGTAAAATGGATCAGCGCAACACGTTTAGAGTTTGCATTCGCACCGACCGATGCAAGCAGAGCAGTGACACAGGTACCGATGTTGGCACCAAGGACGATAAACAGCGCAAGCTCCAACGGAAGCACTCCCGTACCGACCATCGTGATGACGATACCGGTCGATGCGGATGAACTCTGAATGAGTGCGGTAAAAATGATACCGACAAGAATCAGTAAGAACGGATTATTGATTCTCTGGAAAATGCCCGTAAACAGTTCTTCCACCAGCGGATTGCCGAATGCCTGCTCACTGCCCATGACCTCCAGACCGACAAAGATCAAACCGAGACCGCAGCAGAGACTGCCGGCAATCTTGACCTTTTCCTGCTTGGAAAATCCCATCATGACACCTGCAAACGCAAGCAGATACATGATCATATTGAAATAATCGTT
>JAZTZC010000402.1:0-3323 GCA_045637265.1 Eubacteriales bacterium | reverse complement strand
AGACAGAAATTTATTCCAAGGTATGGATTTTCTGCGGAAAATATGATATAATTGAGCAAACATCTAATTTTGGATAGAAAGCTGGGGATGGGAACATGATCCTGATTATTGCGGAAAAGCCGAGTCTCGGTCGCAACATTGCCGCCGCGCTCGGAGCAGGACGCAAAGAAGAAGGCTGTCTTGTCGGTGAACAGTATATTGTCACATGGGCATTCGGACATTTATTTTCTCTGTGTGACATTGAAGAATATGACGAAAATCCGCCGGAAAAGCCTCGCTGGACACTGGACAACCTTCCGTGTATTCCCGCGGATTTCAAATTCCGACTGCGCGGTACGGAGAAAAAGAAGGGGAAGAAATCCACAAAATCGGGAGCGAAAAACGCATGGGGAGACGACGGAATTCCAAAGCAATTTGCACTGATTGAATCGCTGTGCCGCCGTGACGATGTTTCGGCAATCGTCAATGCGGGTGACGCCGACCGTGAGGGTGAGATCATCGTCCGTCTGATTCTGCAGAACGCGATGGCAGAAAAACGCGGCAAACCTGCTGTGAACAAACCGCTTTACCGTCTGTGGCTGCCCGATCAGACCGAGCAGACCATCCGTACCGCTGCAGCCTCTCTGACGCCCGAATCGGAATACGACAACCTTGCCAATGAAGGCTTTGCCAGAACGTATGTCGACTGGCTGTACGGGGTCAATCTGACACGGTATGCGACAATCCGATGCGGAACACTTCTGCGTGTCGGACGTGTCATTGTACCGATCGTTCGTGCCATTTATGACCGCGACATGGAAATCCGCAATTTTGTGCCTCGTCCGTATCTCTGTGTGCAGTCCAAGGAAAAGACACACGGACAGGTGTTGGAGCTGACGTCAAAGCAGGAGTTTGATGCGGATACGGAAGGCAGAAAAGCTGCACAGGCTCTCTGCGACCGCTACAATGCCTGCGATGCGGTTGTAACAAAGCTGATGAAAAAGCGCGAGATCATTCCGCCAGGAAAACTGTACTCGCTGTCGGCACTGCAGAATGTCCTCGGTAAAAAATACAAAATGCCAATGGATAAGAGCCTTGCCGTTCTGCAGAAGCTGTATGAAGAAGGCTATGTTACCTATCCGCGAACCAACTCCGAATATCTTGCGACGGCGGAAAAGGAAAAGATTGCCGATATCATTGCCAAGGTACGCGGAATCGGATATCCTGTCGTAATGAAGGATTCGAAGCGCATCTTTGATGACAGCAAAATCGAGTCGCACTCCGCGCTTACTCCAACCTATAAAATTCCGTCCAAGGATAGGCTGTCGGAGGACGAAAATAAAGTCTATTCCACGATTTTCCGTCGGTTTGCGGCGGTGTTCTGCGAGCGGGATTGTGTCGCCGAAAAGACGGAGGCGGAAATTACGCTGTTTGAAAACGGAACTGCGCTTGAGGTCTTCCGTCTGCGCGGTACGGTTATCGTTGAGGAAGGCTGGATGAAGTATGACGATGCACCGAAAAAGCACAAGACGCTGCCGAAGCTCGAAGAACTGGAACGCGTTAAAATCAACTTTGTTGTCGTGGACAGAGAGACCAAGCCGCCGGAGCATTACACGATCGAAACCTTGAACAATTATCTCAAAAATCCGTTCAAGGACGATAAAACCTCCAAGAAAAAAGCACTTGCGGCACTCGGTGTCACAGAGGATGACGAAACGGAAGGCGACGATACCGAGGATTACCGCGCGATTTTTGAAGGTCTGGAGCTTGGCACGGAAGCCACGCGTACCGGCATCATTGACAACGCAAGACAGTCCGGTTACATCCAACTGAAAAAAGATGTCTATACCATTTTGCCCGACGGGGAGTTTTTGATCGAATCGCTTGGGAAAATGGAAATAACCATGGATAAGTATAAGACTTCAACGCTGGGCAGATCACTGAAGCGCGTGTTCCGCGGTGAGGATACGGTGGAGGATTGCGTGGCACTTGCCGCAAATGAGATCCGAGAGATCTTCGATAAACGCGCGTCCACAACGGTCACAAAAGTACCGTACCAGCCAAAGGGCAAACGCGGCAGCAAAACCGCCGCAAAAGAACCCTATCGTGGACCGATGATCCGTGCGGGCGCATGTCCGTTGTGCGGCTGTGATGTCGTACGTGGGTCATATGCATGGGGATGTATGGGCTACAAGGCGGGATGCGGATTCCGTTTGTCAGCGGTCATTCTGTCTCATACATTTACGCCGGAGGAGGTTGCTGTGTATCTCGAAACAGGACGGACACCGCTGATCAACGATTTTGTTTCCAAAAAGAATACGAAATTTTCGGCATATCTGCAAAGGGACGGCGCGGAGGCGAAATTCGTTTTTGAAGAACGGAGCCGAGCTGGCGCATCGGGTGCTCTGGAGGTCAGCGGAGAAGATGCACCGCCGCCGACCGAAGCACCGCCGCTGTCAGGGGAGCTTTGATGTTATATTTCCGAAACGATTGACGATGTTGACTGCCTCGGTGAAATGCACAAAAATCAAAATCGGTTTTTGTGGAAACAGCGGATTGACGAACGATCGGAAAACAGGTATAATTATAAAAAAATATTGTAGTAAGGCGGATATTCTGCCTTGGGAGGAATCATGACGAAAAAGCGTATATTATCAGGCGCTCTGCTTGCTCTTTTGCTGCTGAGCGCAGCCGCATGCGGGGATGCTGCCGGCGAAACCGTCACCACGCAGAATACAGAAACACAGCATGTGACCGAGGCACCTGTCGAAACAGAGGCATCGAAGCTGCCTCCGTCCATTGAGCAGATTGACATGAACGGCTTTGAACTCGGCATCAAGCACCACAATCAGACAACGCTTTCCTGGGCAAAGAATAACCTGGAGGTTGAGGAGCAGGACGGCGATCTGTTCAACGATGCCATTTATGAACGTAACCGCACCATCGAAGAAATGTTCAACTGCAAGCTGGTTATCGAACCTATTGACTGGATTTATGCACCCGATGTCGGCAAGGAGGTCATGGCAGGTGACTCCACGTACGATGTGTGGTATGTCTATGATATTCTGATTCTTGACTGTATCGAATATCTGATGCCGTGGGAGAATCTGGTTCATGTCGATCTTTCCCAGCCGTGGTGGAATCCGTCGGCGACCGATGTGTTTGAACTGGGCGGAAACCATTACGCTGCAGCAGGCAACTATTCCGTTTCCGTTCTGTCCCGCGCATCCGGATTTACGTTCAACAAGGAAATATACAATGTGCTCGGCTTCGACAAGTCCCTTTATGATTATGTCAACGACAACGAATGGACCGTTGACAAGATGGCAGAGATCTGCATTGCC
>JAZTZC010000401.1:0-3637 GCA_045637265.1 Eubacteriales bacterium | reverse complement strand
AAGCGATGATTACCGCCCTGTATCGGATGTTCATCTCAAAACGTCGTCTGCTTGAATGGGTTACGGCAGGGGAAGGCGAACGCCGTGCAAAAGGGTCTGCCGCCGCACTGTATGCAGGTATGCGCGCATCTGTGCTGATCGGTGCGGCACTGCTCCTGTTTTCACCACATGCAGGGGCTAAACTGATTGGTCTTTTATGGGTCTGTGCGCCGTGGATGGCTTATTATCTGTCAGGGACACCGAAAACGCGATATACGCATCGTTTTTCTGCGGATTTTGCAAAAAAAAAGCCTGACGGTGCGCTTAGCGTCGAGGAAGCCCGTGCGTATGCCGCACCGATCTGGCAGTTTTTTGAAGATCATGTGAATGCCGCATCACATCATTTACCGCCTGATAATGTCCAATGGTTTCCGATCAGCGAAAAGAAGGTCGCTCAGCGAACCTCGCCGACGAATATCGGTCTTTATCTCTGTGCCTGTGTTTCTGCCTGTACGTTTGGGTTTATCGATGCGCGGGTACTCCGAGAACGACTCGATGCGGCGTATGCCGAGTTGACACAGCTTCGGCGGTATAAAGGACATTTTTATAACTGGTATGATCTGAAAAGCGGTGAGGTCATCGGTATTCCGTATATCTCGACAGTCGACTCAGGCAATCTGGCATGTGCGCTGATCTGTGCCGCGCAAGGAGCCATGGAGCACGCAAAGGACGACGCGCGCCTCTTGCGTACTGCAAAAAAGCTGTATCATCTCGCGCAAAACATGGATTTTTCATTTTTGTATCATGAACAGGCAAAACAACTCCATCTCGGCTATGATACGGAAACGCAGATGCTGTCATCATCTCGTTATGATCTTTACGCATCCGAGGTGCGTTCTGCGGTGTATTATGCGATAGCCATGGGACAGATTCCCGCCGAGGCTTGGGCGCATCTCGGAAAACCGATGACCGAGGGAAACCGACATATCGGGATTGCTTCGTGGACGGGATCGGCATTTGAATACTTTATGCCTTCACTCTGGATGCTGTCACCTGCAAACTCCGTGAGTGCGGAAATGCTGGCGTTTGCTTTTGAAGCGCAGGAAGCCGATCGTGTGATACTGAAAACGGATACAGGAGATATGATGTTGTTCGGCAAATCCGAGGGGGCGTATTTCGGATTCGACAGGGAACGCAATTTTCAGTATCAGCCGTACGGTGTACCGTCGCTTGCTCTATGCTCTGATATGGAGCGGCAGACGCTGTGCATGCCGTATGCGCTTTATCTGATGCTGCCGTTTGCACCTGGGACGGTCAAAGGTGCATTGGAGGGGGCGATGTCCGTCGGTTTGTCAGGACCGTACGGTCTGTATGAAGCGTTGGATGCAACGTCTGACCGTGTCGGCGGCGGGTATGCTGTGGTACGATCCTATATGGCGCACCACATGGGTATGAGTCTGATGGCGCTGACAAATGCTGCATTTGACGGCATCTTTCAGAGGTATTTTCTGTCGGATGAACGCATGGAGGCGTATCTGTCACTTTTGGAGGAGCGAATCCCAGCCGATCTGCAAATGACACCGCTGCTCCGGGGATCGGCATTGCCGGAGGGTCAGATTGCGCGTGCTGTATCCGACGCTGTCACGAAATGGGAAGAAGCCGAAATGCCGTGTACCGCAGTTCTTTCCAATACCGCCACACGTATTTTGGCGTCCTCGGATGGCGGGATGACGCTGTACCACGGCAAGCTTGCTCTGACACCGACGGAGTGGGATCTGCGGTCACTGCCACCGACCTTTTTCTGCTTTGATGCTGTACGGAATGTCGTTTATACACCGTGCAGACGGTCAGCAGGAGCGGGATGTGACGCAGTCTTTACGTTTTCCGAAACCGCCGATGCTCTGTGCTGGACAGGCGACTATGCGGATGGAACACGTTGCCAGCTCACGGCGCGGATTTCCACGAGCGGTGTCGGTTTTGCTTTTTTATTGGAGCTGGAACGCGGCGGCATGGCGGTTCCCTGTGTGATGACGGTCTATTTCCGTCCTGTCCTGTATGAGCCATATGCATATGCGGTACACCGAACTTTTGCTGATCTGTTTCTCGGTACCGCGGCAGATGATACAAACAATACCGTATTTGTGGAACGTCGTCCTCGTGCGGAAGGAGAGCTTGCACAGAAGCTGTCGGTCAGACTTGGAGGACTGGAGCATTTCCGTGCCGTATCTGACGCATCGTGCTTGCTTGGTGTCAGTTATTCCGAGGAGGACTGTCTGTCGCTCGGAAAGGAAACGACATGTTCAAAAAAACTGTCCTCGCACAAGACCTATGCGTCTGTTCCGCTTCTCTGTATGCGTGGACGCGCTGTCCATGGCAGAACGACAGTGATGCTTTCCCTCGGTGAGGAAGCGCCTGTATTTGATGCCGGATTGTTTTCGCGTATTCGAGCAGAACTGCGGATGCTGTGTGGGTACACCGATTGGAGTGCATATGCGGAGGAAATACTGTCTGCCATTGCACACCGCCGAAAAACCCATCTCATGCAAGCAAACGGTCGCTGTCGTCCGATCTGCGCTCCGCACGGAAAAGAACGGTTCTGGAAGTACGGGATATCTGGGGATTTGCCGTGCATCTGTCTGATGAGCGGAGAGGGGGAGGCGGATATCGCGCGTGCATCGGCTGTTCTTGCGGCGTGGAAGTATCTTTTGTTGTGCGGTGTGTCGCTCGATCTTGTCTTATGTACCGATGAAACGGATGCGTACGGAAGACCTACTGATCACCGTCTGCGAAAAACCGTTGAAACGCTTGGTCTGCAATTTTTCCTCGGTGGAGGAAATGACCGCGGTGGAATTCATATCTGTCGGCGCAAAGAGCTTTCAGATGACGGAATTTTCCTTTCTGCGGTTCTTATCATCGGTGAGAACGATTCAGGTGATATACCGAGGGAAACTGAGCCTGTGATCCTTCCTTGTGAAACGCGCTCGTTTACGACAAGGTATACGCTTGACGAACGGTGTGCAGTGGTGAACAAAGGAAACCAACCAATGCCGTGGACATTTTTGCTGTCAAACGGGGTATTTGGCACGCTTGTGACCATGAATACCCTTGGCTTTACGTTTTTTGGAAATGCCAGAGAGTGCCGCGTCACACCGTGGTACGGAGATGCGCTGTCGGAGCGATGCGGGGAACAGCTTCTTTTGTCGATCTACGGTGCGGGTGGATATCACGATCTCTGCCGTGCGTCCTCCTCTGTTGTCATCACACCGACCTCTGTTCATTATCTTGGACTTCTGCCGCAGATCTCCTACCGCGTGAGTGTTTCCATCCCGGATCGCACCCGTCATAAGCGCATGGAGATCCGCATCAAAAATGAAGGGACGGAGTCGCTGACGCTGTCCGTGCGGTATCAGATTCAGCCGTTATTTGGGGTGATTCCCGAGGATTGTGAGGCGGTATCGTGGAATGTGGAACATCGATCTCTGCTGTTCCGTACCGAAACGAATGCAGACTGTGCTGTTTATACCGCGTCCGTCTCACTTGTCGGCTGTGAAGGCTTTTCTGCAGGGGCGGTTGGGGATGATATGCTGTATGTCGGCGGCAGTATTTTGCTTCGGGCAGGTGAGGAGATTTGTGCGACTGCGCACCTGCATATCGTCCG
>JAZTZC010000400.1:0-17115 GCA_045637265.1 Eubacteriales bacterium | reverse complement strand
ACGTACGACTCACCCGATTCCATATCGGCGATAATGTCGGACTCAGCCGGATAGCCGTCCGTCCATTGGTCAATGCCCTGTGCGTGCATGGTTTCTCTTGCGCCGTCAAAAATCTCGCAGACGCGCGCAATGTCTGCTTTGGTTGTTTTTCTGAATTCCATCGTTCGTTCCAGTCCCTTACAGTGTATTGACCGCTGTTTTTTCTACCGCCAGTCCGCGGGTGTAGTTCTCCATGTAAGCGCGGTATTCTTCCATCAATGCCGCATCGGGCATCTCCGTATGTACCTTTGCCCCGACAAAAACGCGGTCAGAAAGATAGGCTGCCAGCGTTTCCCCGTCGTTTCTGCGCATAGCATACGATGCCAGCAATGCTGCACCGAACGGACCGCCCTCTCCCGCTTCCTCGGAAACGGTTACAGGTCTGCCGAGTGCCGCCGCAAGCACTGGCTGTGCCGCACCGCGTGTACGGAAAAGTCCTCCGTGTGCCTTGACTGACACAATCTTTTCTCTGTCTTCCTCATCCAACAGACCAAGACCGTATGCCAACGGTGCGAAAATCGCAAACAGCTGGGAGCGCATGAAGTTCGGCAGATTCAGATTGCTGTCGGGTGTGCGGACAAACAACGGACGCCCCTCGGCAATGTCAAGCAGATGCTCACCCGACAGACAGTTGTACGCAAGCACACCGCCGCAGGCATAATCGCCTTCCCGTGCCGCACCAAGCAGTGCCGCATAGACATCCTGCACATCGCAGTCCGCACCGAGCCGCTTCATTGCATCCGCGACAATGCCGACCCAGCCGTCAAGCTCTGCCGTACCGTTGTTGCTCTGAATTTCAATGACAGGATTGCCGTCGGGCGTGATTGTCAGCTCCAGCTTGCGGTCAAGATGTGCGGGCGCACGGTCAAGGACAAACAGACCGAAGGTCGAGGTTCCCGCCGAAACCGTCGCCATACCGGGTGCCAGACTGCCCGTGCAGACCATACCCGTACCGCCATCACCCTCGGGAGGACACAGCGGAATACCCGCGCAAAGCGTTCCGCCATCGTCAAGCAAAGCCGCACCTGCCTCGGTCAGCACACCGCCCGAGGAGCCTGCACGAAGCACCCGCGGGAAAATATCTTTTAATCTCCATGGCATATCCGCGTCTTCTGCCAGTTCATCAAAGGAAGCGACCATATGCGGCACATAATCGGGCTCGTCCCCGACAATTTCAGCAGGAAGCATACCCGCACCCTCACAGCAGCCGATCACAAGCTCCCCTGTCAGAAGCAGATGGATGTACCCGGATAGTGTCGTGATCTTTTTGATTCTTGCCGCATTTTCAGGCTCCGTCTTCATCAGCTGATAGAGATGTACAATCGACCATCTCTGCGGGATGGTATGTCCGAACCGCTCGGAAAGGAAATCCGCCTCGGGCTTGGTCATCGTATTGCGCCAGGTACGGAACGGCGTGACAAGTTCTCCGTTTTCATCGAGTGCCAGAAGTCCGTGCATCATGCCGGAGATACCGATCTGCCCGATTTTTGTCAGTACAACACCGTATTTACCCCAAATATCCTGTTTGAGCGCGGCATAACATGCCCGCATATTGGCAACGGCGTCGGCAAGATCGTAGGTCCAGATGCCGCCCTCCCATTTGTTTTCCCATGTCACAGCACCGCCCGCAATGACCTCGTGTTCCGCATTCAGAAGCACTGCCTTGACGCGTGTGGAGCCAAATTCCATACCCATGCAGGTATCGCCTGCAAGGATTGCCTGTTTGATCTGTTCTGTATTCATTCTGTTCCTCACTTGTGTGTATCGTTATACATTCTGTATTGACCGTTCAATTACCATATCCTGCCAATGCTTGTCCAGCGTCACAAACCGCGCCGACCATCCGGAAATGCGCACGGCAAGGCTCTGATGGTTTTCGGGATGCGCCTGTGCATCCAGCAGAATCGCATTGTCGACAACGTCGATCTGCAAAAAGAATCCGCCGAGCGTCAGAAACGCACCGAGCAGTCCCTCAATCGCGGTGATTCCACGTTCACCGGACACCGCTTTCGGGTCAAGTCGGATATCAAGTGCCGTACCGCAGGTCAGACGTGAATAGTCCGCTTTGCATGCGGATCGGATGATGGCTGTCGCACCTGCCATATCGGTTGACGGCGTCGGACTGATGTTGCCTGAAAGAATGTCTCCTCGGAAAAATCCGTGCGGAGATGCCGGACGCTGCTCCCGCCATTCAATCTGCCGACCGAATGTGGAGATTCCCGGCGGACGCAGAACGTCATTCCGACACTCAACACGTCGGCAGTCCTCAACAAAATCGTGAATGATCCGCGCGGCAATGGTATCGACTTCATCATTGTCGTTTCCGTAATAGGTATAGTGTGTGCGCACATACTGACGGAGTGCTTCTTCGCCATCCCAGTTGTTTTTGAGAATTTCCATGAAATCGGCAAACGACAGCTTCTTCTCTTCAAAAACTAGCTTTTGGGTCGCATACATTGCATTTGCCGTATCGGGAATTCCGCCGAAATGCGGAGACAATGCGTTATAGACAGGTCCGCCGTTGTGATAGGCGCGTGCCTTTTCAATACAGCCGTCTTCAAAGAGATCGATGACGCCCGACGGCGAATCCCCGAATAAATGATCCGCACCCGCATGGAAACCGTCCAGTACGGCATCCATCTTTTCACGGAATGCACCGTACATCGCGTCGAAATCATCATATACTGCGGGAATTTCGTCATCCAGCCGCAGAACCTCGCGCAGAAACAGACCGTAGAGATCCATCGGACTGTAAATGAAGCGTGTCCGTCCGGGAATCTGAATCTCCCAGCATCCGTCGTTGGCAAACTTTCTTGCCTCACGCAGATCATAGCCAAAGCCGACGAGCGAATCGATAATCAGGTCTTCATTGTACATCGCGACAACGCCGCTGCCGTGACGGATGACCTCTGCCATCTTCGTTCTGATCCATGCAGGCGAGGACTTGCCGACACGAACCGTAATCGGAAAATCAGCAATCGGAAATTCCTCAACGATTTCCAGCATCAGCCGTGTGACATCACCTGTGCGGTCAACACCGTTCTCATCCACGCCGCCCAGCACCAGATTCTGATAATGCTGTGCATCGCCCGAGCCGCGTCCCGTCAGATGAATCCACTCACAGCCTTTGATAAAGAAGTGGGCAAGCAGCTCCCTCGCTTCGTCTTCGGTAATGACACCCGCGGCAAGATCGTTCTGATACAGGTCTTCGAGCATCAGATCCATCCGTCCGATACCCGGCCAGTTGCCGCACAGACGGATAAAGGAAAACGTAAACCACACACTCTGCACACCTTCACGGAAAGTCTTTGCAGGAGAGAACGGTACATGGGATAAGGTGTCATAAAGTGCTTTGTAATGCGCTTTTTCCGTTTCTGTTTTCGCCTGCGCCATACCATCGGCAAGATGCGCAAGATACCGGGTGTGATAGGTCTTCATTGCCTCCCATGCATTCCGCTGAGACTGCAGTACCTCCCGCTGCTGTTCATTCAGCACAGGATCCTCCATGCGCGCATCAATTCTTGCCAGAAAGGAATCCAGACCCTCTCTGACCACACGGTCAAAATTACAGGTCAGATGGCTTATGGATCCGCAGACGGCATTCGTACCGTCGACCGTTGCCGGAACAACGTGTCGGATCGCCGCACCGAGCGTTGCCGCACCCGACAAAAGCTCCCGTACCGCACCGTCCTCATCGGTGACAATGCGCAGCGGGGCATATGCGGCGATTTCCGTGACCGCGCGGTCATAGAGCTGTCTTGGTGACAGTCCTTCTGTATCTGTCAGCGTGACAAACGGATGCGCCAGCGCTTCACTGCCATATTTGCCGTCAAGGGAGTCTTTTGCAAATCTTCTTGTACCATCCGAAGTACGTACCGGCCGTCCCTCTTTTATCGGCGAGTAAAACCGAATTTCCTCCATCATCATTCCCTCTCTGTATCTTCTCCACGGATCACCCCGTGAATATGCTTTCGTATCTGCGGCTTCTCATCGGAATACCGAAGCGCCGTCAGCAACCGCGCTTCCGCATCATCCAGCCGCGATGCATCCGATGTATACAGTATCGCGACCGTCTCATCAGAAGAGACAGCTTCACCGACCTTGCGGCACATCCGGATGCCTGCCAGCATGTCAATGACATCATCCTTGGTCTTTCGTCCTGCACCAAGCTACATCGCCGCAAGACCGATCTTCTCTGCATCGGCAAAGGCGAGATAGCCGTCACACGGCGCTTTGATCTCCCGCGAGAAGGGTGCCTGACATCGGGCAGTCGGATCACAAAGCCACATCCGATCGCCGCCCTGGGATGTGATCCATTCGACAAATTTTTCATATGCCGCGCCCGATTTCCATGCATCATATGCCTTTTGATAGGCTTCTTTGGCGGAAATACCGTGAACATTTGCCGCCATATACGCCGCAAGCGTCAATGACACCTCGCGCAGATCGTCAAGCCCCGTGTCGTCCCCCTGCAAAAATGAGATCACTTCTTCCAGCTCCAGGGCATTGCCGATCGTTCTGCCGAGCGGCTGATCCATATCGGTCAAAACAGCGGTAATCCGCTTACCCGCACGTACACCGATGTCGACCATCGCACGCGCAAGGGCTGCTGCGTCCTCTTCTGTTTTCATAAAGGCTCCCGATCCGACCGTGACATCGAGAACGATCGACGATGTCCCCGCCGCCAGCTTCTTTGACATGATGCTTGACGCAATCAGCGGAAGGGAATCGACCGTCGCCGTCACATCGCGCAGTGCATACAACAGCTTATCGGCAGGCGCAATGTCTCCCGTCGCACCGATGACCGATACGCCGATGTCACGCACCTGCGCACGGAATTCTTCTTCTGTCAGCGCAACGCGGTAACCGGGAATCGCCTCCAGCTTATCAATCGTACCGCCGGTATGACCGAGACCCCGCCCCGACATCTTTGCGGTTTTACAGCCGAGAACTGCGGCAAGCGGCGCAACGATGAAGGTGGTCTTGTCACCGACACCGCCCGTGGAATGTTTGTCCGCCGACAGATGCCCGAATTCCGAAAGATCAACGATGTCACCCGATCGGAGCATCACATCCGTCAGAATCGAAGTCTCTTCGGCAGTCATGCCGCGCAGATAGACTGCCATCAGCCATGATGCTATCTGATAATCGGGAATCTGCCCCGCGCAATATCCGTCGATCAGAAAGCGGATTTCCTCTTCGGTCAGAATTCCGCCGTCCCTTTTTTTTGCAATCACATCGTATACCGTCAGCACTGCATCGACCTCCCATCTCATTTGTTATCAGTATCATTATACACAATTCCGCGCCGCATTGCAAGACATCCCGTACATTTTCTCACACTTCGCACAGAAAAAAATACCGATTCCCAATCATAACGCGTTCCCTCCCGATGCATAAAGGCCGCCGCATCCGTCCATACTGTCCCTATCAAAGAAAAGGAGAGTTTCGCATATGAATCAGGAAAACAAAGCAGCAGAAACCGAGCGGGTACCGAACTTCGCCGCCGCCAAAGAATACAAAAGCGGAGACGTCAAGTCCCCGGATGTGCTTCTGTATTCCGACCTTTACAAGAACGCGATGATGGGTGCCGATTCCGCCGCAAAAATGGTCGGAAAGGCGGGAGATGCCGAAAAGAACGACAGCGTCATTGCAGGCTCCGAGCTGCGTCAGGTCATCACCGATATGATGGAGGGCTACGCAGGCTATGCAAAGAAAGCGGCGGCAGCACTGCATGAGCTTCATGTTCCCGCAGAACAACTGACCGCGCTGGAAAAGCTTCCTGCGGAGATCGGCATCACCATGCAGACCATGTTTGACAAATCCGTTTCCAAATGTGCCGAAATCATGGTAAACGGGACGACAATGGGCATCATTGATATGAAGAAGGCGCAGCGTGTCTGCTCCGAGAACGGCTGCTCCCCCGAATCCTACCGTCTGGCAGGTGACCTGATCGGCTTCTGCGAGCAGTATGTCGAGCGTCTGAAGGAATTTTTATAAGACAAAAATTACGGGCGGTCGTGCACGGCATATCGTGTATGACCACCCTTTTTTGCGGCATCGGAGCGGATTTTTTATGCTTTGTCCCATTCATTTACAAAATACCCCTTGACCGCATGATGGAAATGGTGTATAATAGATGCATAATAATATAAGATAAAACCTCATTTTCATGGAGGATCATATGAATCATAAATTAAAAGCCTTCATTTTCATTTTGCTTCTGTTTATCCCGACCTATCTTGCGGTCGCTTCCTACATAGGCTCTCAGGATGCCAGCATCGAGGACAGCCGCGCGGTTATCAGAATGTCCATTCTCGACCCCGACGGCGGTACCTATGTCTTCACACCGAACAGTGAAGGAGAGGATGCAGAGCAGCAGAACAAAGAGGCTGCCGCAGAAATTGCCTTTCTGACCTCACTCAACAAAAACGCGGTCGAGCAGGAAGCCATGCCGGATGCCATTGCGGATTCCAAAACCTTTACAGTCACCTATGAAGGGTTCAATCGCTCCAGTGTCTATGAATATTATTTCACGGACGATCCCGGTGCCGCGTTCTTCCGCGATCCCGACGGTGTCATTTATAAAATCACCTCCGAGGATGCGTCCGCCTTCCTCTGCAAGGACTATGCCGCCTGCCTGTACAACGGCTCCGTTTACCCGGTTCTGACCATTGGTGGTGCAGCGGTTCTGCCGCAGGAGCTGAACTGGCGCTACCAGCTGTTCAACGGTACCTACCGTCCGCTGGATACCGAGACCACTGACGAGATGCACAACTACCGCATGAACGCACGTCTGTCCCTCTCGTTCAATCTCGAGCCGGACGTCATCGACATCACGGTTTATGACGGCGACGATATCATTTACAAGGACAACTACGCAAACCTGAACCAGATCTCCATCACCGAGCAGAAACAGCTCCGTTTCCATATTGAATCCAAGTGGTACGAGGTCGACGGCAAAGAAGGACAGGGTGAGGCGGTCTATGACTTTATGGCAACCGTCAACGCACCCGCTTCGTTCTATCTGAACACTACAACGATCACCAACGGCGAGTTCTGTGTCATCACCGTCAAGGACAAGCCCGCTGACGCAGATATCCTCTTTACGGCAGAACCGGATCTGGGCGGATTTGAGCCGACGTTCGTGGAAGACGGCGATTATTACCGTGCGCTTGTTCCCGTCAACTATTCCAATCCCGCAGGTATTTATACGTTTACGCTGTCCTGTGACGGTGTCACGCAGGAGCTGGTGCTCAATGTTGCGGAATATGCTTACAAGGAAGCCAGCATGACCGTCAGTCAGTCGGTCATCGATGCAACCCGTACCGAGGCAACGCTCGCTTCCTACGATGATATCATGACCCCCGTCGCAAAATCTCTGAACATCGCCACCGATCACCTCTTTGAAGGTACCTTCCTCACCGGTGCACCCGATGTTGCACAGATCCGTGCCGGTTACGGACGCATCCGTGTCATCAACGGCGGCGCAAGCTACCAGAACCCCGGCGTTGTCTACATGGTTTCCGAAGGACATGAAGTTTCCGCAGTCAACAACGGTGTCGTCATTTACGTCGGCGAAACCGATCTGTCCGGTGTCACGGTTGTCGTCGAACACGGTCTGGGTCTCAAGAGCTGGTACAAGAACCTGACCGAAGCAGTTGTTGAGGTCGGCGATACCGTAAACCGCGGCGATCTTCTCGCTTATTCTGGCGCTACCGGTTTCTGTGATATGGCATCGGTCCAGATCGATCTGACCGTCTTCGATGTTCCGGTCTGCCCGTACACCTATCAGGAAACCCCGGTTCTCTTCAACAATCCGTAATCCAAAATCCATACAAGCAGGAGTTCCGCACGGGACTCCTGTTTTTGATTAAAAAAATGTTCACACAATATCCGTCAATTACCACTTGCATTTGCCTGCATTATTTGTTATAATATATAGGTATAAGATGAATATAATCGCCGCACCGCTTGCGTGCCGGATTTTTACAGAAAGGAGGTCTGCGTATCATGGCAAAGAAGAAAAAGAAAGAGAAGCCGATCGCATCGGAGCCGGATACCGTATCCGCCGAACAAACAGACACGGAAAGCGCGGCAGGATGTGCTGACGGGGAGAACACCCCGCAGAATCCCCCATCCGAGGAACAGACATCCGAACCGCAGACCGAACAACCGAATACAGCAGACGAGGAGATTGTTGTCTCCTCTGTTATCCATACAACCACCGTTCTTGAAGATCAGCCGATGGATCAGCCGACAGAAGAAGCGGCACCGCAGCTGTCAGAAGAGGAAAAAGCGGAGCTCCGCCGTGACAATGCCGACTTCTCCATGATCGACGAATCGTATGACAATCCTTACCGCAACGTCTTTGTGCAGTCTTTGGAGCATGTCACCGCAGACGACCTCGGTGCACCACCGAAGAAAAAGAAAAAAGACCCGGTGGATGTCATCATCGAGCTGTTCCGCAAGGCCATTTTCTGGGCAGCCGTCGTCGCGTTCTTCGTTTCCGGCTATCAGATCGTCGCAAAGCTGTATTCTTATCACCAGGCAGACAAAATCTACGGCGATTTTGAAAACATTTTCGATCAAACCGATCGCCGCGAAGATCTTGTGACGCACGCCATCCGTTCCTCCGCTATGAGCACGCTCACCCCGGTCAACGGAACAAAAGAAGAATCCGATACCAACGCAACCGCAGGATATGACACCCAGTTCAACGAAAAGCTGATGATCGTACAGGGGCAGCTGCAGCTTCTGCGCAACGAAAATAAAGATGTCATCGGCTGGATCGAAATGCCGGGCGATACAAAGATCAATTACCCTGTTGTGCAGGGTGAGGACAACGATTACTACCTGCATTATGCGTACAACGGTGCGTATAACCCCGCAGGCTCCATTTACCTTGACTACCGCAACAGCGTTTCAGTATCCACCAACCGACATACCGTCATTTACGGACACAATATGGAAAGCGGATCGCCGATGTTTGCAAATCTTTTGCACTTCCAGGACGAAAGCTATTGGAAAAACAACCGTTGCATCCATATCTACACCGATGAGGCGATGTATACCTATGAGGTGTTCGCCGCATACGAAACCTCGCCGCAGATTGCAAGCGTTGAAAATCATTCCTGGCGTATGAATTTCAACAAGGATGAGAAGGTATTTTTACAGTGGGTCGATTCCGTCCGGGCACGTTCCGATATTTCACCGAAGGTTGCCATTGAAGGCAACAGCCGGATTCTGACGCTTTCCACCTGTATGAATGTCAATGAAAACCGATATGTTGTCCATGCGGTTCTCACAGAGGTCAGCAAATAATGAAGCACATTGCATGGAAATGTCCCAACTGCGGGTCCGCACTTGTCCCGATGCTGGACGAAAAACCGTATGTTCTCCGTTGCGAGCGCGGACACAGCTTTGATCTTGCCAAGCAGGGATATGTCAACCTGCTCCTGCCGCAGAAACGCGGTGCCACACTGCCCGGTGACAATGCTGAGATGGTACGCGCAAGAACCGCATTTCTCGACGGCGGCTACTACCGTGCCTTTTCCGGTGGCGTCAACCGTCTCGTCTGCGATACTGTCGCCGCGATGCAATTGCCCCGACCTGTCATACTCGATGCAGGATGCGGCGAGGGCTATTATACCGCGCGGCTGCATGAAGCACTTTCGGCTTGCGGTTGTATGCCCGTCTGTGCCGGCTTTGATCTGTCCCGTGATGCCGTGTCGCACGGGGCCAAACGTGCAAAAGCCGCAGGACGTGCCGAAACCATTTCCTTCGCCGTTGCTTCCCTGTTTGAAATGCCGGTCGCCGACGGTTCAGCCGATGGCATCATCAATCTGTTTGCACCTGTTGCAGATGCGGAATTTGCCCGTGTGCTCAAAGCCGGCGGATTTCTCTTGATGGCAGTTCCTGCCGAGGAGCATCTGTGGGGCATGAAACAGGTCCTTTACGAAACCCCGTACAAAAACGAAGTCCGCCGCGATACGCTGGAGCACTTCACGCTCACCGATGTCCGCCGCGTGACTGACACCATCACCGTGACCGATCCCGATCATATCCGCGCCCTGTTTGCAATGACACCGTATTACTGGAAGACCGCTCCCGCCGACCGCGACCGTCTGTATGCACAGGACAAGCTGGAAACCGAAATTGCCTTCGATCTTTTGTTATACAAAAAGGAAGCGATCCTATGAAATTATCCGTCATCATTCCCGCTTATAATGAAGAACTGATCGTCCGTGATACCATTCGGACACTGTGGGAAGCACTGAACGGCATGCAGAACCGCAGCGCCTTTGATGATTTTGAGCTGATTTTCGTCAGCGACGGTTCTCATGACGCAACACCCGATCTGCTCCGCCAAGCCGAGGGGCAATACCCCAATGTGCGCGCCTGTATCTACAATCCCAACCGCGGAAAGGGTTATGCCGTCCGCATGGGTATGCTCGCCTCCGACGGCGATATCGTGCTCTATACCGACTGCGATCTGGCTTACGGTACCGATGTCATCGAGGCGGCAGTCCGGCAGATGACCGATACGGGTGCCGATGTATTGATCGGTTCCCGCGCCATCCACCCAGAGGGTTATGCTGGCTATACGCCGATGCGCAAGCTGGCATCCATTCTGTATCTGCGCATCCTCTGCCTTGCCGCAGGCTTCCGCCACAGCGATTCGCAGGCTGGCTTCAAAGCACTGCGCGGGGATGTCGGACGCAAAATCTTTGCACAGTGCGAGATCGACCGCTTTGCGTTTGATCTGGAAATGCTGATGCGCGCGCAGAAGGCAGGCTGTACCATGACGGAGCTGCCGATCAAAATCGTCAATCACCGCGAAAGCTCCATTCACCTCGTCCGCGACAGCATCCGCATGTTAAAGGATATTATCAAGATCAAAAAGTCGATGAAAGCATAACATATGCCCTGTGTATCTTCCACAAAAGGTACACAGGGCATGTTTTTATTTTGAAACGGATTCTGCGAGTGCGAGCAATGTCTCACGGGATGTATGGTGTGCTGTCATGGTAAATACATATCGATCTGTCCATAGGAGAATCAATGCACCGTCAGCATATGTGTAGAGGGTGGCTGGGATATCGTTGAGATATACGGTTTCTGTGGAGATCGGGTCGTTGTCAATATAGAGGAATGTATCTTCTGTATTCTTTAATTGCTGTGTAAAGAGAATGCTTTCATCTTCATTACCAATCAGTTCGCAGGAGAAAATAATCGGTGTATCTATAATGATATTGGTATTCCAGTTATTCGGAATATCAGGCGTTTCAACAGTGTTCATCACAGTATCGGAATCTGAATCATAATAAGAAACACCAATGTAATCACCAAATTTCTCCTCAAGAAATTCGAAAAACAACGACCGAACTGTCGGTATGCTCATGCTGATCGTGAAAGCGGTGATGCCTATTGCAATGATTATGCACGCAGCCTTTGTGAAAAAGTGAAGAAGTGTTTTGTCTGTTGTTGCTTGTATTCGTTTATATATTTTCCTTGCCAACGTATTACTAATAAAAATATCTGAAATATCCGCATTTTTATATTGTTCAATTTCTTCATTGATATATGTTTCAGCAGCATATTGCAGTAATTTCTCAAAATTGGAGGTGTTTGTCATATCAACTGATTCCCAATGCCTTTCTAATTTTCGTAATTGTTCTGTTAAGTATTGTGCCAACGGTGGATGCATTCATATGCAGTATTTTGGCGATTTCAACATTGCTTTTGTGATAAGCAAATTTCATTAAAAATATCGTGGATGTTGTTTTATCCATTTTTGAAATAAAATCAATGATAAATCTGATATTTTGCGAATCGACTTCTTTTTCCGCAATGTCAACCGTAAAATCATGATTTTCGCTTGAAATCATGTCGAATGTATTACTGTTATCTTTAATTTCGTCCAGAGATGTAAATAAATTTAATTCCAGTGTATTTCTTTTTCGCTTGTTCAAACAAATACGACGAGTAATCAAAAGTATCTGCTTGATTTGAATATCCGGGTGTACATGCAATATTTCTTTTCGTTCACTGATGATTTTCTGAAACACATCACCAACAGCATCATCGATCTCCTCCGCGGAAAGGGAAAAGTGGTTTTTTATATATAACTTGATCCGTTTTGCATGTTCTTCGAATAGTTTCTGTAATTGTATACGCTCGTTCTCATCTTCAATTGCATCCAAAACTTGAAAAAATAACACGATAAGTCCTCCAACTGATTTCGTCGTTATCATTATAGCATTGTAATTAGAGATAGTCAAGCCGACAAAAACGAATTTTATTTGTAAATTTTTTCAAAAAAGTGAGACAGTTTGTATTCTCGATTGCTATATATAGTAGAGGGGGATATTATTAAAAATAAACAGAGGAGGTGATTTTTTTGAAAAAATGGTTATCTTTGCTACTCATTGGTATAGTGATGCTCTGCATTATGACATCTGTAACAGCAGCAGTGCCGAACTCTGGTGTTGCTATTCCGTTATGGGATAACATTTCATCCGTAGCTCCAACAATTGATTTCAACGGGACAAACGGATATGCTTGCGCTGTTATAGCAGCAAAAGCCGGAACATCTGAAATTAACGCTTCGCTTGCAGTATATAAGCAAGTAGGTAATGATTGGGTATACGTCGATCATGACAGCGGCAGAACAACAAGTAGCCTTAATTATGGTTTGAATGTCAGTTTCCAAGGTGAACCGGGAGCATATTATAAGGCTGTTCTAAATGTCACTGTTACCAAAAACGGCATATCAGAAAATGCAATCAAATTTGCCTATGCAACCTGTCCACAGGGGACTTGAATGGATTCTTGTGACGATAAATTCACCCCTTGATTTATCGCACAGCATCCCTTTTATTTACACATTATTCACACAAAATGCCACGAATGTGGTATAATTGAGAAAGGAAACAATCATGAAAACTTTAGTGAAAAGACTAACACTGATCACCCTGGCAATCTTTTGTGTTGCCGCAATGATGTTGAATACCTTTGCCGCAGTAGCAGGATTTGAACCCGTCGACCCGTGTTCAAGCGCAAACGGCACCTATTGTGTCTATTGCAAAACCGAGAATTTAGTTACTGATGTTTACAATCAATACACGGGAAATGAAATAGTTGAAGGTACAGCAGCTGTCTGCAAAAGAGTCGAAAAATTCAGACAGCGTACACATTGTACATACTGTAAAAGAATTCACGAAGAGATTTATACATGGGAAATAGTACAGCACCCCAACAGATATTATGATGAAAAAACCGGTGAATATTACTGTAATGCGTGCGGCTTCCGCGGCAAACAGTAAACAAACTATCCAATAAGCATAAATCAAATTACGAAAGGAATGCATCTCCCATGAAATATTTTCTCTCCATATTATTACTGCTATCCATATTTCTCTGCGGCTGTACAGTCTCAACCGACCGTAATCCGTATTCGAATCAGCCGCTGCCAACGGGAGCAGTTGACCATGGAGACGGTGTTTTATCCGGCGAGGTGCATTCCGATGTACAGATGCAGATGATCCGTGACTATCAGACAACAGAGCTTTTTGTCGAATCGGGTCTCAGCAAGGTGGTGGAAGATGTTTTTTCTGCCGATGAGGGATATTGGGTCTGTTTCAGTGTATACGAGGACTCCGAGTACAAAGCCCGAATGGAACGATATACAGAAGCGGGAGAACTCATCGAAACCGTATATGTCCCGCAGCCGAAGGGGCTGTCCAATGACGGTTTGCAGATGAACAGAGCTTATACCGCTTGCCCGCTGCGGGACGGTCAGTGGTTTCTTCTTACCTCGGTATATGACGGCATAGAGACTTTTCCGCAGGCTTTCATTCTCTCGGCGGAGGGCGACATTCTGCATTCCATGACCGTGCCATTTCCTATGACCCTCGGTACCTACTGTGCACGCAGTGACGGCGACGGCGGTTTATATTTTCTGATTCATGACGATAAAACACTTTGGTACTATGATGAGACGCTGACAGAATGTGCTGTGATCACGCCATCGGACGGAGCAGAATATAGTACATCGATTGCGCAGCTTGCCGGGGATGTGTTTTGCATCAGTCGCGACATGACATATGGCGGAGGAGAGTATATAATCGATCTCAGCAAACAGAACATCCGTGTTGTAAATCGTATGATGCCCGATGAATTCCGTTTTAGCCGATTCCTTTATGGTTTGAACGGGGAGCTTTATGTCCTTGAGGGTGAAGGCATTTCCCGCTATACCGATAATGGCACGCTGGTTCCGATTCTGAAGTGGTCGGAATGTGGGATTCAGAAAGATTTTAGTGATTCCTATTGGATTATCAACGATACGAATATTGTTCGCCGTGCACCGGTGACCGTTGCCGGTCAATACTCCCGCACTCTTTCGCATATCGAGGTATCGGAACGTGAAATACCGACTGACCTCCGTGAAATCCGCATAAAAATCTGTTCGGATTTCAGCTCAAACTGGTTAATGGCAGCGATCTCCGAATTTAATCGCAGCAGCGATCAGTATTATGTAACTGCCGATGTCATCCCGCTCAATGAATTCAACGATGTTCTGCTGTACGATGACGAAACAGACCTGCTGTTTCAGAATAATATTTTCAATTTCGAAAAACACTATGACAAAAAAGCGTTTTATGACATCGGATATGAGGTACAGGATATCCTGCTGGAAGGTATCTATGACAGCTACCTGGCAGAGGACAGTGCACTCTACTCGTTCCCGTTGTCTTGGGGAATGACAGCACTTGCCGCGAAAAGTGATCTGATCGGCGATTCCGCTTTGAATTGGGAGCAGCTGTATACTCTGCGCGATACGCTTGCCGACGGTGCTTATCTGCTTGCGCCCGGTTATATCGGCGGCGTGGGATCTTATATTGTTGACCAGAACGGACAGCGACGTCCTCTCGGCATCGACATGACCGATATCATTCCATATATGTATTATTATGCGCTTGCCGATTATGTGGATTACAAGGGCATGACCTCCTCCTTTGATTCCCCGCAGTTCCGCGAAATGATTCTGTTTCTCGATTGGCTCTCCTCGCATGTGGATGCGAATATCGGCGGAACGCAGTTTTCCAATATCGGCAGCAACAGCATTTCCAATGGGATGCTGATCGACCGTATGCGTGAGGACGGCGTGGCTTTTGTGGAAACGGAGATCAGCAGTGTACTTCATTTCTCGCTGCTGCAAAGACTGTACGGCGAACATGACTACTCCCTGTACGGCTTACCGTCGGCGGATGGCGGGTATGTCATCAACCGCTACGCGACCCTTTATCCTGCGATTCTTGCCGATACCGATGTCCTGCCGGGCTGTGTCGCGTTTATCAAATTCCTGTTGAGCGATGAAATGCAAAGCCATTCGTTGCTGGAGTGCCTTCCGGTCACGGCTTCCGCGATGAGGGCACAGCTGGATGCACATCAGTATCAGTATTATCACACGGAAGATATTGAGATGATCGAGAATGCTTCCGCAGCGGAAATTCAGATGGCGCAAATCGACAGCTGGCATGAGGAGATCCAGGACTACGGAAGCAACAGCTTTTATACGTTCAAAACATATCACTTCTCCGAGGAGGACAAGGCAAAGATTCTTGATTTCTTTTCGGGCATCCAACTGCGCTCTTCCTATGATACCAATATTCTGCACATTGTCAACGAAGAACTTTCCTACTGGAAACACAACGCCCGCTCCCTTGAAGAATCCACTAAAATCATCGACTCCCGCGTCTGGATTTACTTAAACGAATAAACGGTCAGAAAACCTGTCAGCAAAGTTTCGGCTTCATCCGTCACGCCCATGCATCACATTATAATAAACACGAAAGGACTGTGCCACACATGAAACATTTTCTCTCCATACTATTATTGCTCATCATGCTCTTTTGCAGCTGCACAGCATCAACCGATTCAGATCAGCCGCAGGCAACAGAAGCCGTTGACAACAGTGACGAAATCGTGTCAGACGAGGTGCATTCCGACATACCGATGCAGTTGATCCGTGAATATCAGACAATGGAACTTGGGTACTTTTCGGGCAGCACTATGCCGGGTGATGTTTTTTCTGACGGGGACGGCTTTTTTGTGTTTTTCAGTCCGAAGGAGGACTCCATGTTCAAAGCCCGGCTGGATCGGTATACCGAATCGGGTGAATATGTTGAAACGGTATATGCCCCACAACCAAAGGGTCTGTCCGAGGACGGTCTGACGATGGGCAGATCCGTTTCAGCGTGTCCGTTAGGAGACGGTCAGTGGTTTCTTCTGACGAATGTGGATGACGGCTCAACGACATTTCCGCAGGCTTACATTCTGTCGGCGGAGGGCGATATTCTGCATTCCATGACCGTGCCATTCCCTATGACCTACGGTACATTTTGTGCCCGCAGTGACGGCAACGGCGGTTTGTATTTTCTGATTCATGATGATAAAACGCTTTGGTATTATGATGAAACATTGACAGCGCAGGCAGTATTCACCGTACCGGACAAAGGTAGTTTCTCAACAAGCTTCGCACAGCATGCCGGAGATGTGTTTTATATCGACCGCAACGCTACCGATGGTCAGGGAGAGTATCAGATCGATCTCAGTGAGCAGAGCATTTGTGTTATCAAGCGAGAACTTCCCGCAGAATACCGTAATTCTGCGTTTGTCTATGGTTTGAATAAGGAAATTTATGTCATCGAAAATGAGGGAATTTCCCGATACACCGATACCGGCGAGTTGGTTTCCATTCTTAAATGGGCAGAGTGCGGACTTCAGAAAAATTCCAGTCTTGAATACTGGATTGTGAACGATACAAATCTTGTTCGAAAGTATTCGGGGACGACTGACGGAAAACCATCCCAAAAACTGGAGCATATCGCCGTAACGGAACGTGAAGTACCGATAGACCTCCGTGAAATCCACATAAAAATCTGTTCGGATTTCAGCTCAAACTGGTTAATGGCAGCGATCTCCGAATTTAATCGCAGCAGCGATCAGTATTATGTAACTGCCGATGTCATCCCGCTCAATGAATTCAACGATGTTCTGCTGTACGATGAC
>JAZTZC010000399.1:0-10076 GCA_045637265.1 Eubacteriales bacterium | reverse complement strand
ACAACTGCTCCTAAACTGCGCGCCGCTTTTACATTCTCCACTCGAGGCTCCGTCCCTCCTTTCGACTGCAAAAGCATTTAACTAAACTCGTTACTTTTATTTTTGTTTTTTAGTCTCACATCATTGACAAAACTACATTTTGAAAATTATTTGTTGTCTTGATTGGCTTTTGCCGTTTTGCATGAGGAAATAAGCATAACGCGGAGCGTAGCACATTTTTCTGATAAAATCTTATATTGCTCCGCTTCAATATAGTTCGTTCTATGCAAAAGCTCCAGCCAATAACCAGTTTCACTTGCTTCTTTTAGCGCAATTTCGAGTTTGGAGATAAAATCTTTTTTACCCTGTGCATATTGTGCTTCGTGAATATTTGCACCGATAGAAGTGCCACTTCTGCCAATTTGATTGGCAATAACGGACTCGTGATTTGTTTTGAGGTATTTCACAAGATTGATAATGTCAACGGAAAACTCCATTGATAATTCACGCAATTTAGATTCTGCCATAGTAATACCTCGCTTTCGTTCATATTATAGCACGGATTTAATGTTTTGTAAATAATGAAGTATCGGCTATGCCGAAGTGATGTTATGCCTTGCGGCACAGTGATGTATTGCACCTACGGTGCAAAGTGATGTGATGTGTTCCTCTACACGCGCGAAGCGTACATCACTGCCAAAGGCAACATCACACCCGAAGGGCACTTCACGTTCCGTATGCGGAACACATCGTTCCAAAAAGAAAAGCACTTCTTACGAAGTGCTTTTCTTTTTGGAGGCGCCACCCAGATTTGAACTGGGGCATAAAGGTTTTGCAGACCTCTGCCTTACCACTTGGCTATGGCGCCGAATATGTGAGGATCGAACAAGTCGATCCTCTTGTGGAGCGGATTACGGGGCTCGAACCCGCCACCTCGACCTTGGCAAGGTCGCGCTCTACCAAATGAGCTAAATCCGCAGAAAGCGTATTTACATGGAAATACGCAATGCCAATCTTCAACGGCGATTGCCGTTTACTTGGTGCCTCCGGTCGGAATTGAACCAACGACACGAGGATTTTCAGTCCTCTGCTCTACCAACTGAGCTACAGAGGCAAATGGCGACCTGGATGGGGCTCGAACCCACGACCTCTAGCGTGACAGGCTAGCGTTCTAACCAACTGAACTACCAGGCCAAACGAGGAATCAAGCGACTCCTCCTTGGTGGAAACTACAGGGATCGAACCTGTGACCCTCTGCTTGTAAGGCAGATGCTCTCCCAGCTGAGCTAAGCTTCCATAACGTCTTTGGGATTCGGATTTTTGTCTTTCTCCCTGCGACGTTTTATATTATACCACATCAAAACCGTTTTGTCAACAGGTTTTTGAAACTTTTTCAGAATTTTTTTGAAATATTTTCCGTGCACCGAAAAAGAGGCTGATTTTGGGGCTTATTCGTCTTCCTCGCTGTCCTCTTCTTCTGCCCGGGCAGCAGCTGCGGCAAACAGCGCGTCGCAATCCTCGGGCGTGAAGACATACTTCTTGTCGCAGAAGTGACAGCAGATTTCCACCTGTCCCTGCTCTGCAAGAATGTCGTTGACCTCGTCACGTCCGATGGTCACCAGAGCACGTCCGGTACGCTCACGGGAACAGTCACAGACATAATCGACCTCAATTTCGTCAAACAGGTCATAGGGAATGTCCTGGAACGCCGTTGCGAGAATTTCTTCGTTGCTCTTGCCGGACGCAAACAGATTGGACACGGAAGAGAGGAACTGCGCGTTGCGCTCAATCAGATCAATGGTACCTTCATCGGCAAACGGCAGAAGCTGAATCAGAACGCCGCCCGCACCCTTGCAGGTGTAATCGACATCGACCAGAACGCCCAGCGCACAAAGCGTCGGTGTCTGTTCGGAGGTTGCATAATAGGAGGTGATATCCTCAGCGATTTCACCTGAAACGATCGGCGACTGGCTGATATACGGTTCGCGCATACCGAGGTCCTTCGTTACCGTCATATAACCGTGACCGACAGCAGCGGAAACATTGAGTTTGCCGTTGGACTTCTTGGGTACATCGACGTCGGTGTTCTGAATGTAGCCCTTGACGTTGCCGTAGTAGTCAGCGCTGGCAAGGATCGTACCCGCAGGACCGTCGCCGCGGAAGGACAGCGTCAGCAGATTGTTCTTTTCCTTGAGCTGAACACCCATCAGCGATGCAGCGGTCAGAACGCGTCCGAGCGCAGCAGATGCCGTCGGGGTGGTTTGGTGATAGCGGATCGCCTCATTGACGATCGCAGTGGAATTGATGACAAAAATTCTTGCGGAACCGTCCTGGGACATGGCACGCAGAATGGTAGCCTGAGGTTTCTTTTCCATTTGATTTTCTCCAATTACTTTTTCTTACAGATAAAATAGTGGCGCTCGTCTTCTTTGCCCGCCGGTGTACCGTCAAAATCGGAAACGATATCGAGTACGTCAAAGCCTGCCGCATCGAGCAGATTGCGCAGTGCCCGATCGGAATACGCACGTTCGGACTGCACTTCCTCAAACCGCTCCCAAAGCCCCGACGCAGTCTCGCAGAAGAACGTCAGATAGAAGCGGCAAAGACCCGTCTTTTTGTTGTACTGGTTCTGCCAGCCGAGGAACGTCGTTTCGTCTTCCAATATATAGGACTCGTCTCCGAAGACATTTTCAAACTTCCACGGGGTGTTGACATCGAACAGAAACAGTCCGCCGTCATTCAAAAACGTATGCACCCTTGCAAAACACCGTGCGACATCCTCTTTCTTCGTTAAATAATTGATACCGTCCAGCGAGCAGACCACCGCATCGACCGTTCCGTACAGATCAAAGGCACGCATATCCTGCTCCAGATACAGCACGGAAAGACCTTCCGCAGCGGCGGCAGAAGAAGCACGCGCCAGCATTTCGGCGGAAAGATCGATACCGATCATGTCATAGCCGCGATGTGCAAGCAAATTGGTGAGCACGCCCGTGCCGCATCCGAGATCAAGAACCATCGCAGGCTTTGCGGAAGCATTACGCGCAAATTGTGCTTCATAGAAATCCGCCCATGCGGCGTAGTCAACATCCTCCATCATGGTATCGTAACAGGATGCAAGGACGGAATAAGGCGGGCGGATCATGCTTCCTCCCCCTCGTTTTTCATGCGGTTCAGCACCGTGACGTAGCCGTCAGCGCCATACTTGAGACAGCGGTTGACACGGCTGATCGTTGCGGTGGAAAGACCGGTACGTTCCGCTATATCGGTATAGATGCAGTTCTCCGAGAGCAGCTTTGCGGCATACAGACGGCGTGACATTTCCTGCAGTTCGGGAACGGTACAGAGGTCTTCAAAGAAATTATAGCACTCTTCCGACGTTTCCAAAGACAGAATGGCACGGAACAGAAGGTCCATCTTTTCATCTTTCATTTTTTCGTTCATGATGTCATTTCCTTTCTTACCTTTTCGGGCAAATGGCAATTCTGCATCTATTATACTACATTTCTTCGTCAAAGTAAAGTGCTAAATTATGAACACGAGAAATTTTTCAAAGATCATTGTTTGTATGTAAAAAAATTGTAACTTGATGAGGAAAACAGGGAAAAAGAATTGACAAACGCGGTGAAAAAAGGTATAATATAAGTATGTTTATTTTTTGCGGGAGATGGGGAAAGTCCCTCTGCCGCACACAGAAAGGATGCATGGAAATATTATGACAAAACATGTCATCGGCTTTATCCTCTCTGTTCTGCTGATCGTCGGCGTCTGCATCGTTGCCCTCTTCGGTGTCGGTCCCCTCGATGGCATTCTCGATGAAGGCGGTGTCCGCAAGGGTCTTGACCTTGTCGGCGGATCGGTCATCGTTTATGAAGCAGACCTGGAAGAAGAGCCAACCCCCGAAGAACTCGCTTTCAATATGGAAGCGGTACAGAACATGATGGTTAACCGTCTGACCACACTCGGCTACACGGAAGCAACCGCCACCCTCAACGGTGACCGCCGTATCCGTATCGAAATTCCCGCAATCGATGACCCTGAAGAGGCATCCCAGCTGCTCGGCTCCACCGCGAAGCTCGAATTCTGCGACGCAGACGGCAATGTCCTGCTGGAAGGCAAGGACATCAAGGCGGCATATCCGCAGTACGGTGATGCAACCGGTCAGGGTATCCCGCAGTTCTTTGTCGGTCTGGAATTCCAGCCGGACGCCATCGACAAGTTCGAAGCGGCAACCGAACAGGTCCTTGCAGGCGACAATATTCTGAACCAGAAGAACTACATCGCCATTGTCCTCGACGGCGAAACACTTTCCGCGCCGTTCGTTCACGAGGTCATGCGCACCGATTCCTGTACCATCACAGGCAACTTCGACCAGGAGCGCGCGGTATGGCTGGCATCGATCATCACCTCCGGTCAGCTGCCGTTCGCACTGAAGGAAGTACAGCTCGAAGCCATCGGTCCGACCCTCGGTGAAGAAGCGCTCTCCACCTCCGTGATCGCAGGCGGCATCGGTATTTTCCTTGTCATGATCTTCATGAGCATCTTCTACCGCATGCCCGGTCTGATGGCATCGCTCGCACTGTGCGGCTACATCGGCATCGTCGGTATTGTCATCTGTATCTCCAAGGTCAACCTTTCCCTGCCCGGTATCGCAGGTATCATCCTGTCCGTCGGTATGGCGGTTGACGCAAACGTCATCATCTTTGAACGCATCAAGGAAGAGCTGCGCGTCGGCAAGAGTACCGTAGCGTCTCTCCACGCAGGCTTCAAAAACGCGTTCTCCTCCATCATTGACTCCAACGTCACAACACTGATTGCCGTCGTCGTCCTGATGGTCTTCGGTACCGGCTCCATCGTCGGTTTTGCACAGACACTGCTGATCGGTATTCTCGTATCGATGTTTACCGCACTTCTCGTTACCCGCAACTTCCTCCACCTGCTCGTCGGCATGCGCATCACCGACCCGAAAAAATGGGGTATGTGGAAAAAGGATATGGAAATGCGAAAGGAGGCGATCGGCAAATGAACTACGAATTCAATCCGCAGAACATGTATGACATGAACGCTGCGCCCGCACCGGCGAAAAAGAAGGTTCAGCAAAAGCAGATTCCCTTCGTCAAGCTCCGCAAATATTTCCTGATCTTTACCGCAGTCTGTCTGGTGATTGGTCTTGCCATCATCTTCATCCGCGGCTTTGCATGGGATACCGACTTTATCGGCGGTACCTCGATGCAGATCAACATCGGTCATGAGCTCACCAAGCAGGAAATTGCCGATATCACATCCATCACGGAAGATATTATTGGCAAGAAGGTTTCCGCAGTACAGCGTACAGGCGACGGCGGCAAACAGGTTCTCATCAAATGTACCGAAATCGACACCGAAGTCCGTGACGCCGTATTCGAAGCACTCAAGGAACACTTCTCTCTGACCGATGCCGACCGTCTGAATGTCTCCTCTGTCGGCGCATCCGTCTCGGCTGACTTCCGCCGCTCGGGTATCATCTCCGTCTCGCTCGCAGTTGCGCTGATGCTGGTTTATATCACCATCCGTTTTGATTTCCGCTCCGGTCTTGCCGCGGTTGTCTGTCTGACGCATGACCTGTTCTTCATGGCAGTTGCCTATGCACTGTTCGGACTTCCGATGAATACCAACTGTATTGCGGCGCTGCTGACCATTCTCGGTTACTCGATCAATGCGACGATCATCGTCTTCGACCGTGTCCGCGAAAACGTCAAGCTCAATCCGAACAACACGTTCGGCGAAAATGTTTCGCTGTCCATCAACCAGACCCTGCTCCGCTCGGTCAACACCACGATCACGACCCTGCTCACCATCCTGATGATCTACATCTTCGGTGTCCAGTCGATTCAGCAGTTCATTCTGCCGCTGATCGTCGGTATCCTCGCAGGTCTTTACTCCTCCGTCTGCATCGCAGGCAATGTCTGGGCACTGCTGCTCGGCGACAACAAGAAGTCCGCCGCACTCGTTCCCGCAAACAAGAAAAAGTAATTTCCCATAATGACATCCCAGACGATCCTCCATTGTTTCGGCGGATCGTCTGTTTTTTCATCGTTCCATTACATTTAAGCGATAACCATTTACATCTAAACGATTTCGGATTACCGAATTGAGATGTAAAATATTACAAAAGAGAGGTGCTGATGTAATGGATCCAAACTTAAAACTACGTGAACTTTTAGACCAAAGCGGCTGGACGGAGTATCGGCTTGCAAGAAAAGCAGGATTATCCGATTCCACAATCATAAATATATTCAAAAGAAACACCGTTCCATCAATCCCGACGCTGGAAGCCATCTGTAAAGCCTTCAATTTAACCTTATCCCAGTTCTTTGCAGAAGGTGAGATGGTCGAAATCACGCCGGAGCTACATGATATTTTCCAAGCGTGGCGTTTTCTGACACCCGCACAGAAGGAAGCACTTCTGCATTTAATGGACACGATGCGACAAGATCATAGCGCAAATGACGAAAAGGAGCAGTAATGCTTCTTTTTTTCATTCGACAGCAAATTGTGACAAGTTTTGCGTTTTTGATATGATATAATAATATCAAGCTGAAAAGCAATTCATTACATATGAAAGGTCATATCACAACATGAAAAACATCAAATCCCTGCTTTCCGACACCGCCGCTGTTTATGACACCAACGAGCAAGAAATCACCGATAGCATCCGTGCGTACTTTAATCATCTCATGGAAGACCCCGCGTTCCGTGACGCATGGGAACAGATTCCCAAGACGGACAACATCCCCGACGAGGAATATCTGCTTGCACTGTTGATTGCCGATGCCGCCGCCAATCGCTGAAGTCACTGATGCATAAAAAAGAGGCGAGACCGCAGTCCCGCCTCAAACGCATCATTTCAGATCGTCCGGAAGATATTTTTTTGTTTCAAGGATTTCGGTATCCTGCGAGGTATTCCATGCCATCAGAGAGCCATATGGAATCGCACTGTAATCAATCGCCCCGACATAGTACATATCGACATAGAACGCCGCGTGCTCGGGAATCTCGATATTTTCAAAGACGAGACGGCGATAGTTGTAATTCTGCTCACGGTCGGCAATCGAGGAGTATTCGTGATAGCGGTTTCCGCTGTTGTCAAGAATCGAATAGTCAAACGGCTCGTCGGGAAGTACGATCTCGGGGAGAACCTGATCTTCTCCCGCATCACCCGTCTCGGCGGTCAGCGCGTCTGCCTGCTGTTTTTCCAGTGCTTCTTTGAGATATTTGAGCGTGGAGTCGTTGTATTTGATCGTCAGCTGCAGCTGCTTTGCCTGCGGCAGATAGACCACATCGGAAATCCAGAAACGTCCGTTGTCGGTGATAAAGGTGCTCGGCTCCTGGGTCAGAATCTGAAATCCGTCGGGATCGGCGGCATACGCAGCACGGGTGGTTTCGTTCCAGACGATAGAGGACACCGACTCCGGCGCATCCTGCGTGGAGCATAAACGGAAAATGAAGAACGCGTAAATAAAGAAGGAGATGGCGAGAATCACCGTTTTGAATGTGATTTTCGCGACTGTTTTTGCTTTGCCCATGAGGAAGCTCCTTTCGTGTCGGGATTTGTCATATCTATTATTATATCATGGATAGAAAAATTTATCAAGAGGAATCACATAAAAATACTTTACAAATCTATGAAGATGTGATATAATATATTGGCTGATGATCGGGATATCCTGTCCGTCAGCCCCATTCTCTGCCCGTGGCACAGCTGGATAGCGCGTGAGACTCCGACTCTCAAGGTCACAGGTTCGAATCCTGCCGGGCAGGCCATAAAAAGAAAAGTCGCCATAAGGCGGCTTTTCTTTTTATCGTTTGCATGGTAGGGTTGCCCCACATATGACTGCAAAAAGGCGCAGACTTTTTGCAGAGGATACGGCTTGCCCGTATCCTCGTCAGGTCTTGAATCCTGCCGGGCAGGCCATAAAAGAAAAAAGTCACCTACGGTGGCTTTTTCTTTTATCGTTTGTCTGTCAGGATTGCCCGTTCAGTATCGAACTGCTTATGCCGCACGTTCAGCAGCTTTTCTTCTGCGACGAACAATCAGACGAACAACGCACACGATAACTGCAATCAGAATCGCAATCACAAGCAGAACAACATAGGTAAACACGTTTGCATTACGAAGCAGCTTAACGGGATTCAGACTTGCGTAAACCACCTTACGACCGTCGGTCGAGGCGTAGCGCGCATCCATTTCACCGCCCATGCTGAGCAGATAATCCGCAATCGCATACCATTCCTTCAAGGGCGTGCCGTTTTCATCACGGACAACATAGTTGACAAGTTCATCGACCGTAATCGGATTGCCTGCTTCATCACGCGGCGTGATACTGAGCAGACCCATCGAGGTTTCCTCAACCGAACCGAGCATCTGTCCCATATACATGCCCGCGACCACAAAATAGAGCTGTTCGTCCTCGATTTCACAGAGCGTTCCGTCATCGTTACGAAGCATCGCATAATCGACCTTGTTAAAGATCATGCGGTACTGATTGAACGAATATTCCGCGCCCGACATAAAGAGCTGTGCTGTGGACATCAAGGGTTGGATCGACGCATCAAGCTCAATGGCATTTTTGAGGTCCTTGCCCGTCAGATAAATCCCGATCAGCTCGCCCTCGGTTCCGACACCGAGAGAAGCGGCATTGAATGTATCGAACACGGTAACATCACCCGTGGGAAGACTGCCGCGCACAACGCCTGCCGCAGTAATCGCAACATCGACGGTTTTGCCGGTCGTCTTTTCAACCGCCCACTTGTAGGCATCGGAATAGATATTGCACAGAGGTGATTCGTGCTGGTGGGACGATACCTCATCATCGGTCTCAAACGCATAGGGATTGTGAACGAGAACCTGGTCAAAGGTGACACCGTATTTCGAGAGATATTCATCCTCGACCGTCGCCTTGTACTTGTCGGTCAGCGCGGCGATTTCGGGATCATCCGCGACGGTTTCATCAATGGGAATCAGATCATAATCAACAAGAGAGACTCCTTCCCCGTCCTGTGTCAGCTTGAGCACACCGAGGTTTTTGCCGTATTCGTCGGCAGACACAATAATCGTGTTGTTTACCTGAATCGGTTCCGTGAGCTTGGTGTGCGTGTGTCCCGAGATGATGACATCGATCCCCTCAACCGCCTGCGCAAGTTCATAGTCCTCGCCCTGACCGCCGGAGGTACCGCTGTGCGACAGACAGATCACAACCGGGTGCTGTCCGTACTGCGCCTCACAATCGGCAACGGCGGCTTTGACTGTTTCCGCAGCAACCGTAATCGGGTCCTCAAACACCATGCCGGAATTTGGCGCACAGTCATCTGCATCAAAGCCGAACAGACCGAACACCGCATAATACACGCCGCCGCGCTCCAATATGACATAGTCGCACACACCGTAATCGTTGTAGACCTGCCAAAGCTCGGGGTCATAGCCATCCTGTCCTTCGACGGGCGGCAGATAGTTTGCACAGACGAGCGCAGGAAGCGGTTCTCCGCTGTCCAGTGCTGCACGCATCATCGATTTCAAGCCCGACTGCAGATAGTCAAATTCATGATTGCCGAACGTCGTTACGTCGTAGCCCATCGCGCCCATCATACGAAGCTCAATCGCCGATGTGGGATACGCCGTCTGGAACAGCGAGCCCATCGAAAAGTCGCCGCTATCCAGCAGAAGTGCCTCCGGGGCTTTTTCCTTCTGTTCCCGAATCGCAGTCATCAGACGGGCATAACCGCCGTATTCCCCGTCTCCCGTTTCCGTTGCGGCGGGCAGCAGATGGGAATGTAAGTCATGGGTAAACAAAACCGTCAGCTCCTGTGTTTGTGCCGGCGTCTGTGCAAAGACGCACACACAGAGCAAAACACAGAGAAGCGACGCCATCAGTCCTATTTTCATATGTTTGGAACGCATCATCCATCATCCTTTTCTGATCATATTGGAATCGATCGGTATGTACCGATATTTCGCCATTATTTTACCATAAGTGTTACGGAGAGTCAAGATTTTCTATACAAAAAATCACCGTGATTTCAAAGGCAGCAAACACAACGCATCATTTACATCGTACCAT
>JAZTZC010000398.1:0-39880 GCA_045637265.1 Eubacteriales bacterium | reverse complement strand
CACTTCTACAACAACGAGCGTATCCAGACAAATACAAAACTGACTCCGCTTGAAAAACGAAGCCAGTTCACTTCTTAAAATTTAATATTTCATACCATAGGGGTTCTTTTTGTGCTGTCCGTACAATTTGGGGCAGGACATGTGTTCAGCACCTGTTTTTGTGTTTATCCTTTTTGTTTTACAGCTCGTACCAATGATCGGGATCATCAAGCGCCAGTCTTCCCTTTTCGAGAATACCCATAATCGCAATGGTTTCTGCATGGGATACCTTGACATCTCCCGTCTTGAAGAAGTCGACGAGGTCAACGATGAAGTTTGCAAAGTAGTCGGAGCAGTCTGCGATCTGTGCGACGTGACCGTCGTTATACTTGATGCAGAAATTGAACGCACCGTGACCCCAGCCCCAGTTGTTCATCGTCGCGCGTCTGCCGTCCTTGTAGTCGATGAGCAGACCGGGTGTGGAGGGCGTACCGATGCTCATAACGCGGCGGACATCTGCGCCCATCAGCGTAACGATCGGTTCAACCTGATGGATTGCATAGTTGGAAAATTCGCCGGGACCACGTGCACCGATGAATTCAACGCCTTCCTTATCCGCGGTCTTGATCTCATTGGAGAAGCGAAGTGCGGAGGAGGAGAAACAGGGTGTGTTGTGTGCTTCTGCAACAGCAAAGATCTCTTCTGCGATCTTTTTGGAGGTTGCAAAGGTCTTGTCAACGTACGTACGTTTGCCGGGGGAAAGCGGCAGCTGACACAGATGCGGATGCTGTTCGGGTGTGTCGGGAGAGAGCACGACGAGACAGTCGTTTTCTTCGATGACCTGCTCAATGGAGGCAGCATGGCGGATGCCGTACTTTTCGCACCACTGCTCACTGGTCATACCGGTGATCGGAGAAGCGATTTCACCGTAAGCGGAACCGATGGTGATTTCACCGTTCGATGCATCCGCAAAGAACTTGGGATAGTTATTGGCATGCCATTCGTCGAGATAATAATCAATAAAACCGATTTTCATAATACATATTTCCTTTCCGTGATTTAGGATCATCTACAGTATAACAGATTTTTGCGCAATTTGCAAACCTTTTTTTGAATTTTTCGCTTATTTTCTGAAAATGAGGAAAATTAACAGAATCAGTGTTGACAACCGACGGGAAATTGTGTAAAATACGTTTGATAAAATTTATGAAAGAGACAGTTTTCATGCGCCATTACGAATCACATCCTCTTGCTCTCCGCGTCAGATCGTCTCTGCCCGGGACGCTCGCAGAACAGTTTTGCATCTGTGCCGCAGACGAGATCACATCCACCAATACCGTATTGAAAGAATATGCCGCAGCTGCGGTTACCGATGGTCGCCCGATCACCCCTACAGTACTGCTCGCACGGAAGCAGACCGGCGGACGCGGACGGCTGGGACGGTCGTTTCATTCCCCGGACGGCACCGGTCTCTATATGAGCATTCTGCTCGTACCGACGCTGCCACCCACAGAATCGCTCTGTCTGACGACCGCTGCAGCTGCCGCCTGTGCCGAATCTGCCGATGCCATCCGACATACAGCGGGAGTTCCGCTGAAAAACAAAATCGGCATCAAGTGGGTCAATGACCTGTATCTTGACGAAAAAAAAGTCTGCGGGATTTTGGCAGAAGCCGCACTGACACCCACGATGGATGCACTTTCGTGGGCAGTCATCGGCATCGGTATCAATCTTCTGCCGCCGATAAATGGCTTCCCCGATGATTTGTCCCAGGTTGCAGGCACATTGTTCCCGGCCAACAGTCCCATAGATACCGACGCAGTCCTTGCAAACCTCTGCGCAGACATTGTGTGCCGTTTGATGACCTATCTGGATTCTGATAAAAAATCAGATATCCTTGCGGTTTACCGTCAGCGATCTATACTGGACGGACGTGCGGTTCTGGTGCGTCCCGCCGGCAGTCTTGGAGGAGACGAAATTCCCGCGACCGTTTGCGGCATTGATGACAATTTCGGCTTGATCGTTCGTTATGAAGACGGACTGCAAGCAGTGCTTTCTTCTGGCGAGGTTGTCATGTGCGAGGACGGCGGTATCTCTGCCGCACAGACATCACGGGCATCGGTGCATCTGTCATGACCCATCAAAATCACCGTCTGCGGCTTATGTGTCGTACCGCACTGTTATGTGCGCTCTTATGTGTGCTGTCCGTGATCACCGTTCCGATCGGTGCTGTTCCCGTCACGCTCGGACTGCTCGGTGTCTTCCTCTGCGGGATGCTTCTGCCTCCAAAATATGCCGCTTCCGCCGTACTCGGTTATCTTCTGCTTGGTGCTATCGGACTTCCCGTCTTCTCATCGATGCAGGGTGGTGTCGGAATCTTGCTTGGGCTGACCGGCGGATTTTTGTGGGGTTATCTGCCCGCCGCGCTGACGCTTTCCCTGTTGTTCTGCCGTCCCCAAACATCGCTTCCGATAAAGCTTTGTGCGGGATTGCTGTCTCTGCTGCTCTGTTATACATGCGGAACAGTACAGTTTCTGTTTCTGACAAAGGCTTCTCTGATTACCGCACTCACCGCATGTGTGCTTCCGTTTATTTTGTTTGATCTGTGCAAGTTCGCCGCTGCACTGTATCTGTCCCATCGGTTCCGCCGTCATCTGTAAATCGTGACACAGCCAATAAATGCCGTTTTCGGGGGATATCCAATGCAAAATCGGCTCAAGTGTGAATCGTTTTCCGAATTTACACCGAAAAATTGAAAAAAGCAAAAAAATTTTGTGTTACGATACACCTTTTTTGCAAAAACCACTTGAAATTATGCGCAAAATGTGGTATGATAATATAGAGCAAATCCCGTGTCGGTTTTGCTCTATGTTCATGCAGAACAGGACACGGAGAAAGGAATTTACCCTCTGAATTCCTGCGGCATTTTCGGATGCCTGTCGGCTTCAGATACGGTATACGGTCATCAGAGTCATGGCAACCATCGGCGACGTCGCCAAACGGGCAGGCGTATCCACAACCCTGGTTTCGCGGTATTTGAACGGCGTAAAAGGTGTCAGCCCCGCATCCAAGGAAAAAATTGAATCTGCAATCCGCGACCTGAATTACGTTCCCGATGAATCGGCGCGTATGTTGGTCAGACGACGCGGCGGTGCAGCACCGACAGAGCCTGCAAAGGCGCAGAATACTCTGCCGTCCTCCATTGTCCTTCTTTGTGAGGATACGGACGCTCAGCTGCTTTCCTCGCTGTATCTGGGAGCCAAAATCGCCCTGCGTGCAAGTGATTCGACAAAATCCACGCATTTGGCACTCATCTGTATTCCCGAAGGGGATGACCGTACTTCGGACGAGGCAGATACCCTTGCTTATATTTCCGCTGTCTTCCGCGGTGTTTATGCCGTCGGCGGCAGTGAAAACTTAAAGGAACAGCTTCGCGCACTGGAGCTTCCCGTCATCCATGTTCTTCCATCGGATGATGCACAGAAGCTGTACAGAACCTCCGGCGAGTTCCGTGATACCCTCTCTGCCATGGAACGTGACAGCGGCACACGGGTTCTCCGTCTCTGTGAAAAGATCACGGATGAGGATAAGTCCTATTCCGAGGAATCCATCGCCTATCTTCTGCAGGTTTCCGACGATTCGATGTCGGATCGCAATCCGCTCGGACGTTCTCTGCAGTCGCATCTGCTTTGATTCAAACATAAAAAATATGCGCTCATGCGGTGATCACTGCACGGGCGCTTTCTTTTTTAACGGAATTGTTTGCGATACATGACGATCGGATTGCCTTTTGCGTTGGTCGTTATCACGCCATCCGTTTCAAATCCGAGAGATTCATGCATCGCAATACTCGCCGTATTATTCACACGAACCTGTTGGGAAACAAGCCGATATCCTTTCTTTTTTGCAATTTCACAGGCACACTGCATCGCCGCAGAACCGTATCCGTGTCTGCGATACGGCGAAAAGATTTCGGGTCCGATCGATATGATGTCTTCTGTATGCTGATAAAGCGATATGGTACCGACGATTTCTCCATTTGCAAGAACAGCAAACATCTCAAAATACCGCCCCTGAAACTGCTTTGTATTCCATGCGGCAATCATGGCAAGAACCTGTTCCGGCATCAATGCGGGAAACGCATTTCTGCATAACGTCGGAGCATCGTCCGCGGTCACATTCCGCAGAGAAACCACATCTGCCGCATCCGTTCTTCGATCGCCTGTCCGATATTCTGTCAGCTCCACGTCTTCCACACATCCGGCTGATAGCCGACGGTTGCCGCTTTTCCGTTACGGACGACAGGCGTTTTGATGTAGGACGGATTTTCAAGCAGCTTTTCCACAATCGCATCGGGAAGCAGGTATTTGACATCACAGTAATTTTTGTTGTTTTCATCAAGCAGCGCGGACAGTCCGCCAACCGCCTGCAAAACAGAGGTCAGCTCCCCGCGGGAAAATCCCTTTTCCTTGAGATCAATCATTTGAAATTTGATGCCGCGCTCCTTGAAATAGCGCTGTGCCTTTTTGGTATCAAAGCACTTGTTTGTGCCGAAAATCTGAATATTCACATCGTTCTCCTTTGTGTTTGATGCAACTATTATACTCCATTTTCCGCCGCAATGCAAGACTGTCCGCCGAATTGCTGTGATTTTTTTGTGAAATCTATGGACAAATACAAAAAAATCCTGTATAATAGTACCACCAAATCAGAATACCGAAACGAAAGGAAACCACTATGAAACGTATTCTCACGCTGATTCTCATGATTGTTCTGTGTGTCTTTGCCATTTGCTCCTGCTCCGATACCGCCGCAGAACCCATTACATCACTTTCCAAAAGTGCCAAAGAAATCGCCGATGCTGTCCGTGCCGGTGCCGACTTCTCCGGCGCAACCTTCGTCGCAAGCGATGAAATGGACGCAGACCTCGTTCTGATGTTCAATTACGCCATTGATACCGATGAAATGATCAATGCGATTGAAGATTATGTCCTGTCCACACAGACAAACAATCAGTATCCTGCCTTCTTCTCCGTCATCCGCGTCAAGGAAGGCACTGATCCGACTGTCATCAGTGCCATCGCAGAAGCGGTCAAGGGCGGTTATGCGCAGTACAATATCGATCAGATGGTTCTGTACAATGCAGACGGTCTTGCTGTCGCACAGGGTTATACCGTCAAGACGTATGACAACGGTATCATCATCACAGCATACAACGAAAGCGGCAACACCGAGATCATCGAACTCGCGGAAGCATGCTGCCGTGCTGAATAACAGAAAAAAACGACGGTTCCGTCAAAGGTTCCGCCGTTTTCTTTTTACTCTCATGTGTATCGTTTTACATATCATCAAAACTGTCTGTTTGCCGGATCAGCCGTTTTTCAAGCATGTCACGGAATCGGGAATTGCAAACTTTGCGCGCAATCGCAAAATAGCCGTCATAGTAAACCTTCATCGCCGCATAAACCGCATCGAACAGATACGATTCCGCATGATAGAGTGCATCCTCCAATGAAACAGGTCCGGGACAGATCGAGAAGATCGCAGATGCGCCCTGCTCATACAGCGCCATTGCCTCGCGTTCCACAGAACCGCCAAAGACATAGACGGGAACCTGTTCAGGCTCCGCCCGACGCAGAATCCCGGAAACAACCTTACCGCGCACCGTCTGCCCATCGACTCTGCCCTCACCCGTCAATATCAGATCCGCATTTGCAAGATGACGGTCCATATCCGCAGCATCCAACACCGCATCAATGCCCGACTGTAGTTTTCCTCCGAGAAATGCGATGACACCGCCGCCCATACCGCCTGCCGCTCCGGCACCGGGAACGGTTCGGATGTCGATACCATGGTCTCGGTACAGAATCTCCGCAAGGTTGTACAGTCCCGCATCGAGTGTCGGGATATCCTCCTCCCGCGCACCTTTCTGCGGACCGTAGACCACAGCTGCGCCGTGTTCTCCGTACAAAGGATTGTCAACATCACAGCATGCCGTGATTTCACAGCTTTCAAGTCTTTGATCCATTTCGAAAAGATCGATGGAACCGATACGAATGAGGTCGGCACCGGTTGGACACAGAATCGGTGTACCGTCATGCGCATAAAACTTCGCACCGAGCGCCGCCGCCATACCGCATCCGCCGTCATTGGTTGCCGAACCGCCGAGTCCCAGCAGAAGCTTCTTGGCACCGAGCTCCAGCGCCGCGCGAATCATCTCACCCGTTCCGTACGTTGAGGTATGCAAAGGATTCCGCCTGTCCTCGGGAACAAGCGCCAGTCCCGACGCTCCTGCCATTTCCATGACACAGCGTCCGTCCTCTAAAAATGCAAACTGTGCATGAATCGAATATCCGGCATCAGGCAGTTCCTGCGGAGGTGTAACGCTACACTCAACACGGGTTCCGCCGCAAGCAGACAAAAAAGCTTCCACGGTTCCCTCACCGCCGTCTGCTGTCGGAAGGATCACGATTTCCGAGTCCTCGATCCGATCAAATACCTCACGAATTGCACGGGCAGCACACGCAGATGCCTCCGCCGAGGTCAGAGAGCCTTTCAGTTTATCGAACGCGAGAATGAATTTCATATGGTGCCTCCTATGTGTATCGTTACACAATTCAATTGGCTGTTTCGCTGAATATTCCGCATGCCCGACGGATGTCCCCTGCCGAATACAGAGAACCGAAGCACAGAATCGGTAAGAGATCGGATTCCGCATCGCCGCGCATGTCCTTCAGCGCACGGAGCGCGTCATCGATAGACACATACGATGACGATGCAATGCCGCGTGCACGGAAAATCTCACACAAATCCTCTGCACGCATCGCACGGGGCGACGGCGGCGTTATACAGGCACAGAAACGGACATCCGCACGCAAAATCGGTGCAAGCGCATCTTCTGGATTTTTATCACGAAGCATACCGCACAGATAAAGAAGCGGTCGGTTGGGATAATAAAAGTCAATATTTTCGGCAAGTGCATCCATACCCGATCGATTGTGTGCGCCGTCGAGCAAAATCGGCGGATTCTGCGACAGAACCTCAAAGCGTGCCGGGAACTGTGCTGCGGCAAGCCCCCTCTCAATGGCATCCTCGGTCATTGCATAACCGAGCGACGGCAGAAGGCGCAGTGCTTCAATCGCTGTCAATGCGTTACGCACCTGATAGATCCCGGAAAGCCGCAGGGTATATGTACCATTGCGATAGGAAAAATGCAGGAAACCGGGACGCGCTTCTCCGAGTTTCAGTGCATCGGTGTCTGGGATCACAAGCGCGGAGTCCGTTTCCGAACAGCGGCGGCGGATGACCTCCACCACTTCCGATTCATTGTCTGCATACAGGACACACGGCGCACCCTGTTTGATGATGCCTGCCTTCTGTTCTGCGATTGCGGCAAACGTATCACCGAGCAGCTCGGTATGGTCATAATCCACGCGCATAATGACAGACAGCAGCGGTGTAACCACATTTGTCGGGTCATATGTGCCGCCGATTCCGACCTCCAGCACAACGAAATCGCAGGTATGCCGCGCAAAGTACAAAAGCCCCATGACTGTTACGAGTTCAAACTCCAGCGGAGTCTGTCCTGTCTCGGATGTGTAACGATTCACAACCGCACGCAGCTCTTCACCGATGCTGCAGACCTCCGCCTCGGAAATCTGCTCCCCGTCAATTTCCATACGTTCGCGAAATTCCATGATGAAGGGCGAGATAAACCGTCCGACACGGTATTCCTGTGCACGGAGCGCAGAGGACAGAAAAGCACATGCGGAGCCTTTGCCGTTGGTACCTGTCACATGCAGAAAACGACCGGACAGCGCATTTTGCGGATCGCCGACCATCGAAAGCAAGGTGCGGACACGCTCCAGTGTCGGTGCGGAATGGGTACGCGGCATTGAATGGAGCCACGAAAGAGTTTCTTGATAGGTCACGGGAATCTCTCCTTCTCACGGTGTTATTTTCTTCATTATAATGCAAAAGCATGGCTTTGTCAAGATTCCTTCATAAAAAAATCCGGCATCCCGTCAAATGTGTATCGTTACACCCATTGACAGACCGCAAAAAAAGGCGTATAATGAAAAAAAACAGTCCGCTTTGGGACAGAACGGACAACATTCTTACAGGAAAGGATCATACCAATATGAAAAATCCCGAAATTTTCAGCATCTGGTCCAGCTATGACGTGGACCTTACTCCCGAGGACATGGTGCTTGCAATGGAACGCCGCGGACTGACCGTCTGCGAGCTGTCCGATGAACATGCCGCAGTTCTGCTCAAGCGCGAAGGTACGCCCGCCGAGGTCGGTGCCGCCTTCGGTGCTTACGCAAAGGAACACAATCTGACCTTCCCGCAGGGTCATCTGTGGCTGGCAGTCCGTCTCTGCTCCAAGGAAGTCGATGCGGTTGCCATTCTGAAGAATTGGTTTGAGCTGTTTGCGGCGATCGGCGTCAAAAATGCCGTTCTGCATTGCGACGGCCATTCGCTCGGTGCGGATGCGACACACGAAGAGGTCATCGCGGCAAACGTGGAAAAGCTGAAGCTGCTGGCGCCATATGCGGAGGAACTCGGTCTTTGCATCTGCCTTGAAAACCTCGGCGGACATTTTGCACATCTTTCCGACCTGCTCGATGTCATTGAACGCGTGAACTCCCCCGCGCTCGGCATCTGCCTTGACACGGGACACCTGCACATTCATGAAAAGGAAATGACGCAGGAAGAGTTCATCCTCGGCGCAGGCAAGCTTCTGCACGCCCTGCACATCGCCGACAACGACACCTCGGGTGACCAGCATCTGATGCCCTACGGTCGCGGAACGGTGGACTGGAACGCCGTCATGCGCGGTCTGAATGCCATCGGCTATTCCGATTGCTTCAACTATGAGATTCCCGGTGAACGCCGTCTGCCGATGCCTGTTCGCGATGCAAAGGCGGAATATCTGAAAACCGTCACCGCATATCTCTTCTCGCTGTAATTTACCGTAAAGAAAGGAATCACACATATGAATGCATCTGTTATTGAAAAAATCTTTGCGGATACCGCCTATATCCGTACCGGCGGCTCTGATGCGGAACGCAATGCCGCACAGTACATCGCAGACCATTGCACCGCACTCGGTCTGCAGGCACGACTTGATCCGTTTGTCGTCGACATGGCAACCATCAACGAGGCGACGCTGATCGTATGTGATGCAGACGGCAGTGAACGCACCATTCCCTGCAAGGGTTATCTCTGTGCAGGCTCGAGCGAGATCGAAGCACCGCTCTATTATCTGACTGCAGGCGGCGACAAAATGCAGTTGTCCGAAATCCGTGGCAAAATCGTACTGATCGACGGCTATCTCGGCTATTGGATGTATCACGATCTCGTGAAAAATGGTGCTGTCGGCTTTATCACCTACGACGGCAGCGTCCTGTATGCAGACCGTGACATTGACCAGCGCGAACTTCGCTCCTATGTCTGTGCCGGTGCTGCGGACGGCAAAAAGATCCCCGGTGTCAACATCAACGCAAAGGACGCGGTCACGCTGATCGAAAACGACGTCAAGACCGCAAAGATCACCCTCAATCAGGATGAATACAAGGGCAATTCCCAGAACGTCGTGCTCGATATCCCCGGCAAGACCTGCCGTGTCATCATCGTCACGGCGCACTATGACTCCACGTCTCTGTCGCAGGGTGCGTATGACAACATGTCCGGCGCGATCTGTCTGCTTTCCATGGCAGAGCATTTTGCAAAGCCGGAAAACCAGCCGCTGTGCTCCCTGCGCTTCCTGTGGTGCGGTTCCGAGGAGCGCGGTCTGCTCGGCTCCAAGGCATACTGCGCCAACCATGAGGACAAGCTCGGTGCCATTGAGCTGTGTGTCAACATTGACATGATCGGCTGTACCATGGGACGCTTCATCGCCTGCTGTACCTCCGAGGACAAGCTCGTTTCGTATATCTCCTACATGGGACGCGAGGTCGGCTTCCAGGTTGCACCGTATCAGGATGTCTATTCCTCCGATTCCACGCCGTTCTCCGACAAGGGTATTCCCGCCGTTTCCTTTGCAAGATCAGCACCCGGCAACACCGCCGTCATCCACAACAGCTACGATACCGTCAAGTCGATGAAGACCTCCCACATGATCGCCGACATCGATTTCATCACCGCGTTTACATCACGTATGGCAAACGCCGTCTTCCCGCCGGTTGCACGCGAAATGCCCGACAACATGAAGGATAAACTCGACCGTTATCTTTGCCGCAAGCGCTGATTCCGCTCTTATATTTTATTCAAAATCAACGGCACTCCGCAGGTGTTCCATGCCTCGCGGAATGCCGTTTTTCTTTGGAATGTTTACTGTGCGGCGCAGGATGCGGTATCAATCAGCTCCGACACCGTCACGAACTGAAATCCACGCTCCTTGAGTGCCGGAATGATCATTTTCAGCGCCTGTAAGGTCTGCGGGTCGCGGCGGGAAACACTGTCGTGAAACAGGATGATATCGCCGCTCTGTACATCGCCCAAAACCTGTGACGCAATCTCATCTGCCGTCGCTTTGTCCCAGTCGCGTGTGTCGATATTCCATAAAATAATGCGGTAATCCATAGCGGAGGCAACCGCGGAAATCTCCTCGGTGCAATATCCCTCGGGCGGACGGAACAGACTTGTCTGCCGCTCAGACAGCTCGTATACCGTGTCCGCGCACGCTTCGATTTCCCGAATCAGCGCCGTACATACACAGCCGCCGACACCGGACGATGCCGCGGGACAGGTACTGCCGTCATGCGTGATGACCCCGCCGCATCGGTCACAGACATGGAACTGTTTTCCGGACAGTCTCGGATGGGTATCGGTGTGATTACCGATCTCATGCCCTTCCGCCTCCTCACGCAGTAATAGTTCGGGGTTGTTCCTTGCCTGCGATCCGACAACAAAAAACGTCGCATGAACCGCCTCCGATTTCAGATAATCAAGAATATCGGAGGTGTAAAGCGCACTCGGTCCGTCATCAAACGTCAGCGCAATTTTCATACAGTCGTTGTCGTGATGGCGGAACACATTCTCATCGGTCATCACGCTGTAGGTCGGTACCGTTTTCTCATTATCTCGGCACAGCTCGTCCAGCGTCCCGAATCGGTAGCCCTCCTCCTCCCATGCACACAGAAGTCGGTCAAGAATCGCCGCGTTGGTAGCTGATGTCGGATGCAAAAGCAGTACCATGCCGTTGTGCGTATGATCAAGAATGGTTTTGATCGCCGTATCGGGATCGGGCTGCTTTTCATTGTCCCAGTCGGCATAGGCAAATGACCAGAAAACGGTCTTGTAGCCCGCCTCCTTAGCCTGTCGCAGAACCGTTTCGTTAAATTTTCCCTCCGGCGGACGGAAATACGGTGCGATGTCACACCCCACAGTTTCCCGATAAAGAGATGCAAGATCGTCAAGCTCCGCACGGAACGCATCTGCATCCAGCGTCGTCATATCGGGGTGATTGGCGGAATGATTGCAGACCGTGTGGCCGCCCTCCGCCATCCGCCGCACAAGCTCGGGTTCCGCCTTGACGAGATGCGACAGCACAAAAAACGCGCCCTTTGCCTTGTGTGCATCAAGAACATCCAGAATCCGCGCGACATTGCCGTTTTCATATCCCGCATCAAAGGTCAGATAAATAACAGGATCTTCTGCATCAGCATAGCGGTCAAGGTAGTACCCGTCATATTGATCGATCATCGCAAGCGGTGCATCAAGCGGCGGCGGTGTGTGATCTTCTGTTTTTTTGATATACCAACCGACCGACCCGTCATCACGCGCATCGGCACCGATGAAAAACAGGGGAATCAGAAGGGAAACCATACAAACAAACGCAATTCCGTACCTTCGGAGGACTCGTTGTATACACTGCATAAAACTATCTCCTTTCTGTCGTCTTTGGTCTTTTTTGACCGCAGATAGTCTTCCGCAAACGGCACGCAAAAACCGCGGTAGATTTTGTCGGATTGCAAGCAGATTTCCGAAACAGAAAATCCTTTCCGTTTTTCTTGACAAATCACCGTAAATAAGATATACTATGAACATCAAAAAATCCGATGTCTGTCCCGCCCCGCAAGAAAGGAACGAAAAACCCATGGAAAACACAGAACAGATTCTCACAGCACAGCTGGAAGCCTCCCCGATCATAGCCGCTGTCCGCACACCAGAAGCACTCAAACGGGCATGTCAGACGGATATCGGCACGGTTTTCATTCTGCATGCAACACTTTCCGATCTCGCAGAACAGGTGCATTTTGCCAAAGATGCAGGAAAATCCGTTTTCATTCATGCCGATCTTGTGGAAGGGTTATCGGCTGACGCGGCAGCAGTCCGTTATCTGCGCGACGTCACTGATGCAGACGGTCTCATTTCCACACGTTCTTCCGTTATCCGTGCGGCAAAAGAATCCGGTTTTCTGACAGTTCAGCGTTTTTTCGTTGTTGACTCACAGGCATTGGAAGCGATTGAACGTACTGTTTCCCAGACACATCCGGACTGTATCGAGCTGATGCCGGGAATTTTGCCGACGGTGGTGTCCCGCCTGCATGCAAAGCTTCCTATGCCGGTCATTGCCGGTGGACTTGTAGAAACCAAGGAACAGGTCATTTCCCTGTTGTCCGCAGGAGCAAGCGGTATCTCCACGGGACGAGAAGAACTTTGGACATTATAATACAAATTGCGTTTTTGATCAGTTTCACCGTTTTTATGTAGAATATCACAAATTCTCATTGACAACACCTGCAAATTCTGATAAAATATAGTAAAAATTGAACAAACGATAAGGAGGACTCTCATGGATACCCGAAACCGTATTTCCGCCGCGCTGCTCACACTCCTGCTCATACTCCCGACAATCACCGCATGCGGTGAAACCTCACCCTCCGCAACCGTCGATACCGGTGCCGTGTCCGAGAATGCCGCAGAAACAGAAGCGATAACCGAACAGGTCATTGACTGGAAGGCATCCGGCATCGAGGCAACAGACTGGAACGGTCGTACATTTACCGTGCTCAACGAAGACAATGCCAACCTGTACAACGCGTGGTATTCCGTTGCACCCCAGACAACCGACGGCGAAGTGCTCAACGATGCTATGTACAACCGCAATCAGACCATTGAGGAAGTATTCAATGTTGATATCATTGAAGTCCGTTCCGCAACGATTCAGGCAGACCTGCGCAAGGCTGTCAGTGCCGGTGACGCATCCTACGATGCCTCCCTTGACCAGATCACACGTCATTTTGCACTGGCACAGGAAGGCATGCTGCTTGACTGGTACGAGCTGCCCTACATCAATCTGAAAGCAGACTGGTGGGATGCATCCGTCATCAATCAGCTGACTTACAAAGATAAGCTGTTCTTCTGCATCGGCGATATCTCGCCTGTGACCAATGTCCGTGTCTATTCGCTGGTCTTCAACAAAGACATGTGCCGCGAGCTTGGCATCGATATGCCGTATCAGTACGTTCTGGACGGCAAATGGACGATTGATGTCTTCAATCAGTACATCACCAATGTCAATAAAGACATGAACGGTGACGGTGTTATGAATTACGACGACCGCTGGGGCTATTTCTCTCAGGACGGCAACTCGTTTATGACATACATTGCAGGCGGCGGACGTGTCGTTTCGATCAATGACAACAGCGAAATGGAGCTTGTCATGATGGAAGACCGCAACATCAATCTCGCCATCAAGGCACTGGAAATAACCATCGACGAAACCAAAACGCTGATGGCAGACCAGTATGTCAAGGATCACGGCAACCAGTGGCCCGCAGCTTCCGCATGGTTTGCATCCGGCGGTGCCCTGATGCGTTCCTCTGTCTTTGAACCTGTACCGCGTGACTACCGTTCCATGGATACCGACTTTGGTATTCTGCCGTATCCGAAGCTGGACGATGCACAGGAAACCTACTACACACCGGCTGAAGAAATTTCCCGTATGTTTGCCGTACCCAAGACTGCCGATCCCGAATTTTCGGGCATGATGCTGGAGGTTCTTGCGGCACAGTCTGTATCGACCGTTTCCCCGGCATTCTATGATGTCTGTCTGGAAGGCAAATCCGTCCGCGACAATGAATCTGCCGCAATTCTCGATATCATCTTTGCAAACAAGATTTTCGACTACGGTCTGGTCGCCGATGTTGCCGGCTTCAAGACAATGATGAAGAATCTGGAATCCAAGGACTCCACAGATGTTGCCTCCACCTTTACAACGGCTGTCAAAAAAGCTGAAACCGCTATGAAGAAAATCGCCGAAAAAATCGACGCTTTGGAATAAGAAGGAACATTATGAACACAACATCTCTTGATACCTTGTGTGCCGCACTCTGTTACGCTGCGGGCGTGGATGCCCCGGCACAGGCGGCAGAAGCCAATCCCGCACTGTGTGCCTATCTGGATGCACAGAATGCCGCAGGCAAATGCGACCGTATTTTCATGTATAATCCCGATGCTGTCGCGCATTGGATTTCTGATAAATACCCGGATTTCATTGCCGAGGTAAAAAAGCTCGAACCGCTTGCATTGCCGCTCAAGGCTGTCATGCCGTCGGTTACGCCTGTCTGCTTCGGTACGATGTATACCGGCGCTCAGCCCGAGGTGCACGGCATCCGTTCCTACACCAAGCCCGTCATCACCATCGACACGCTGTTTGATGCCATGCTTCGCGCAGGCAAGAAGTGTGCCATTGTCTGTACCGACGGCGACTCCCTGTCGCGCATCTACAACGAACGCGATATGGATTATTTCTATTATCCGACGCTGGATGAAGTCAACGCGAAGGCTGCGGAGCTGATTCTGGAAGACCGCCATGATCTCATCGTTGTCTACAACGGCAACTATGACGGAACGATGCACCGTTGGGGAACGGAACACCCGCTGTCCCTCGGCGCACTCCGTGCAAACTCCCATACCTTTGCCATGTTTGATGCGCTGATCCGCTCGCACTGGCAGAATCACAAGACGCTGCTCGGCTTTGCGATGGATCACGGCTGTCATGACATCGACGGCGGCTGCGGCTCGCACGGTCTTGACATGGACGAAGACCTCGACATTCTCCACTTCTACAGCGTAATCTGACCCAAAGGAGTCAAAATGAAGCTCTGTTATTTTGCCGCCGCTGACGGTATTGATACCTATCAACTGCATGAAAACGGAACATTGACGTTATTTGATCGCTATCCCGCCGCCCGTCCCATGTATTTTTCCTATGACAGCGGACGGCTGTTTGCGCTGCTGTGTGATCCCGGGGGAAACGGTGAATCAGCCATATTACCGCTGTGGGTCGATGTCGCAGGACTGCCGACCGATCCGAGTCCGTCAGTTTCCACCGGCGGGCGCGAAGGCTGTCATCTTTGTGTGCTTGATAACATCGTCTATGCCGCCAATTATTCCTCGGGCAGTATTGTTCGCATCCCGCTGGACGGAGCACCGTCAACGCTCATCCCGCATGAGGGACACGGCATCCGTTCCGACCGTCAGGAAATGGCGCATCCCCATTTTATCGCACCGATGCCGGGTGACCGTTATCTTGCCGTCTGTGATTTAGGACTGGACCGCGTGTTTGTCTATGACCGCAATCTGAACCCGATCTCCGAGGTACGTTTCCCCGACGGATGCGGTCCGCGCCACATGTGTTATTCACCCGACGGACGGTATGCATACTGCGCAAACGAGCTGTCCTCCACCGTTTCGATTCTGTCCTGCGACGGCGAAAACGGCACATTCACGTATTTGTCGCATCTCACAACCCGCGCCGCATTGCACGCAGACAACGACAATTACCCCGCCGCCATCCGTTGTGACGGAAGCTATGTCTATGTGTCCAACCGCGGAGATGACGACGTCGCCGTGTTCCGCATGGACAATGGTTCTGCTCTCACGCACATTTCCAATCTGCCGACAGGCGGTCACTGGCCGCGCGATATCTGGATCGAAGGCGACCTTCTCATCTGCACCAATGAACGCTCTGACAACATCACTGTATTCCGCATGACGAAGGATCGTACCGACGCTGTATTGGTGCAGGAAATCCGTGAGATTTCGCATCCGATCGCCGTTTTGGTTGTGTAACGATTCACACGCACCTCTCTTTTTGTGTATCGTTACACGATAGAAAGGAGTACCTATGGCACTATCCGCTGTTATGATTCTATTTCCCATCATATCCGCTGTCATCATCATTGGAACAGCGGTCATTGTATCCCACCATATGCGCGGTTGAGGTGCCGCACACCTACCGTCTTTGCATAATTCCACCAAGGAGATTTTCCATGATCCGTCCCATCCGATTTGACGATATTCCCATGTGTGTATCGTTATACAATCGCTATATTACCGATACCACCGTCACATTTGAATTTGAACCTCTGACGGAGGAACAGTTTGAAAAACGCGTTCGCCGCATCACGCAGAACTATCCGTATCTCGTCTATGAAGACGATGCAGCAGGACAGGTGCTCGGCTACGCCTATCTTGACTGTTACTCCGAGCGAAAGGCCTATCGCTTTACCTGTGATCTGTCGATTTATCTTGCGATGGACGCACGGGGACGCGGCATCGGACGGCTGTTGTACGAAGCCATCGAAACGGAGGCATACCGGCGTGGCTTTTACACCGTCGTTGCGATCGTAACAAGCGAGAATACCGCATCGATGGCATTTCACGAGGCGATGGGATTTGTCAAAATGGCGGATTTTGAGAACATGGGACACAAATTCGGTCACTGGCTTGGGGTACGCTATTACAGAAAAAACCTGCGCCTACCCTCGCTGTCCGGTGAAACAGACGAGCTTTTGCCGCAGGAATCAAAGTTTCTATTGAACTAAAATAACACGGTATCACTCCGTTTCATGGGAGGATACCGTGTTTTCCTATCTTGTTATTGCTTCATCGCCTGACGCATCTCACGCACAACACCGATACCGATCGGCAGGGAGATGACAAACGAGATCACATCAGCTGCCGCCTGTGCACATTCCAGACCCACCAGCGGACCGATACCGCACAGCTGCAGGACAGCCGGCAGGATGAACACCATTGGAATGAATGCCAGTCCTTGTCTTGCCATCGCAACGACCGTTGCACGGAATGTCATACCAATATTCTGAAGCATCATGTTGCACAGCATGACCCATGCCTGCAAGGGAAATACGATCAGCTGGGCGCGGAACGTAAATGCGGCAATCTCTGCCGACAGATTGGTCGAACCTGCCACCGCATCGGTAATCGGAACAGCAAATACATAGCCGAGCACAGAGAAGATCACCAGTGCCACAGCGGCGGTCTTCACACAGAAGAAAAACGCATCGAGTACGCGGTCATATTTCTTTGCGCCATAATTGAAGCCGCAAACCGGCTGGAAGCCCTGCCCGAATCCGATCAGCGCCGAAGCCATGAACAGCGTAATCTTGGAAACACCCGTCATTGCCGCCTGCACTGCATCGATCATGACACCGTCAAGCAGGAACAGACCGACCGCGTGGTTCAGACATGCCGTTGCGACACTCGCAAGTCCCTGTCTGGCAAGCGACGGAAGTCCGCCCTGAATGATGCCTCGGAAATAGGACAGACGGATGCGGCTCGGCTTGATGCGGATCGTATCGGAACGCAGCATACCGACCGCCAGTAAAAGAAAGCTGACACACTGGGAAATGGCTGTTGCCAATGCCGCACCGCCGACCCCTATACCGAACCCAAACGGCATGATAAACGCACCGCCGAACAGCGCGTCTCCCGAACCGAAAATGAACAGCGGGTCAAGCACACAGTTGAGCACCGCACCTGTCGTTAAACCGACCATCGCAAACATCGCATTGCCCTGCATACGAAGCTGGTTATTGATGACGATTGCGCCGCATTGGAGCGGACAGGAAATCAGAATCCAGCGCATATAGTCGATGGTGGAAGCAAGTGTCGCTTCGGTTTTGGCACCGAGCAGAACTCCGAGCGGCTCCAAAAACAACAGTCCCAGAACGGAGATTGACAGTCCGAAAACCACCGCGTAGAAAAAGCCGGTGGATGCCATTGTTTCCGCGTCGCGCATATCGCGTCTGCCGAGCGCACGGGAAATGTGGTTGCCCGAACCGTGACCGCAGAAGAAGCCGAACGCCTGAATGATCGACATCAGCGGCAGAACAACACCGACTGCCGCGACCATCGAGTCATTTTCGAGCTGACGGACAAACAGCGTATCGACAAGATTGTAAAATGTGGTAACGAGCATCGAGATGATCGTCGGAATCGCAAGACGCATGACCAGCTTTTCTACCGGTTCCGTCGTCATACGGATGAATTTTTCACTTTGATTGCCTTGAATGGCGGATTCTTGGGACATCAGATTCTCTCCTTAACAAAAATTCTGCTTCTATTATACATCATTTCACAGAATTTTGCAAGGTTTTACGGAAATCCACAGCATTTTCCGTATCAGTATTGCCCAATCGCCGTATATCCGCACGCTTCAATCAAAGTCTGTCCTTCCTCGGAGAGAATCCAATCGATCAGACGCGGGATATTTTTATTTTCGTTGTCGGCGCGGTAAATGGCATAGAACTGCGCAATGATCGGATAAGTACGCGAGCGGATGTTGTCGCGGCTCGGGTAAACGCCATTGACCGACAGCATTTTGACACCGCTGTTGTCCACCATATCGTCAAGATAGTAACGGTACGAAAATCCGATGGAACCGCCGAACATCGCAAACGGGGATTTTCCGCCAATCGGCGTATCGCCCATAAACGCATCCATCATCGACTGCGATCCGCTTCCCTCCAGCCGTGTTACGGGATTGATGATGCGATTTGCCCCACCGACCTCGGACCAGTTTTGAATGTCTCCTGCATAAATCGAACGAATTTCATCAACCGTCAGGGATTCCACGGGATTGCCGGTATTCACAAAGAACACAAATGCTTCCAACCCCACAGGAACATAGACAAGCTCCACACCCTGCTCCTCGGCATAGGCAATCTGCTCTGCCGACGGTGCGGCACAAAAGAGAATGTCCGTCTCACCATCCACAATGGCTTTGTAGCCGCGGACGGTGTTTTTATACTGCATTTTGCTGTCAGACGCAAAGTTTTCGCCATAATAGTTGTCATCGGAGAACACACCGCCGTCGTAAGTCACACATCCCTCGGGATACACGGAATCAATGATCGATGCATACACAGGTACCAGCGCCGCCGCACCGTCCAGTACAGGCAGCTCACCGGTCAGTGTGAAGTCCGTTTCGATGTGCGCAAGGTCAGAATCCGTCTCAAACGGCAGAAACGCCGCCACATCCACCATTTTTGCCTGCGAGGTATCGCTGAAATTGTTCGACAATCTGCGCGTGAGCAGAACATAGACGCTTGCATTGAAGCCTGCAAACAGCAGAATCACCGCAAGCAGGATTGTGATCTGTAAAACAAGCCGCCGCATCACCACAGCTCCTCTCCGATAAAATAAATGATGGAGCATCGCTGATACGCATCGATGGCATACACCGCGTGTGCCGCCGTCGCCAGAAGACAGACGGTCAGCACCGCAATAAAAATTTTGATAAAAACAGAGTCGGTCATTGCATGGGCACCTCGCCTACATGAAGGCAACTGCCATCATCAAAAGAACAATGAACGACAGCACGATCAGTGCAATCACACCGAAAACAACCGAGGAAATAATCAGCCATAGCTTGCGGCGTTTCATATCCCGATCGCTGTACTGCTGTTTTCCGTGCTTCATACGATACCCGGCAATCTTGTATCGGTATAAGGAAATTCCAAACCAAAGCAGAGAAACAAAGGGTAAGCCGAAATAAAGTCCGTACATGAGAAGTTCATAGAAACCAAATAACATAGGTGCTCCTTTCATATATCCATCATCGGACGATGTCACTCGGGTCAGTTGAAGGGAACGATTCCAAGTTCGATCAGCAGCAGAATGACGATCAATGCCAATACCGGCAGAACCACGATACCAAGCAGCACAGATGAAATTATCAGTTGGCGTTTCCGTCGCCGCATCTCTGCTTCGTCATACATATGGCTTCCTTTTTTCATGCGCCGCTTTGCTGATACCAAACGGTAAAGCGCCACCACAAACCACAAAACAAAAAAGGCAAGAAACACAAAAAATTCGATCAAATGTACAAAGAAATCGGGAATCACTCAAAACACCTCCCAATCATTGTTTGCTTTCATTATACCATATTCCCACCATCATTACAAGACAGCACAAACAAGCAGTTGTAAATACTTTTTGAAGTGAATGAAAAAACTTTTGGAAATTTCAAAAATCCCTTGACAAGACGTGCAAAGAATGATATAATAATATTGTTACGGAGATTGCTTCGTGACATCGAATAGTTCGGATGCTAATGTGGCTCAGTTGGTAGAGCAGTTGATTCGTAATCAACAGGTCCCGGGTTCAAGTCCCGTCATTAGCGCCAGGGGGATTTCCCGAGTGGCCAAAGGGGACAGACTGTAAATCTGCTGTCTATCGACTTCCGTGGTCCGAATCCACCATCCCCCACCAAAAAGAAACACCGTATCCATACGGTGTTTTCTTTTTGATGCGAGATCGATGGCAAGGTCATCGAAACAAGAACGGGATTTCCCGGGATAATAAACGACCTGTGCGCATTCTGATAAGTGGGTGAAGAAAGATTCGAATCAAACCCGTTCTTGTGAGGAAAGCGGGACGCTTTCCTCGGGTGGTGTACCGAATCCACCATCCCCCACCAGAAAAAAAGACAGGTCTTGACCTGTCTTTTTTTCAGTTAAATCCGCCGGCAGCGGAAGAAATCCACCTACGGTGGATGAAATCGCTTCGCGATGAAATCTGCCTTTCGCCAGAAGATAGTGGCGGATTTCATTTCATCTGACGCGATATGCCGAAGATTTCATCCGAGCTTGCTCGGGTTTCATCGTGCATAGCACGATTTCATTCACATTTTTCCGACAGGAAAAATATTTCACGGTTTCCTTGTCATGCAGTCTAACACGGAGGTACTCCCATGCTCACCCTCGGTATGCCAACGCTTATCGAACTTCCCAACATCGAAGACTGCGCACGGTTATGCCGTGAACTGGGATTGCAGTTTGTGGAGCTTTCCATGTGTCTGCCGCAGTATCAGACAGACCGCATGGACATCCGCCGTCTGCAAACAATCGCAGAGCGGTATGGCATCTTCTATACCATTCATCTCGACGACACCAACACACCGTGCGACTTTAATCCGAAGATCGCCGCCGCATTTACGGATACGGTTCTCGATACCATTGAAATTGCCAAACAGCTTGGCGTGCCGCTTCTGAATATGCATCTGTCACTCGGCACGTATTTTACACTTCCCGACAGAAAAGTGTATTTATTTGAAGAATACCGCGACGATTACTTATCCCGTCTGTGCGCGTTCCGCGATGCCTGTACCCGTGCCATCGGTGACAGCGATATTCGCATCTGCGTTGAAAACACAAGCGCGTTTTCCCACCCGATTGGTGAGGAATCCCTTTCCTGTCTGCTCAAAAGTCCCGTGTTCGCCGTTACCTTTGATACAGGTCACGATGCTGCTCGTAATTTTACACAGCGCCAGGTCATTGACCGTCACATTGAGCGGCTTTGCCATATGCACCTGCACGATGCACTTCCCACCGAGCGCCGCGATCATCTGCCCATCGGCGAGGGAATTCTGCCAATTGAGAAGTACCTATCCCTTGCCAAAGCACACAACTGCCGTGTCGTGGTCGAGGTGAAAACAATATCCGGACTTCACAGATCGATCCATCGGCTCCGCCAATACGATACTTTTATTTTACAACAGAGAGGAGATTCCGTATGAATTTAACAGACATCGGCTATGTCAAACGCCTGATGGCATCCCATGGCATTACCTTTCAGAAAAAATTCGGTCAGAACTTTTTAATCAACCCCATGGTTCCTGAGCGCATCGCTGAGGAATGCGGTGCCGCACCCGAGGATGCGATTCTGGAAATCGGCCCCGGTATCGGCACAATGACGCAGTACCTTTGCGAAATGTATGAAAAGGTTGTCGCTGTGGAAATCGACCGCGCGCTGATTCCCGTTCTTGGAGAAACGCTTGCCGATTACGACAACGTCACCGTCATTGAAGGCGATATCATGAAAATCGATCTGCCCGCATTGTTTGCCGAGCATTTCGCAGGGAAAAATGTCACCGTCTGTGCCAATCTCCCCTACTATATCACTACACCGATTCTGATGCTGCTGCTGGAATCGGGCATTCCGCTTGACAATATCACGGTCATGATCCAAAAAGAAGTCGCTGACCGTCTTTCCGCCGCACCCGGTTCTGCGGAATACGGTGCAGTCACGGCATCGGTCAATTATTATGCCGAGGTTGAAAAGCTGTTCAATGTTTCCGCGGGTAACTTCCTGCCGGCTCCCAAGGTCGACTCCGCCGTTGTCCGTATGCGCCTTTACAAGGACAAACCCGTCAAGGTACAGAACGAGGACATGCTGTTCCGCGTCATCAAGTCTGCGTTCGGTCAGCGTCGCAAGACCCTGCTCAATGCTCTCTCTGCCGGCATGGGTGAATTTACGAAAACCGAGCTCTCCGAAGCCATTGCAAAAGCCGGATTTGCGGAAACCATCCGCGGCGAGCGTCTGTCTGTTGCAGAATTCGGTCGTCTTGCCGATGTCCTCTGGGCATACAAACAGCAGAAATAACGACGGTTTTCTCCTGATTTGTCAACGGTTCGTAAAGAATCCGTAAACATCCGTGTGCGGAAATTGACATTCCCTGTCTTATCGGGTATAATATTGTTCGGATAAAATCAGAATCGAATTCTGTCATTCAGAAAAGAAAGGATCCCCGCAAATGAAGCACCGCATCCGATTCGCGGCACAGAGCATTGCCTTTTGTCTGTCACTGTTACTGCTGTTCTCCTGTGGACAGAATGAAATTACAGAAGACACGACCGACATCGCTGTCACGACCACCGCACCGATTACCGAGGTGCAGACAACAGAAACGGAACCAGTGACCGAGCCTGTAACCGAACCGATCACAGAAACACAAACCGAAACAGAAGCTGTCACCGAAGCGCCGGAGCCTGCCTATCCGACCGTCATTGACGAAAACGGAACAGATGCACTGATCGGTATTGCACCCGCTGCGGATGGTACGTACATCGATCCGCTGACCGGTACTGCCGTTGCCAAAGAAGAAGCTGAGCGCAGACCGGTTGCCATTATGCTCAACAACATCAACGTGGCACTGCCGCAGCAAAACATCGGCGCGGCAGATATCCTGTATGAATGTCAGGTTGAGGGCTATCTGACCCGTTTGATGGGCGTTTACAACGATTATGAGGATCTCAAGGCGATTGGTTCTGTCCGCTCCTCGCGAGAATATTATATCGATTTCGCGGCAAACCACGATGCGATCTATGTTCATGCAGGCGGAAGCGAGGAAGCTTACCGCAATCTGAAGTCCCGCAAAACCCACAATATCGACGCTGTCAACGATTACAATGTATCGGGATATTTCTATCGCGATCCCAACCGTCTCGGTCGAATGGGCTATGAACATACGCTGGTCATCGACGGCGACAAGATCAACGGTGCGATTGCCGCGAAAAAATACCGCACAACGTATTCCTCCTCCTTTGTAAATCCCCTGCAGTTTATCGGCGAAGGTCAGCAGATCAACCTTGTTAACGGAACCAAGGCAAAACAGCTGACAGTCAAGTTCGGTGCACATACAACGCAGTTTGTCTATAGTGCATCGAAAAATCTCTATATGCGCTGGCAGAACAGCGAAAAGCATATCGATGGAATCACCGGTGAGCAGCTCGGGTTTGAAAATGTCATTGTTCTGTTCTGTCCGTATACATTGACCAAGGACGATTACAATCACATTGAGGTCGCAACAACGGGCAAGGGCAAAGGCTACTATCTGACCGGCGGCAAGAAGGTGGACATTCACTGGTCCAAGTCTTCGGGCGACGCACAGGTCAAGTTGTATTACGCAAGCGGAAAAGCACTGACACTCACGCCCGGCAAGACCAATATTGAAATTGTCGGCTACGAAAGTGCAACCTCCATCATCGAGGAATGATCCATATCAAAAGTAATCCCTGTAAACCATTCTGCAAGAGTGATTTACAGGGACATTTTTTATCTTGTAAGATTTCTGATCCACCGATAGCGATTGACCTTGATCACCGCGACGATGCATTTGAGAATCTGATCGCATTTCAGACATGCAAAGACGATGGCAGGATGTGCGCCAAAATGTGACGCGATCAAGGCTGATGGCAGTACCACGCAGAAGACATGAATCGTATCGTTCTTGAAGACAAATGATGTATCACCGCCTGCCTTGACAAGTCCCGACAGACACGGCATCTGATAGCAGGTACCAAGCATGGAAATTGCCATGACAACGAGGAACTGTGCCGCATACGCACGCGCCGCGTCGCTGACAGCAAAGAACGAAACAAACAGACCGCGGATGCCGAGTATAAACGAACAGGTGAAGATACCGACACCGATGAAGAAAATCTGCGTCGTACGCGCATATTCCTTGACACGCTCCACATCACCCGAGCCGACGGTTTTGCCTGTGATAACAGAAACGGCGGATGCAAGACCGCGCACCCAGATATAAACGAGATTATGCATATTGCCGGCAATGGAAGATGCGGAAATGACTTCCTTTGAGAAATGACCGAGAATACCGGACTGCGTCACCGTATTGATCGCCCAGACGATCTCCCCAGCCATAATCGGTGCTCCGTAACGCAGAAAATCACCCGCAAGCAGTCGATTGACACGCCCGAAGAAGTCCCCAAGACACAGCTTCATCTTTTTGTCAATGAAGCGTGCGTAGACAATCGCCGCACCACATTCGATGACACGGGAAATCAGGGTCGCAATCGCGGCACCGCGGATCCCCATGGCAGGTGCTCCGCATTTGCCGAAAATGAGGATATAGTTCAAACCGATGTTGAACACCAGCGCGATCAGCGAGATATTCATACCGACGCGCGCATTTTCCACCGAGCGCATTGCGGCAATGATGATCTGCGATACGGTATAGAACAGAAACGACCACGCAACAATCGTCAGATATATCGTTCCCTCCGCGATAACCTCCGCATCGGGAGTTAACAGCCCGATCAGCTGTGACGGAAAGATCAGCGCCGCCAGCATCGTGATCAGACCGAGCGCCAAGCCCGCGCGCATACTCAGACAGACAATCTGCTTGATCGATGTCATATCGCGTTTGCCCCAGTATTGAGCAGCAAGGATGCCGGTCGTCTGCACAACACCGGTCATGAGCAGCTGGAGAAAGGTCTGAATCTGATTGCCCATATAAACGCCGGAAACCGCGGCATCCCCAAGCTGGGATACCATCAGATTATCGGCAAAGCCAACGGCAAACGTAATCAGATTCTGCAGGGATATCGGCAGAGCCAATGCGGCAAGGGTCCGATAAAAGGATCGGTCACGGGTCAGCCACACCTGCTTTTTTGCGGTTGTCATGATACTATTCTCTCCACTTCATTATATACAGAGTTCATACGGAACGGTGTCAGATCACACCATATACCGCAGTGCTCCCGGCAGAATCGAGATGTCAATCTCCTCACCGGGCACAATTTCGCCGTCCAAACACACAATATTCATGCCGGAAATGCGAACGCGGCGGCAGCGAACATACCGCAGAACATCGGAAATCTGCGCCACCGGCTGTCCCATCTCATCCACATGCTTTCCCACGCGGTACAGTCCGATCAGCGACATAATGCGGCTGCGCGGAATTTCATCGACCATGATCAGCTCTGCCGTACCATCGGACAAATCCGCTGTCGGTGCGCCGCGGAATCCACCGCCGCAAAATTGACCGTTGGCAATTGCGCTGAGCAAGAAGCTGCCGCTGACGGTATGCTCTTCCCCGGATTCATCGGTATAGCAAATGGTCAGCGGTGTACCGAGCGGACGGAAAAATACCTCGGCAATGGCACAAAAATACGCCATCGAACCGCGGATGAACGGTTTTTTCTTCCATGCTGACATACGGTCGGCAACCGCACAGTCAAAGCCGATATTGATCATATTGAGCACATAACGGTCACCGCAGAACAGCAGATCCAGCCGCAGCTCTGTTCCCTTTGGCGTGTCGGCAAAAACCTTGACAAAGTCGTTGCCGGTTCCCGCAGGACACGCGGTCAGAATCGTATGCTCGGCGGCATTCGCATCCATGATGCCGGAGACCGCTTCTCCGATCGTTCCGTCACCGCCCCAGACATAGACGCGTACATCCTCGTTCAGTCCCGACAGCGTTTCGGCAAGATACCGTCTGGCGTCACCGACACCCGTTGTAATATAAAGGATGGCATCGGCTGATGCCTGTTTTTTTGCCGCATCGAGTGCCATTCCGTGCCCGGCGGCGGGATTGATGATATGATATTCCTTCATGGGAAATCCATCCGTTTCTATCGTATTTTCGTTTCGTGATACAAAAAGGTCCCCGCACCGTCTCACGGGTATCTGCCGTTTGTACGGAAGCGGGAACCATAAACCCACAACACACGTTATGCGGGATCGGGATCAGCTATTTCTCCTGTGATCCGCTCATGCGCCAGTGCCAGAATTCTGCGGTCATTGTCGTAGGAAAGCAATGCTTTTGCCTCTTCAAACGGCACCAGCCAATCGCCGAAGATCTCATTTTCCATCGTCGTTACCGCATCGCCGAAGGGAAACTGTGCCATCGAATAGACCGCGCGCTTATGCACAACGCCCCACAGCACATAGTTGTATTCCTCGCGGAAGGAAAGGTCCGGCGTAACACACAGAGAAGTCTCCTCGCGGATTTCTCTTGTCATCGTCGCACATTCATCCTCACCGTACTCGACATGGCCTTTGGGAAAACCGATATGTCCCGAGCGGTTGCGAATGAGCAGATACAACGGCTGCCCTTCATTGACCGTATAGACAACTGCCCCACAGGACTTTTCATACATACAGTACAGTCTGTATCTGCCGCGCCGCTCTGCAAATGCAATCGCATGACGAATCTCCGGCTCATACAGTTCCACACCCTCCGGAACAACGATCAGTCTGTCATAGTTGTACTGCGGTGTCGGCGCACCGTCTTCCGGCGGCGTGATACGGACATTGCGGTGAACCACAGCGATGATCTTTCCGCGGAAGGTTTCCAGCGGCTCATCAACACCGAGAATGTACACATATTTGGGCGGCAGAGCCTCGACATCAAAGCCGCGTCCGCTCATTTTCTGCGCGGGATACAACGATGACAGATCGGTCACAATATAACCGCAGTTGACAGGATAACGCTTACGGCGCTTTGCAGACTGTGCACCATAGCTTTGATTTCCCTTTCCCTGCGGATAGCTTCCGAGCGGGCGGTTGACCACGACGTCGACCACATGACCGAACAAAGAGGCATACTGCCCGTAACGGCTTCTGATCTCTTCCATCGTGTACATACCCCCTTTTACAATCAAATCATATTCTGTATTATATTATAGCACAAAGTGATTTGTGTATCAAGTCTTTTTTTGGTGTTTTTTCAATAGAAGTATCATTTTTTCGGAGAAATTTTGCGGACTGTTCCAAAAAACGGAATCGGCGGTATATGATGTACACCGCCGACCCGGAATTTTCTGTATATCCGATGCTATTCACTTAAATAAATCGACACGCGGGACTGAATGATTTCAGCAGCTTCTTCTTTTGTGCGGATGCCGTTGTATACTGCATCCAACTCCTCATGGACAATTCCATCAATGACCGCATCGGTGTCTCCTATCACCGACAATTCTGTCAGATGGTATAAAAGTCGATTGCACAGCGATTCAGAAACCGCAATACTGCTGCCGTCCTTTCCATTGCCGTCAGATTGAATATTTTGTACCGTGATCTGTGTGTTCACTTTACCGTTTGACTGCGGTACGGTTTCTTTTTCCGCATGATAGATTCCGGGTATGAGCAACGCGGCAAGTGCCGATTCAGTTACCGGCAAGGCACCGCGCAAATAAACAGATGAGGTCTGAATTTCATCACTGTACAGCAGGGTCAAAAGTGCCTTTATGCCGTCATCGGCTTTGGTATGCACAGCCACCCGTGCTGTTAAATTCACTGAGGCAACCGGTTTACCGCCGCTCTCCGTCGGATAGCCGCAGAACCGCCATGCATCATCTTCTGCCGACAGTGCCGCAAGCAATGCCTGTAATCCGCCGCCGCTTTCCAGACGCAGATGCAGCATCCGTATCTTGCCGTCCGAAAGATCACTAATAGCATTACCTTCGATTAACAGCATACCGCCGCCCGTCGACAGCTTCCCCCGATACCTTTGATCGTAACAACGGCTGTCGGCATTTTCTTTGAGTGTCAATATAACATCGGCAGTATCCAAAAATGTATCCGACAAAAAATCGCAAGTTTCACCGTCGACAAAATCAAGCGTTCGTGATGACAACAGCGTAAGGGAAGCATCCCGATCAAACAGCGGAGCACCGCCGTCCGATGTTTCTGACCGTACAAGATCGGCAAACGCATCCCATGTCAATCCCTGTTCTGTGGAACAAAGGGCTTCTGTTGTCAAAAACGTATGATATTTCGCGGTGATCGGCAGGGCATATACCGCACCGTTGTCCTGCGCGGCAAGCATACCAATACTGTCGGTCAAAGAAAAATCGGCAAGCCATGCGGTCATATCATAAAGGCAGTCTTTTCCGTCGAGCATGTTCAGGTAATCCTGTGTTCCGTATCGAAAAACGATCAGATACAGATCGTATTCCATCCCCGCTGCCAGATCATCACGCAGAAGTTCGGTCACAGCGGCATACTCTTCCCCACCCATCTGCGCTGCTGCAGAATCTGATGATGTGATTTCCGCGTCAAGATCGGTATATTCCGCAAACCATTCCTCATTTTCCCGATTGAAATGATTGACAGCCAGTGCAAGAAAATCCCGTTCTTCATTGGTACAATATGCGGAAGCCACACGAAAGGTCTTGCGGTCAATGGGAACACCTACGGTATCGGGTGCAAAGATCGCAGGATAAGAAAGCTCTGTCATGGCATCATAATGCCAGATGAGAAACCGATCACCGTCCATCACATCGGAAACGGAAATGTCCTTGGACGACACATACGACTGCGCAAAATCGATCAGCAGTGTTTCCGTCCCGTCACGCTGTACATAGACAGCCTCCCGACAGAACAGATACACGGCACCGTCCGCATAGAACACCTGCTCCGCGCGGCGATAGTTTTCGGTGTCCATGTACAATGTTACAGGCAAAACCAAATCGGAATCAGCATCATACCGCAGCGCAGAACCGTCCTGACAGCAGAAAATCACACCGCCGTCGGATGCACGGTAACCGTCGGACAGCTGGGATGCCGCCTGAAACACGCCGTGTTTGATCAGTTCCCCGTCAAACAGCCAAAAAGATGCCGGTTCATAGCGGTTGTACAAAACAATGGCATCATCCGAAACATACAGAATCCGTGCCTGAAACCGGGAATCAGAGGAAGTCATCTCCGCAGTCGATATCGGTTCACTTTCTTTTGTGATACGGTAGGCATCATCGGTTTTAACAACGCGGACAGTGTCGTTGGTGTCATCATAAACCATCGAAACAAATCCGCCGTCGGAGGCCGGCAGAAACATTGTTGTATCAAACCGAATATTTTCGTCATCGAAACCGTTGACCGTATTCGCCGTCAGATAGACATCTTCCTCAACTGCGGACATTGCCCCGTCCGCACCGTAACGGATATGTACAGGATGTGCATACCGATCTTCGGACAGCCTTGTGTCACGCAGACAGATTTGTTCATTCATAAAATAATTATGTTCGGTAAACCGCATGGTCTGACCGTCCAAAATCAGATTACTCTCGTCAATGGGAACTTCCAGAGGTGTAAGCACATAACGTCCTGTGATCTGTGTACGTTCCACGGACGGTGGCGTTTCAGATAAATCACAGGCGCACAGCAGAAATAAAGATATAAACAAATAAACATACACTCTATATTTTGACATAAAGCCTCCGACACAAGAAGCCGTCCATAAATAGAACGGCTTTTGTTATTTTATCATTTAGATAAAATCATTTCACAATCTAAATACATGCACATTGTTCCCCCGCCAATGTAACCAATATCATGTTCACGATACTGATATTGACGGTACAAATTACCCTCGCCAGTTAGTGTACCGCACTGTGTACATCTTTGATAGTACACTTCAACTATACGATAACAATATTTCCAGTTTGCGCCCCAATCTTCATACCGAACATGATAATCCGCTAAATAGTCTGAACAATCATGAATTGCATATGGAGATATTTCAACTGCAAAGGCAACCACAGTGAACAAAACCATATTCAATCTCACCCTTTCTGTCATATCGGCAAACGGTGCGTTCTTCTGATGATATTATATCAAATCATCAATCTTTCGTCAACTATTATTCACTCATTTTTCACAAAGTAAAACAATTTCCATATTTTCAACAAAACAGACAAGTTTGTTTTGTGTGTAATTCACAATACACATTCCATCTCTTGCATTTTCCGCCGATTTGCGGTATAATAGTATCGATTTTTTGACCGCAAAGGAGATCCCCCGTGAAGTTCACAGACAAACATACCCTCTATGCAAGCTACCTCGGCTACATCACGCAAGCCATCATCAACAATCTTCCGCCGCTTCTGTTCGTTACGTTTCAGAATCAGTTTGACATTCCCCTCTCGAAAATCAGCGCGCTGATCACGATGAACTTTGTCATTCAGATCCTCGTTGACTTAATCGGTGCGAAATATATCGACAAAATCGGTTACCGTCCGTCCATTGTCGCGGCGCACGTGTTTGCCGTACTGGGTCTGGTATCGCTTGGCACGCTTCCCTACCTCATGGATCCGTTTATCGGTATCGTTATCGCCATGTTCTTAAATGCCATCGGCGGCGGTCTGACCGAGGTTCTGATCTCCCCGATCGTCGAATCACTCCCGGGGGATGAAAAAGCCGCGGCAATGAGTGTGCTCCATTCGTTTTACTGCTGGGGTCACATGGCGGTTGTCATTCTGTGCACGGTCTATTTTGTTGCCATTGGCACGGAGCACTGGCAGTTTCTGCCGTTTCTCTGGGCACTTCTGCCGCTTGGCAATGCATTTTTATATGCAAAAGTTCCCATGCATGTGCTCGTCGCGGAAGAAGACAAAATTCCGCTTTCCAAGCTGTTCTCGGCAAAGATTTTCTGGCTGCTGTTCTTCTTAATGCTGTGCGCAGGTGCTTCGGAACAGGCAATGAGCCAGTGGTCGTCCTACTTTGCAGAACGCGGACTCGGTGTCTCCAAAACGCTCGGTGACCTGCTCGGTCCGTGTGCGTTTGCGCTGACGATGGGTCTGTCGCGTCTGATCTACGGCAAGCTCGGCTCGCGCATGAATGTCCGCAGATTTATCGTCTTCTCCGCATTTCTCTGCGTTGCGGCATATCTGCTGACGGTATTCGCGCCCCATCCCATTCTCTCGCTTGTCGGATGCGGTATCTGCGGCTTCTCCGTCGGTATTTTCTGGCCGGGTGTCTTCACGACAGCTGCGGCGACCTATCCTGCGGGCGGCACGGCGATGTTTGCGCTGCTGGCACTGGCAGGAGATGTCGGATGCGGCGGCGGTCCGGGACTCGTCGGTGTCATTTCCAATGCCGCAAAGAACGGTTTTGATGCTGTCAAGGCAATCATCCCCGCAGGTGCGGAAACGGAACTCAAGGTCGGTATGCTGTTTGCAATCCTGTTCCCAATCGGCATGATCGCAGGTATGGCACTGCTCAAAAAAATGACTGCAAAAACAAAATAAACAATACCGCTGAACGGAAAGCACTCCTCCCGTTCAGCGGTTTTTCAATCGTATCAAGCTGATATACATCCACACTTCATCGACCATCGTCGGATGACAATGTCTGGATGTGGTCTTTTATGGTTTGTACATCCTCAATCAAATTTCCGAATGCATGCAGCATCCCCGTGAGCAGCCATAACAAAAATGCTCCCGGCACAACCACGATCAAACCCGCGGTGAGATCCCCTGTCCGAAAGCCCCAAAATACCAGGGCGATCAAGCCGAGGTAATACAGGATCACAGCAATATCTTTCAGTTTTCTTCCAAAGTTTTGCCACAGCACAGAAAATTCCTCCTTCACAGTCATTGTGGTATTCCGTCGCACGCTTTCAGCACACAACAACCGAACACAGTTTTATTATATCATGATCGCAGTGATATGTAAAGCGTTTTTTGAAAGGTTTTAACCCAAAAGTCTTGCATTATACACAAATTTCTGCTATAATAAGGTAAAGATTAAGTTATCGGCAGAGAGGAGCTGTGCGTCATGCATTTATTGGAATCGGGCGAAATGTACATTGAAACCATCCATGTTCTGTCAAAGAAGGGCGGCGTTGTCCGTTCCGTGGATGTCAGCGAGCACATGGGCGTTTCCAAGCCGAGCGTCAGCCGTGCCATCGGACTGCTCAAGGAAGGCGGTTACGTTACCATGGCGCGTGACGGTGCGCTGACCCTGACCGAAGCCGGTGTGGAGGTCGCAAACAAGATCTACGAACGCCACCGTGTCATTACCGCGCTTCTGTGTGCACTCGGTGTCGATCCTGCAGTCGCCGCCGATGATGCCTGCCGTATCGAGCACCACATCAGCGATGAATCGTTTGAAGCAATCAAGCGTCATTCAGAGCAGTTTGTTTCTGTTCTGAAGCAGTAATATCCCACATAAATACAGACAGCACCGACGGAGAATCCTCTCCCATCGGTGCTGTTTTCCTTTATTGTTTTTCGAGCGGAATACAGACAATGAACGTCGTATCTTCAAAGGCATACGGAGACGATGCGCGTCCCGATGCGCAGAACAAATGCGTCGGGGTGCCGTTTTCATCAAACAACAGTGACGGACGTTCAAGATTACCCTGCGTTGTTGTACTGCCATCCTCCCATGTGACCGTGCGGGAATAAACCTTCGGGTCGGGCGCAATCACAAAATCCATGCAGTCCTGACTTTCGGCATAGAAGCCCGCGCCCCATTCCCCGGTAATGCCGAACGATCCATTCTTGACATCATCCTTTGCAATCAAACAAAAGACACAGCGCTCTGCATCATACCAGACAAACGGATCCTCCATATGATAATCGGAATCCTCAAACTGCAGAATCGGCTGATCGGACAACCGCTCAAACGGACCTTCGGGAGTGAGCGCATGCGTAATGCCGAGCTTCAGAGGAAGTGCCGCACCCGCACGTGACTTGTAGATCATGTACGTTTCGCCGCTTGGCAGAATCGCAACGGACGGATTGGTCGTGCAGGTACAGTCCCAATGCTCCGCGCCGCGCGGCTCCAAAAGCGGTGTGTTGCGGCGCACATATGGTCCGTCGATGTGATCGGCAACAGCAAGACCAATGCGCTTGCGGTTCCAGGTTTCCAGCGCATGGTCAGGCTTCATTCTGCCCTCCTCGCAAGGCATATCCGCAGGATAGGTTGTGCCCATATAATAAAGATAATATTTGCCGCCAAAGGCTTTGATGCAGGTATTGTGCGTATTCATCCCGTCAAAATATTCGCGTCCGCGGCGCGGAAGAACAACGGATACAAATTCGTAGGGACCTTCGGGCTTGTCGGATACCGCATGTACGATCTCCGAATTGAGCAGCCAGTTCCAGCCAAAGCCGAACTTTTTCGGCCAGCGCGAGGAAAACATATGGTATTTTCCCTCGGCATAAATGACCGAACAGTCCCAGATGTAATAGTCCTCCATCGCAAATGCCACACGCGCTTTTCCGGGAGTATAAGGAAAATTCTGTGTCATATACATCCTCCCAAAAGATCAGATTTCCAGCCGATCACATTCCGTCAGCACATCATCAAGACAAACGGTCTTGACCTCATAGCGACCGAAACGCAAAGCGAGAACATTGTCCCCGACCGTCAGCGTACAGTCTTTTTCTTCCCCGCTGTTGTTAAGCAGACGGAGCAGATAAGCATCGGTGCCCTGCTGTTTCTTCATCGTAATCAGCACGATATCGCGATCAGAGAGAATCGGTATGACAGGTTCTGCCTTTGCATCCTCCGTCAATCCCGCTTCTGCCGGGAAGACGTTGCACGCATACGGCGGGATGTTGAACTCCCAAGCAAGCCGTTCCAGTGCCGGTTCCTCTGCACAGTCCAGACGGAAGAAGAAGTCACGCTCACCCATATCGATCTTTTTCACAAACTGATCGGAGGGAATGATCGGACGGTCGTTGATCGGATGCGCGCAGTAGGAAGCACCGCGAATCAGCGACATCGACAAAACGCCATTCTCATAGGAAGAACCATAAGTACCGCGATTGAAAAGGACTGTTGCCGTACCCGCATCACCGCGCAATCCGACAAAACGCTGTGCGACATTTTCGCGTCCATCACGGTAGAGCACTTCCGTACCAAATGCCGTCTGACCGATGACATCGCCATTGTTTGTCAGCGGGAATGCCAGCTTGACCATGCGGTCAGCATCTCCCATAAAGACATCGGCGCGGATATCGATGGCAGAACGGGTCTTGTAAAGCGTGTATTCCATGCGAACCCACATATTTTCATGACGGAAGAAGCATTCTGCCGTCGTGCAGACACTGCCGTCTTCTGTGACCTGAATCGGCATCATACCGACAAACGGACCTTCCTTGATCGGCTCGCCATCGGTTTCAATCAATGCAAACGGTTCAGGATCGCGTCCCATGCCCGACAGCTGGAACCACCCCATGCCCCACGGGTCGGGATTGTCGCGGTAAGACACCGGCATTGCCGCACCATGCAGACCGAGATACACCGCATCGGAAATCAGTTCTTTGTCGTTCAATACATACGAGCGCAACAGACCTGTTTTGCCGTCGATTTCAACGTGCTTTGTGACACACTTACCGTTTTCCTCAAACGCAGCATCAAAAATGAGATCGCCGCCGCGCGCCAGCGGAAGCTTTTCCGTTTTCGGGACAAAGTCGACATAAACCGAGAAACGTGTGACATCCATTGCTTTGAGCGGTGCGCGGAAGACAAACCGTTTGCGCCAGTCAAGATTCAAGTTCGACTCCTCTTTGATAACCTGTGCGTCAATGACAGTGCCGTTTTCATCGATAACGCGCATTTTGGATACCGTTTCATCCGACCAGTTCTGATCGGCGAGCATCATTTCACACGTAATTTCGGTTTCCCACGTATAAGGATTCGGATTGAAAACGAGAATCGGGAATTCGCCCTCTGCCGCTCTCGGCTGTGCTCCTGTCAGCGCAAAATACGCCCGTGCACGCAGACGGCTGCAGAGAAGCAGACCGTGATCAAGCAGCTGCAGTCCGTTTTCCTCACCGGCTCTGACAGAAGAACCGGGCAGAATGTCATGGAACTCGGAATTGAGCAGATCTTCCGTGACTTCGTCAAGCTCTTTTTCGGGATACGCAATCAAACCGCGCAGTGCCGCCGCAGAACAGAGCTTTTCTGCGGTATACAGTGCATTTTCCAGTGCCGCATGCTTTTGCTTGATTTGTACCATGGAAGTATAGCATCCGGGCATGACTGTACGGAGTGCACCGCGGTGAATGATTTCGGGATTGATTTTTGCAAAGAAGTGTTCCGGGGTGGAGTGGATGATCTCCATCGATTCGCCCATTTCCTGCTTCAATGCTTCAATATCGGCAAGGTCTTTTCTCGACGGACCGCCGCCGTGGTTGCCGACACCCCAGAGGACACAGACCGTATCCTCTTCCTGCGACTGTGCACGACCGCGAATCGCTTCTGCCGCATGACCGAGCGGAGAATTATAGCCGTGATTGGATGCAAACACCTTGATACGGGAACCGTCGACACCTTCCCAGACGAACTGTCTTGCGGGAATCGGATCGTTGCCGGGACGGGAGAGGATCAGACTGTCCTGACCGCACTTTGACAGAATCTGCGGCAAGCCAGAGGAATGACCGAATGCGTCAAAGTTGATCGCGGTCGTCGGTTCCGCACCGAACTTTTCGGAAAAATAACGGCGTCCGACAAGAATCTGACGGACAAAGCTCTCACCTGCGGGCATATTGCAGTCGGGCTGCAGATACCATCCACCGATGATGTGCCATTTTCCTTCTCGGATCAGTTTTTTGATCTTTGCAAACAGCGCAGGCGCATATTCTTCAATATATTTATATAAGGTAACTTCATTGTGACAGAAAATGTAGTCAAATTCATCGGCAAGATCAGCCGCCGCACGGAATGTCGACAGTGCCGCCGCCGCACCTTCTTCCCATTCCCATTGCCAAATGGGATCAAGATGGGCATTACAAATCAAATGGACTTCCTTCATGATGTCTTTCCTTTCAATGTTTCATTTTCATTTTTATTTCTTCCCCAACAGTTCCATCACACACGTCCTTGCCATTAAAATTCCGGCGGCAGGAGGAACAAATGCGGTACTGGCAGGAATGGCTCTGCGTCCGGGCGACGGTTCTTCATCGGCAGCCTCCGGAGTCAGCGGAATTTCATCCGACCAAACAACGCGGTAATGCGTAAATCCGCGTTTCCGACATTCGATGCGCATGACACGTGCCAGCGGACAAACGGAGGTTTTGGATATATCGTCAACACGCAGACGGGTCGGGTCGGTTTTGTTGCCGGTTCCAAGACATGCAAGCAGCGGTGTATTCGCCGCGCGGCATCGCTCGATCAAAAGCAATTTTGACGACACCGTATCGATGCAGTCAAGGACATAATCATACGCCGAAAAATCAAAGTCGGATACCGTTTCCGCATCGAAAAAACAGGTTTTGACATTCAGGTTCAGATCGGGATTGACCGACAACAGCCGATTTGCCGCCGCTTCGGTTTTGATCATACCTGTGGTTGCGGATGTAGAAAACAGCTGGCGGTTGCGGTTGGTGATGGACACGGTATCATTATCACAGATCGTCAGCGTACCGATGCCGGAGCGCACCAGCGTTTCCGCCGCCTGTCCGCCGACACCGCCCAGACCGAACACCGCGACATGTGCGTTTGCAAGCCGCTGCATACCGTCCTCACCGAACAGCATACGGGTACGGGAAAAGATGGATTCCATAAGTGTTTCCTTTAAGATGGATTATTTACGCGGTCCGCATTTTGCATAATCAAACGGAACGAAGCCGATGGCAAACGCGGGAGAATCGGGAGAAAGGGAAAAATCGCCTGCCGCAGGATCAGCAAACAAAGGATCCGCGCAAACAGAGTCTTCCTCCATACCTGCCGCCTGCGCCGCATCCAGCGTGGGAAGCGTTTCCTGTGTGGAATAGGTCACATCGCCCTGCGTGTTCCAGAACAGATTGCGGTTTGATACAATTGCACCTTCCTCCAGCGGCATACCGTATTCCGCAAGCATCGGTGTGCCCGTGGAATAGACAATATTGCCCGTGAACATGATCGACAGATGCGGTTCCGCACGGGAAACACGGAGCACATTGTCATCCGCCATCGCAAAGATGTTATTGCGGACAACATTGGAGGTGCCGTAATGCTGATGATAGCTGTTGGACGAGGTACGGTAGCAGAGATTGTTTTCAAGCAGAATACCCGCCGAGCCTTCGTCGGTATACAGTGCCCAGCCGCCGTATTCCTTGCACTTGATATCATGGATGCGGTTGCCGGAAACCACGGTACCGGGCTGAGAACCGAGCAGATAGACACCGCCCATGTCAGACAAAAAGCCCTTACCGAGATCATAAATATGGTTGTTGCAGATGCGGTTATCGCGGCAGACGGTCTTTGCATAGCCCCATGTCCAGCCGACGGAAACACCGGTATAATAGAGATCGCCGATTTCATTGTGGATGATATCACATTCGGCGGCATGCATGAGCAAAACACCGCAGGCGGAGAAATACCGCTGACCGACATGGGTGATCTTACAGTCAGAAACGGTGACGCCGCGCGTCATTTGGTGCTCGGGTGCGCCCCAAGCACCGCCGCAGATACGGACACCGCCCGCACCGCCGTCATACAGCGTACAGCCCTCGATTTTGAGCGAGCGGCATCCTTCCTTGATGTTGAAGCCGTGGACACCCCAGTTGCGAAGCGTACAGTTGGAAAAGACCACATTACGCGCATAAGATACTTCAATCGTACCGTGCGCATTGGAAACCGCCTGCGCATCGGAGCCAAAGACCTCACCTGTTTTTCCTTCCACATCCTGTCGGGAACCGTAATCGCCGCGGGTATCGGAGAATGTGATATCCGAAAAACGCAGACCCGTAACAGGGTTTTCGTTCTGTCCCGAAATGACAATCAGCTTTTCTGCAATCGGAGCACGGACATCGATGGTTGCAGCGGTCTCTTCCTCATTGCGCGGGATGTAGTAAAGCATACCGTTTGCGCGATCGAGATACCATTCACCGGGATTTTTGAATTGTTCCGCGACATTTTCAAGGATATATTCCTGTCCCGGACGGATATTGAAACGGGAACGGTAGGACATGGTCACGCGTCCTGTTTCACGGTCAAGTGCGGTGACCGGCGTATGCTCATCGATCCAGTAATGGTTGAACGAAACAATGGTGTCCTCAAAAGCATAAAGGGATGCAAACTGCGCAAGGTCGTCCTCTTCTGCGGTAAACCACGATGACGGACCAAACAATACCGTTGTCGGATTTTCCGTTTCCTTCATACGGAAATAGCCTTGGGACGGCAGACGGGTCTTGTCGGCGTGAAGACCGTTTACCCACAGGTCTGTGAACTTCCACGTACCGTCCTTGACCTCGGGAATCAACGCACCGAGACAGTCCACACAGTTGAATGTTGTTTTTTCAAAGCCGGCGATTTTTCTGCCGCCCGAAATCCGTACCTCGCCATCGCCGAACGGAACGAAGCTGACATTGGACATGGTAGGACGGAAGACAAGCGGATTTGTCAGACAATAGTCGCCCGCATGCATACGGACGGTGATTGGCTGCAGCATACCGCCGCCGCGCATCATATCAATCAGCTCCAGAACCTGCGCAAGCGAACCGCACGGACCGCATCCCGGGATACGGTCATCGGGATACTTTCCGTTCCCCGAACCGCCGGGAGAAACATAAAGTGTATTGCAGTCACGATAAGAAATCATAGTAGGTGCTCCTCTCTGTTTATATCTGTTGTTATCAGTATATCACAGATTTGTGTCCGACACAAGAGATTTTTCAAAAAAAGAATGGCATAAAAATCGGATTTGTACCATACGATGAGGTCAGAAATACGATCATCGTTTTGAAAGGATGCATGTTTTATGAAACATACTGTGATATCTGCCGCTTTATGTGCCGCTCTGCTCGCAGGTCCGTTATTGGCATTTCCAACAGCAGCCGCTGATACACAAGCTGCCGCCATCGAGGAGAATACGCCGTACATTTCCCCTGCCATCCGTGTTCTGTCTGCACGTGCCGCCATGAAGAAAAACGGCACCGCCGATCAGACCATTTCCTTTTCACAGGAGGATTTTGCCGCGGTTCTCGGATATGCCCCCACCGAAATTGTTCTGACTTCTCTGCCCGATCCCAAGGCAGGCGTGCTCAAGCTCGGCGGAATGACACTTGCGGCAGGCTCCCGTCTGTCCGCATCGGTTCTGCAGGCGCTGTGCTTTGTTCCGACCGCATCGGATGATCCCGCCTATCCCGTCAGCGCATCATTTACCTTCACCGCATCGGGCGGCGCGATTGAAACCGCTGTCCCGCGCTCGTGTATGCTGTATCTGTTATCAACACCCAACGCCGCACCATCCGCCGCCGAACGGCATGTCACAACGTACACATCCATCCCCGTCAGCGCCGCCCTGTCTGCCTCCGATCCCGAATTTGACGATCTG
>JAZTZC010000397.1:0-6782 GCA_045637265.1 Eubacteriales bacterium | reverse complement strand
GGGTTTCCTCTGCCATATAGGAGGTTGCAAGCTCGGAGGTGGGTCTGCCGCGCCAGTATTTGTAAACCTCATGCAGGGAAGCCTTGGTTTGCTCGGAGATGTAGAACGGGTCGGCGGAACGGGTTTCAACAGTATCGAATTCCGCTTCCAGCCAGTCAAAGGAGTATTCCGGGAACACCTGACAGCCGCGCGCGACCTTCGTTGCGGAACCGACGATCAATTCTTCGTCGCGGATGGTGATCGGCAGGTTTTCGCAGATATGCGCAAATGCTTTTGCACGGCGGGTGATGATCGGCTCACCTTCCGTTGCGCGGTAGGATTCCGTCAGAAGAATGGCACGGTCTGCCTCGATCTCGGGCATATGATCAAACAGCGCGTCAATGAGACGACCGATTCTGTCGGTACGCTCCATATCGATGATGTTGTATTTAGCCATGGGTTACACTCCTTCGATTCTGTGCCGCGTCCTCATCGTGCAAAAAGCGAAGCACGGATTCCGCGACGTTGTGTGTATGGTATTTCGTAATCGAAAAAATATCGTGTTTGGCGCCGTACATGGTAACAGCGGTTCCAACCCATGAGAGAAGCTCTCGGTCATTTTCGCTGTCGCCGTAGGCGAGAATTTCATCGGGGGTAATCTTCAGTGCATCGCAGAGCATTTCTGCCGCGCGCCGCTTGTTCACATCCTCACGAACCAGCTCTGTGACAATGTCGCTTTGGTAAACGGCACGTGTTCCGGTGGGCGGTGTGATACGGTCGGCGAATCTGCGTGTAAAAACAATGATTTTGTAAATCGGTTCGTTCGGCATCGACTGTGCCTCTGCCATATCGGGTGACCACAGAACCGACAATTCCTCTCCGAGCCGTTTTTGCTCGGAGCATGTCAATGCGGTGTCCTTGGTAAAGAGATAGGAGGTCTTGTATGCACATAACTCGATTCCGCGGACACGGCTGTCACACAGAAGACGCAGACTGTCAGCAATCGACGCAATACCGAGCGGAAAACCGCAGAGCAGCGTGTCACCGGCGACAGCACAGGCACCGTCGAGCGGTAAGTACAGCAGCTTGTCCGCATACGGGGCAAACAGCCGACGCAATGCCGGATAGGTTCTGCCGCTGGCAATGCACATCGGTATGTTACGGCTGCCGAGTGCGGTGAGCATACGGGAAAATGCACGCGTGTCAATTAGTTTGCTGTTGGTAACTAATGTTCCATCGGCATCACTTATCACAATGCGAATGATACGCGGCACCTCCTCCAAATAATTTACCATATATATGATACAACAAAGTGCGCCAAAAGTCAAGATTTTTACGTGAATTTTCTGACAATTCCGGCGCAGAAAATTCAGGGAATTCATCATTCGCTTTTGTCATGCACGCCAAATTCACAGTTTTTATGTTAAAAATTCACATTAGTTCAACGAACAAAGTAAATCGGTACACACAAAATCAGAAAAAAGGAGATACCGCACAATCGGCAGTATCTCCCAAAAAACAGGAACAAAGCGCAATTATTGTTCGATGGCGAGGAAGCTTTCCACCATCTTGTTCAGACGGGTTTGTGCACCTTTTTCGCGCTTGACATAGTTGGAAACAAAGTCGCGCTTCTTTGCATACAGCGGTTCATAGAAGGAGTTCTTCATAAAGATGTCGCTGCAGTAAGAGGAGTACGCGAGGGCAAACGAGCCGCCGATGTTGTCGTGAATGATGTCGATCATCTGAGAGGACAGGTCATCACGGGAATACTTGACCTTCAGACCGGTTTCATAGTATGCGGGAAGGACGATCTTCTGGGTTTCGCGCATGAGCACTTCCAGAACGGCACAGGTGGTATCGAACTTCGAGTTGGTGATCGGAATGACACCGATTTCCGTGGTATCGTGAGAGGAGGAGACATATTCCTTCTGGGTTTCGTCGAACTTCGGATACGGCAGAATACCGACTTCGTCTTCCATGTCGCGCAGATCGTCAAACGTGCCGAGACGGTTGTAACCGAGAATCAGAGCACGGCCGCTCTTGAACAGGTTGGTGGTATCTGCGTCCTGAGAAGTGGAATCCTTGTAAATATCGATGGCGTTGCCGGTGCCCTTGGAGTAGAAGATATCGTTGAGCACTTCGAGAAGACGGATGGAACGCTCGTTGTTCATCGCCAGTGTCAGCGTGCCGTCATCGTTCAGCTTGGTAAATTCAAGGTCAGCGGAGATGATGAAGGGAATGGACGGTCCCCAGGTCTGCATGACGACAAGACCGAATTGGTCCTGATTGTCTACCTGACCGTCACCGTTGAGGTCCTGATAGCATTCCTCGGTGTAGGACAGCATCTTTTCATAGGTCCAGGTGCCGTTCAGAACTTCGTTGTACAGAACGTCGCCGTCATCGTACATGGAAGCGAGCATGTTTTTGTTGAAGTAGAGCGCGTGTGCGGAGCGCAGGATATCGATGAAGAAGTCACCTGCCATGATGTACTGGTGTGCGCCGCCGTCCAGGGACAGCTGTTCCATGTAGTTCTTATACCAGTAGGTCTTTTCGTAGTCAACGTGCGGTGCATCCGCGACATTGAGGAAGTTTCCTTCGATGGACAGCGTTGCCAGTGGGAACAGGTCGTTGATGGCGATATCGTAAACGTCGTCGCCTGCCATGATGATCTTGCTCAGATCGGCACCGCATGCGGTATAGTCCAGATCAACCTGTGTGAAGACGAGATCAACATTCAGAATTTCCTCGACGGAACGGTTGCGGAAGAATGCGGACTCGCTGACAAGGTCACCAGTTTCCTCTTCCGGACCTTCAATCAGGTAGTTGGAGTTGCCGACACCGGATGCGACGTTGGTACTGGTGTAGATGCGGATTTCTTCTCCGCCGTAGTCAAATTCCGCAAACGGATCGGGTTCGGAGGTTTCGGTGACGGCAGCGGTTTCTGTCGTCGGTGCGGCGGTATCTGCGGCGGGAGCCTGATCTGCATCACCGCAGGATGCGAGTGCCGTGCCGGCAAGTGTCAGCAGAGCAAGCAGAGAAGCGAGCATTTTTTTATTCATAATAATTCCTTTCTTTGGGGCGTTGTGGGCTGATTTTGCGCTGCAAAACCTGTGAGAAAATCTCTCGCGCCGACAGCTCCTTTTGAAATCACTGTTTGATTTTAATATGTTTTTATATTATACTCTATCCAGTGAAAAAAGTCAAGAAAAAACCGTGAAAATCACGGTTTTTTCGATGTTTTTTGCTTTGGCAAAGCCATTACGGGGTACCCGCTTCTTCCGGCGGTATCACATATGCATCATCGGGGCTGCCGTCGTCTGTCGGTTCCTGTTCCGGGGGCTGGGTCATATTAGGATCGGTCGGTTCCGCAGGCACTTCGGGAATGCTCGGATCGGCCGGATCCGTCGGAACCTCGGGTTCGGCAGGTTCTGACGGTTCCGTGGGTTCTGTGCCGGGCAGTTGTGCGTCATCCGTCGCCTCTCCGTCGATCGGCGGCTCTGTGGGCTGTTCCGGTTCAGTCGGGGCTGGTTCGGTTTCTGTCGGTTCCGTGACAGGCGGTTCTGCTGGAATAGGTTCCGTTTCGGCAGGCACAGGCTCCGTTTCGGCAGGCTGCGGTTCGATCACAACAGGCGGAACTGCGGTGCTGCCCTCTGTGTCGTATGTCAGAATCACGCCGGTGGAAAGCGTTCCGATTTCCGTGCCGCCGTAAACGCCGTTGAAGTTCCAGCTGACTTCAATGGAGGCGCTCTGACTGCCGGTTGCGTTGTATGTCTGTGTCAAGAACGGGATGTATGCTTTTTCATGGGTCATGTGATCGATGGCATCGGTCGAGAAGGTTCGGGAAACGCCGTTGACTGTGATCGTGCCCATATCGGTCTTGGCACTGCACCAAAGCTCATAGCAGGAAAGACCGACGTTGATGGTCAACGTGACGCCGCCGTCCTCTGCCTGTTCTGCCGTATAATCGAGAATCAGGCGGATATTCTCCGACTGTGCCGATGCACACTGTCCGCTGACAGGGGCACCGCCCGGAATCAGCTGATCGGAAATATCGACGGTCGGCTTGACGATGACAATCGGTGCGGGTGCGGTTTGCTCTGCAGCCTCTGTCGACTCTGTCTCGACGGCGGTTGTGTCCTCGGTCGGAATTTCCGCAGGAAGCTCGGGGAGCGGTTCGGTAATTTCCGGCGGCGGCTCTGTTTCATCCGGGACGGCAACAGGTTCCGTCTGCGCCGGCTCTGTCTGCGGCTCTGTGATCACGGGAATATCGGGGAGAGCGGGAGCGGTTTCTGTGATTTCCGTCGTGACGGCTGCGGTATCGGAATCCGCGGACTGCGGATCGTTTGCGGGTTTGTTGCAGGCGCTGCATATGAGCACCGATGCAAGCAGAAGTGCAGCTAAACTTGTTTTACGGTTCATGAGACACATCCTTTCGTCGTTTTTAGATATTGTTGATAATACAAGTATATCAAATGATTTCGATTGGTGTGTGAATAAAATGTAAAAGTTTTGGATATGAAAAAATTTTTTGAAAAAGTATCGCTGGATTCTTGCAAGAACCTCTCTTATGTGGTATACTGTTATAGACGGACCATCGACAGAATTCGATCGGTCTGTACAATTGATGAGAATTACGGAGATTTGTATAGATGAAACAGATGATGGGAAATGCGATCATCGGTCAGTCGGGCGGACCGACTGCGGCGATCAACGCGACACTGGCAGGTGTCATTCGCGGCGCACTTGAGGCTCCGCAGATTGCGCATGTTTTTGGTGCTGTCAACGGCATCGAAGGCATTCTTGAAGAACGGATTACGGCACTCGATGCACAGTTTGCGGATGAGGCGGCACTGGAAGCATTGGCACATACGCCGGCGGCTGCACTCGGCTCCTGCCGCAAGAAGCTCCCAGCGTATGCGCCTAACGATCCGACTTATAAAAAGCTGTTTGACATCCTCGGCAAATATAATATCCGCTATTTCTTCTACATCGGCGGCAACGATTCGATGGATACCGTCGCAAAGCTGTCGTATTACGCGCAGATGCATGATTACGATATTTCCGTCATCGGTGTCCCTAAGACCATCGACAATGACGTCTGCGGTACCGACCACACGCCCGGCTACGGCTCTGCGGCAAAATATATCGCGGCAACGATGCAGGAAATCATCCGCGACTGTGCTGTATATACCGTGCCCGCGGTAACCATTGTGGAAATCATGGGGCGTGACGCAGGATGGCTGACGGCTGCTGCCGCAATTCCGAAGAAATATTGCGGTGTCGCACCCGACTATATTTATCTGCCGGAGCGTCCGTTTGATTATCAGCAGTTCTTTGCCGATGTGGAAGCGGCGCTCAAACGACACCCGAATGTTGTCATTGCCGTTTCTGAGGGCATCCGTCATGCGGACGGTCACTATGTCGGCGAGGGAAGTCAGTCGGGCGCTGTCGACATCTTCGGTCATGCTTATCTTTCCGGTACGGGACGGTCGCTTGAGGCGGCGGTCAAGCAGCAGTTCGGCTGTAAGGTGCGTTCGGTCGAGCTGAACATCATGCAGCGCTGTGCGTCGCATCTGGCGTCTGCCACCGATATTGCAGAATCGATGCGCGTCGGTCAGGCGGCAGTCGCATGTGCGCTGGAAGGCAAGACCGCAAAAATGATGGCGTTTGCCCGTGTATCGGACGAGCCGTATGCCGTTGATATCGCGGAAATCGATATCAAGACCGCGGCAAACCATGTCCGTGTTGTCCCGGATGACTTTATCAATGAAGCCGGCAACCATGTGACGGATGCCTGCATCGATTATATTCTGCCGCTGTGCGAGGGAGAGATCACCATGCGCTATGAGCACGGTCTACCCGTACATTTTGTCATTGACAAAACACCGGTATCGCCGGATGCGCTTGCCTGACTGTATTACAGAAAGGCAGGCAGAACTTGAGCAAGATTCTCACATTTTTCAGAGAGCATAAACGCCTTTGTATTCTGTCCGCGGGATTGCTTATCTGTGCTGTGATCGGGGCTGTTCTGCTTTGGCTGATATTCTTGTCACAGCCGCCGTCGGATGATCCGCCGCAGTCCGATATCGTCACAGAAACCGAAGCGGTGTCCGAAACAGAAACGGAAACCGAAGCGGAAACTGAGGCTGTGATCGAACTGCCTCCGTCGTTTTTTGATGCGGCATCCGATACGGTATACTATCCGTCCTCCCATGACGGCGACAGTTTTGAGGCGGTCAGCTATGTAAGCGACGATTACCGCATCTATGCCGTATATCCGAAGACCGATTCCGATCATTTCAACGATTACTGTCAGACGACGGTGGAGTCGCTGATTACCTCCTCCGAAGCACCCGAAACGGCAAGAGAGGGCGGAACAACGGTGGTTACGGTCGATTATACGCTTTATCAGGCGCAGAATGTCTATTCCGCTGTTTTCACACGGAAGCTGTCCGATACGGCTTCGTTTCAGATTACCAAGACCGTCATCGTGCTGTCATACAATATCGAGACGAATACGGTATATGCGCCGCTGGACCGTTACGATATGATGCAGGCAAGTGAGGTGCTCGCCGCCAAGATGCGTGCGGGATATGAGGAGTCCTTCCGCGCATGCGGTCTGACCCCGGACAGCACGTTTCTCGATACGGTCTGTACGCCCGATCCGTCCAGCTTTGTCAATATTGCCGTGGATGCGGATAATATGTATTTCTTCACCGTATACGGCGCGTCCGCCTGTGCAGAGCTTTTGTGTGCCGCGGTTCCGTTTGCCGATATGGAGGAATATACATGGGCTGCCATCG
>JAZTZC010000396.1:0-2343 GCA_045637265.1 Eubacteriales bacterium | reverse complement strand
TGGGCATTCTTGGCATGATGGCAGTCATGCTTCTGCGTGCCGCGGGTGCTGTTCCCGTGATTGCTGCTGATCCTGTCCCCGAAAAAAGAGAACTTGCATTGAAGCTCGGTGCGGATTATGCTTTTGATCCGTTTGCACCCGATTTTGAAGAACAGGTACGCCGCGTGACAGCTGGCGGTGTCAATGTCGCCATTGAAGTCACAGGCAACGGCGGCGCTCTGGACGGTGTTCTTGATGTTATGGCAAAATTCGGACGTGTTGCGCTGCTCGGCTGTACCCGTCACAGCGATTTCCAGATTGATTACTACAAAAAAGTTCACGGCCCCGGCATCAGCCTGTTCGGTGCACATACTTTGGCACGACCGACTGTGGAATCCTCTCACGGTATGTGGACTACGCGCGACGACATCTTTGCCATTCAGCGTCTGGTACGCCACGGACGGCTGAACTTTGCATCACTGGTGGAAGAAGTTCATTCCCCGGAAGAAGCACCTGAAGTTTATACGCGTCTTGCAAACGAAAAAGCATTCCCGGTTGTACAGTTCAACTGGACAACATTACAGTAAACCGAAAGGAGTACACCATGAGAACCATCAGAGTTGCACAGATCGGTATCGGACATGACCATGCCTGTGATGCTTTTAAAACACTGAAAAAACAGACCGATCTATATGAGGTTGTCGGATATTATGTACCGCCGATCGAAGCAGAAAAGTACCCGGAGCGAATGTCGGTCTTCGGAGATACACCGCAGATAACACCGGAGCAGATTCTTGCCGATAACAGCATTGAAGCGGTTGTCATTGAAACAGAGGAGGTCAGCTTGACTGATTATGCTCTGCGCTGTGCCAAAGCAGGAAAGCATATCCAGATGGACAAGCCCGGCGGACTTGATCCCGATGCGTATGAGGAAATGCTCCGCATCATGAAGCAAAAGGGACTTGTTTTCCACACCGGTTATATGTATCGCTACAACCATGCAGTTATGAAAGTAATGGACATGGTGAAAAACGGGGACTTCGGCGAAATTTTCTCTGTGGAAGCCCATATGAACTGCCGTCACAATCCTGAAAAACGACAGTGGTTGGAACCGTTTCCCGGCGGCATGATGTTCTTCCTCGGCTGTCATCTGGTTGATCTGATTTACGGCATTCTTGGCGTTCCTGAAGAAATTATTCCTATGAACATGTCCACGCGAATTGACGGTGTTACTGCGGAAGACTACGGCTTTGCCGTGTTCAAGTACAAAAACGGCATCTCCTTTGCCAAGACCTGCGCCGAGGAAATGGGCGGTTTTGCGCGAAGACAGCTGATCGTAACCGGCGAGAAACGTTCCGTGACGGTATGTCCGCTGGAAATGTACGCTCCGGGAACAGCACTTCTGTATTCAGATACCGTCGAATATACAAATCCGAATTGGACAAATACAGGCACCCAAACCCGCACCGAGCCGCATGACCGCTACGAAGATATGCTTTCCTCGTTCGCCGCAATCGTCCGTGGGGAAAAGAAAAATCCGTGGAGTTATGAATATGAGCTGCAGCTGTACCGTATTGTGCTGGCGGGTTGCGGTGTGGATATCGACTACAAAAGAGAGATCGTACTGTAAGGGGGGACTTTCGTGAGTAAAACCGTTTTGATCACCGGCGGCGCATCCGGTATGGGTGTGCTCTGCGGACAGTGCTATGCAAAAGAAGGATACAATGTCGCACTCGTTGATATCAACAAAGAAACACTTGACGAAAAGGTTGCGGAAATCGCCGCATATCCTGCCGATGTCATCGGTATCAACATCGACATCCGCGATTATGCGCAGGTGGAGCAGGCATGCAAGACCACATGGGACACCTTCGGTTCCATCGATATTCTGATCAACTGTGCCGGAGGTGCGGAATGCCGTATCTGTCAGGCAGGCGGTCCGTTCCATGAAATACCGATCGACGTTTTCGATTGGGGTCTGGATGTCAACCTCAAGGGTGCTGTATATTTCGACCATGCCGCGCTGAAATACATGGCACAGCAGAAATCCGGCGTCATTGTTCACCTCGGCTCGATTACAGGAGAAGAAGGCAGTGCAAACAATGTCGCATACGCTGCATCCAAAAGCGCATTGATGACCGGTGTAACAAAATCCATCGCACAGGCAGGCGCCCCGTACAACGTCCGCTGTGTCTGTATCGCACCCGGACCGGTTCTCACCCGTCCCGCTATGGCAAACATGAAAACACTTGCCGGCCGCGCCGCAGAAGTACAGGAACTTGTCGACATGATCATGTACGCCGCATCCGATAAGGCCGCATTCTGGAACGGTTCCACGCTGCTGATGGACGGCGGACGCAATGT
>JAZTZC010000395.1:0-3458 GCA_045637265.1 Eubacteriales bacterium | reverse complement strand
TCGCATGATTTTTTCTCCTGTTTTTGTTGTGTCGTTTTTGGTGGTACTTAAATTATATAGCAAAAACGGAGAAAAATCAGTTGTTATTTTGTTAAAAAAGCGTTGCGCCGATTGGCTTTTTTGACTTTTGCAATCGGCTATCGATGAATATGCAAAGGAGGGCTGCATGGTGAAGCGAAGTATTTTGTATATCCTCCTGTTTTTATGCATCTTTGCTGTCTGTACCGGCTGTCATGAAAACACGGTATCCGATTCCCGGCAGTCAGAACAGATTGTCACCGATAACACCGGGATCGAGATTCGTTACCGCATCTGTGCCACCGGCGGCGGACGAATCGATGGCTGGACATCACAGCACGGCCAGATGGGCGAGGAAGCCCAAATGGCAGTCACCGCCATCCCGAAACTCGGATATCAGTTTTCCGGCTGGAGCGACGGTGTCAAGGAAGCCGAACGGCACGACACCTTCGGGGAAACCGATCAGACAATCATAGCCAACTTTTCCTTTGACCGCCAAGAGCTCCCCATTCTGTCCATCATCACCGCCACAGGAAAAGACGTAACCTCCAAGGACACTTATACCAACGCGACGGTTTCCCTCTGCAATACAGGCCATGCGGCACATGAAATGAGCGGTGTATCTGCCGGTATCCGCGGACGCGGCAATGCTACATGGACCCATGAAAAATTATCCTATCGTATTCGTTTTGATAAGAAACAGCAGCCGCTCGGACTGGGCACAGCGCCCGACCGCACATGGGTGCTGATGGCAAACCACTGCGATCAGACGCTTCTGCGCAACGCACTTGCCATTGATCTTGCCAATCGCCTCGACGGAATCAATTTCAATGCATCCGCCGCACACGTGGAGCTGTATCTCAACGGCGAATACCGTGGTGTTTATCTGCTGACCGAACAAATTCAAGTCGATGCCGCGCGCGTCGATATCGGAGAAGAAGAACCCGGTTATGATCCGATGACAGAGGATGCCGGTTTTCTCGTGGAGCTTGACAGCTATTCCGAGCCGCCCTATGAATTTCATATCGAGGACAAACGCTATCAGGTCAAAAGCGAAATCCGCACAAACGAACAGTTTGACTATATCCGCGATTATATCACCAAAACCAATGATGCCATCCGCGGAGGAGACCGTGACACGATCACAGCACTGGTCGATCTTGATTCCTTCATCGACGGCTATATTTTAGAGGAATATTTCAAAAACATCGATGTCGGCTGGTCATCCTTCTATATGCACAAAAAGCCCCGGGGAAAGCTGATTCTCGGTCCGTTCTGGGACTTTGACCTGGCGGCAGGAAACGACCACCGACTGGACAACGGCTCTGCCGAGGGACTGTACGTCGGACGCTACCGCCGCGACTTCAGCCAATACCATCCGTGGTTTACCGCACTTGCAGAACAGGCATGGTTTCGCCAGGAAGTCATGAACCGATGGGAACAAATTCGTCCGCACATCGATGCCAACCTTGCGTATCTTGACAATATCACCGCATCCGCACCGCTTGCATTTGCGCGGAATTTTGAGCAATGGGATATTTTCGGTCAGCGCATCAATCAGGAGCCGGAGCATATCATGGCGCTGGACTCATGGGAAGAGCATGTCACCGCCCTGCGCCAATGGCTGGTTACACGCGCGGCATGGCTTGATAACTGCTTTGCATCCGAGGAAGCGTTTGCTGGTGCACTCCGCAAAAAACGGTAAGTCTGCGGATAATCGTCGTACCTCATGGAAAGAAGAAAGGAAACACCGATCATGAAACTGTGGATTCGTGTTCTGCGGCTGTTTGCCGTATTGGCGCTTCTCTGCACGCTTTGTGCATGCGCCGCCGATACACCGGTCGGGGATGATCCGACAGAGATCCCCGATCAAACCGCGATCACCTATAAAATCTGCCGTACGGGCGGCGGGAAAATCGACGGCTGGACCTCCCAGCACGGTGCACCCGGAACAACGGCAAAACGCGAGGTCACGGCAATCCCAAAATTCGGCTACATCTTTACAGGCTGGAGCGATGGCGTAACGGAAGCCTCACGCACCGATATCTTCGGCACGGAGGATAAAACCGTCACCGCAAACTTCACCTTTGACCGCAAAAATCTGCCGATCCTCTCGATTCAGACAGAAACAGGAAAAGATGTCACCTCCAAGGATACCTACATCGGCGCAACCGTCTCCATCTGCAATACGGGAAATGCCGATTGGGAGATGAGCGGTGCCGCCGCAGAGATCAGAGGACGCGGCAACGGTACCTGGACCTACAACAAAAAATCCTACCGCCTGCACTTTGAACACAAGCAGAATCTGCTCGGTCTGGGAGACGCGGAAGACCGCACATGGATTTTAATGGCAAACCACGCCGACCGTTCCATGCTCCGCAACTATCTCGCCATTGATCTGATCAACCGTATTCCGGGCATGGGCTACAACAACCATGCAGCCCACGTAGAGGTTTACTTAAACGGCGAATACCACGGTGTCTACCTGCTGGCAGAACAGATTCAGGTCGATGCACACCGCGTCGATATCGGACAGGAAACGCTTGCCGATCCCGAGGCGGAGGATGCCGGCTTCCTTGTGGAAATGGACGAATACGCAAACGAGGAAACCAATTACTTCTATGTGGAAGGAAAGGCGTATCTGATCAAGAGCGACATTCTCAACGATGCGCAGTTTGCCTATATCAAAAACTACATTGCCGATGTCGATCATGCCATCCGTGAGGGTGACCGTGAAGCGCTGGAGGAGCTGACCGATCTTGATTCGTTCGTCAACGGCTATATTGTCGAAGAATTTTTCAAGAATCTGGATGCCGGATGGTCTTCGTTCTATATGTACAAAAAACCGGGCGAAAAGATGGTCTTCGGACCGTTCTGGGACTTTGACCTCGCAGCAGGCAACAACATCAGCCTCGACAACGGCGCACCCGAGGGCATTTATGTCGGTCGCGAACTTGGATTCTCCCAGCGTCATGTCTGGTATACGCAGATCACGAACTACGAATGGTTCCGCGAACTTGCCGTTGCACGCTGGAATGAACTTCTGCCGTATATCGACGAAACCATCGCACATGCCCAGAGCTTCCTTGACATGCCGACCGACGCGTTTGACCGCAACTACGTTGTCTGGCCGATGTCGGAATACTTCTGGCATTTCACCGAAGAAATTTTCGCTTTCACCACATGGAAAGAGCACGTCGCTGATCTGTGCGACTGGATGAAAACGCGCCGCGATTGGCTGGCTGAATACTTTGCCGGAGACAATCCGCTTGAATTTGAGCCGTATCGTCCGCATCACCCGCGTCATTGATATTCCAAAATGAAAAGACACCCCACAAGCGATCTGTCATATCGCTGTGAGGTGTCCTTTTGTTTTTATGAGAATGTCGTTTCTGCGGTGAGGTCAGCACCGTATACCGTTCCGCGGAACAGACCGTCAT
>JAZTZC010000394.1:0-2292 GCA_045637265.1 Eubacteriales bacterium | reverse complement strand
CCAAGCGGTCTTAGGAAGACAAAGTTGGTCTGCAACTCCTTGGCTCACAGAACGACATGGCTACGATCCGACTTTGATGTCGTCGAGGTTAAGGTGCTGGAGGTCGATCTGAAAAAGAAGCGCATTGCGCTGACGATGAAGATGTGATGGAGTAAAGACGCACGTTCTTGTTTACCGCGTAGGGCGCGTCCATCATCTGTTTTTTCATAATTCTAATTTATTAAAACCTCACGCCCCCTAAATCGGTCACATTCCCGTGAAATTTCCATTGTTTTGTAAAAAGTACACAAACAATTACCGCAAATTTTGTGACATGAGCCTCTTCCCAAAACGGAGATTTTTTGATATAATATACATCGTAAAAAAGTACAAGCAAAAATTGGGATAATAAAAAAATCCCTTTTCACAAAGTACAGGAGGAACACAATGGCAAGCTTATCTCTCAAACACATTTATAAGAAGTATCCGGGTGGTGTTACCGCTGTCTCCGATTTCTGTCTGGAAATCAAGGACAAGGAATTCATCATCTTCGTCGGTCCCTCCGGATGCGGTAAGTCCACCACTCTGCGTATGATCGCAGGTCTGGAAGAAATCACCGAAGGCGAACTGTTCATCGGCGACCGTCTCGTTAACGACGTCGCTCCTAAGGACAGAGATATCGCGATGGTGTTCCAGAACTACGCTCTGTACCCGCACATGTCCGTCTTTGACAACATGGCATTCGGTCTGAAGCTCCGCAAGGTTCCCAAGGAAGAAATCAAGCGTAAGGTCGAAGAAGCAGCTCGTATCCTCGACATCTCTCACCTGCTCGACAGAAAGCCGAAGGCTCTGTCCGGTGGTCAGAAGCAGCGTGTCGCGCTCGGTCGTGCGATCGTCCGTGACCCAAAGGTCTTCTTGCTCGACGAACCGCTGTCCAACCTCGACGCAAAGCTCCGTGCTCAGATGAGAACCGAGCTGACCAAGATCCACAAGAGACTCGGTACTACCTTCATCTACGTTACGCACGACCAGGTCGAAGCTATGACCATGGCTACCCGTATCGTCGTTATGAAGGACGGTGTCATCCAGCAGGTTGATACTCCTCAGAACCTCTACGATTCTCCCTGCAATGTCTTCGTCGCAGGCTTCATCGGCACGCCTCAGATGAACTTCATCAACGCGAAGCTCGAAAAGAAGGGTGAAGACGTTTACGTTACCTTCGGTAAGAACTCCCTCAAGCTGCCGGCTGAAAAGGTCGACAACCCCGATCTCAAGCCCTACATCGGTGAAGAAGTTATCGTCGGTCTCCGTCCCGAATGCATCAGCGATGAAGAACGTATCCTCAACGCTATGCCCGAATCCGTCATCGAGACCTACGTCGAAGTTACCGAACTTATGGGTGCTGAAATCTATCTGTACCTCGTTACCGATGAGCAGACCCTCACCGCTCGTGTTTCCTCCCGTTCTACCGCTCGTTCCGGCGACACCATCAAGGTTGCTCTGGAAGTTTCCAGAATGCACAGCTTCGATAAGGACACCGAAAAGTGCATGGTTCACTAAGATGAATAATAAGGTCTGCTCTCCAAAGGAGCAGGCCTTTTTGTTTGGATGATGGTGGGGGAATTGGATGATATGGCGATGATGCTTTGAGCAGGCGTTTCTCTTCCTCCGTGGGGCGTGAGGCATACGGATTCTGTTGATGCATCAGCTATCCCACACCATCAAGACAACACGAAAAATAACACAAAGGAGTCCACACATGAGATTCATTTACGACCACGATTTTCATATTCACTCCCAATTATCCCTTTGCTCCGGCGATCCCGAGCAGAATCCCCAGCGCATCCTCTCCTACGCAAAGCAGAACAACCTCAAAAAGATCGTCCTGACCGACCACTACTGGGACGAGAGAATTCCCGGTGCGTCGAACTGGTATCAGCAGCAGAACACTGAATGGGTCAGCAAATGGGGTCCCCTTCCCCAGGCGGACGGTATTCAGTTCTTCATGGGTGCGGAAACTGACATGGCGGCTGACGGTACGGTCGGCGTTGACAAAAAGACCATGGAACGGCTGGACTTTGTCATCGTTCCGACGACGCATCTGCACATGGGCGGATTTACCTGCCGCGGCGACGAGGACGAATACGAACGCGCAAAGCTGTGGGTTTCCCGCTTTGAGCATCTGCTCCGCGCCGATCTTCCCTTTGAGCGCGTGGGTCTGGCACACATGACTTGCTCTCTGATCGCGTACAAGATGGACTACCGTCTGGCTCTGCGCTCCATTCCCGATGCCGACATGATGCGTCTGTTCCG
>JAZTZC010000393.1:0-11063 GCA_045637265.1 Eubacteriales bacterium | reverse complement strand
CATCCGGAAGTGAAGTCATCGTCATGACACCGCAGCCCATCTGCGCACGCGTCCATACACAGCTCCGCGGCGAAGCACTCCGCACGATGGCTGGCAATCTGGCTGCAGCATTTGCAGAAGGCGGCTTTGACCGTTACATGCAGGCGGCACGCGCGGCTGCGGCTGAAACCGATGTCCCGCTGTGCGATGTATACGCAAAGTGGATGGCCATGTTTGATGGCGGCGTGGGTATCACCGATCTGCTTTCCAACTATCTCAATCACCCGACGCGCGAGCTGCACTGGCTGTTCGCCTATTCCCTTGTCCACACCATGTTCGGCATGTAAAACAAACGAGACAGAACTCCGGGATGAGCTCTGTCTCTCTTTTTATGCCTGTTTGCTGCGTTCTGTGATCGTGCATTCCGTTTCACGGCGATATTCATCAAGAATGATCTCACCGATGCGATCAGCGGTAATGCTTCCCGATGCGGGATTCTTGACGCTCATGATCTCACCGCGGACATCTGCATGCACCGATGCATATTCAAAGGACAGATCACATCCGTCCATCGTGCAGTCCTCCAACACCAGATTTTCGGCATAGCAAAGCGGCTGTGTTCCGGAGATTTGGCATCTGACCAAACGCAGATTTTTGGAGTACCAGCCAAGATACTCGCCCTTGACAACGCTGTCATAGACCGTGACATTTTCCGCATGCCAGAACGCATCCTTGGTATCGAGCACGCAGTTTCTGATTTCGACATTCTTTACGTACTGGAACGAATATTTCCCGCCGAAATGCACGTTTTCCAGGGTAATTCCTTCAGAACCGAACAGAAAATACGAGCTTGTCAAGTCGCCGCCATTGATGTTGACATCCTTACACCGCCAGCCGAATTCCTCGGATGAAATGTTGCAGTTTTTCAAAAACACGTCTCTGCACTCGCGGAATGCCTTTACCGACTCCATGCGGCAGTCCTGCATCACGATATGATTGGAATACCAGAACGGAGCACGGCTGGTCGCTGAAAATACGGAATCCTCGATCTGTGCATGATCGTCATGCCAGAACGGATAACGCAGCTGAAAATCACATCTGCGAACCACGAGATTTTTGCTTTCCTTGAACGCACTTTCACCATCGGCAGGTCCGGCAAAGGTACAATCCTCGCAGAGCACGCCGTCCGATGCGTACAATGCACGTTCCGCATCGTATGTCTGATTGATAATTTTCTTCATTACTTATATGTCCCCTGTATTTGATGATACCATCATTGTACCATAAAAAATGAAACAATGCAAGCACTTCACCTGCATTGTTTTGTAAATATTTTTTGAAGTCAAGACAAACGCGGACAGATTCGATAATCCATCCGCGTTCCTTTTGATTATTGTTTCATAACTGCCTGTTTATCAATAACACGCCGCAAAAATACAATGCAGACAAATACCATAACACAGGAAAGCAGAGACAACAGCTGCTGTCCATACAGAGGGATACCAAACAGCGAATTGCCGTGATTCTGTACTGCGGACAGAATCTTTGCACCGACGAGCGAAGCGGCAAAGCCGATCACACCGGCTATGCTGTTTTTGATTGCCATTGCTTCGACAAAATATTCGGTATCAACGTAGCTGTACAGGATATTGTACGAATTCTGATTCGTTCCCGCAAAGCTGGCATTGTGCAGAATCGTATAAATGATGATAAACCACCAGGTACTCTTGGTCGTAAAGACATTCGCAAGAAAACCGAGTGCGGAGATCACCATGGCAAGCTGCATCCCACGCGCATACGAGGTTTTATCGGAATACCGTCCGAAGGGTTTGGAAATACAGAAACGAACGAGATTACTGCCGATGTTGATCAGCTGAATCGAGCCGACCGACAGAAGAAGATCCGTCGTTTTGAATGTTCCGAGAAAGCCGACCGTGAGATACTGTGCAATGTTCCACAGTGACATCAGAATCACCACATTGACAAAGCTGCGGTTGCCAAGAGTGTTTGCCAGCACCTGACGCATCGTATGACGCGGTGCGACGGTTTCCGCGGGAGCTGCTTCCGCTTCTGCTTTTTTCGCATCGCCGCGAATCATCAGAAGACAGATAAGACAGCAGACCGACAAAATCAGTCCTGCACAGGCGATGAACAGAAAACCTGCGGTCAGGCGGTCAAGCGCTTCAAAGCGGTCAATCACCATACCGACAATCAGTGTAAAGACCATGCCCGACAGCAGTGAAATCATTTCCTTTGCCGCGGAATATTCGCCGCGCTTATGCGGATCGACAAACGAGTTTGCCCACTTGAACAGCATGGATGCGACAAAGTAGTTGCCGAAATAAGCAAGCAGCAGACATACGATGACAAGTACCGATTTGAATGTGACCGTTCCCGGCAGAAACGGTATCAGATACAGTCCCGAAAACAACAGACATCCGAGAATGTTAAAAAAGATGACCGTTCGCTTGACGTTTTTGATCCGCTGTACGCAGAAGACCGCCGTCAGCTGGAACAGAAAAGCCGCCGAGATGAACGATGCAATGATACCGATCAGCGAATCATCAAGACCGATATGGGTCAAGAGCTTCGCAAGATACGCATCGGATACAAGAATCGCAATAAAATACTCAAATGCCGCCTGCATGCAGTACGCACGCCGTGAACGCTGATAGTCCGAGGATTGATATACGGAGTCTGTCATGGGCGTCGGATGCGGATCAGTCGATGTCATATGCACCGCCGAACAGGGTATCTGCGGGTGCTTCGGTCGGATGATACGTGCTGTAGCCGAGCGGCGGCATCGTCATGATCGTAATCATGTCATCTGCGGTCAGTTCAAAATCAAAGACATCGGCATTTGCGGCAATGCGGTCTGCGTGGGTAGACTTGGGCATCGGGAGAACACCGTACTGCAGAGCGAAGCGGATACAGATCTGTGCGGGAGACTTGCCGTACTTTGCTGCGAGCTTTGCAATGGTGGGATCACCGAGCACCGCGCCGCATCCGAGCGGAGACCATGCTTCGACAACCATACCGTGTTCCATGCACCAGCGGGTCAGTTCCGGCTGATAGTAACCGGGGTGGAATTCGATCTGGTTGACCATTGGCTTGACGGTACAGGTTTCCTCAAGGGCAAGAATCTGTTCCGGCAGGAAGTTGGAAACACCGATGGAACGGAGCTTACCTGCCTTGTACGCATCTTCAAAGCCGCGCCAGGTTGCCGCATTGATTTCCTTCCAGTTCGGATGGGACTTTTCAACGCAGGGCCAATGTACAAGATACAAATCAATATAATCGGTGCCGAGTGCCTTCAGAGAAGCATCAATGGCAGCGAGGGTCTTTGTATAGCCGCGATCCATGATCCAATGCTTGGTCGTCAAGAAAATGTCTTCTCTTGCAACGCCGGATACACGCATACCCTCTCCAACGCTGTCTTCGTTTCCATAGCCTGCCGCCGTATCGATGTGGCGATAACCTGCGTTCAAAGCCGCGAGAACGCTGTCGCGTGCGATCTCACCGGTCGGGGTCTGCCAGGTGCCGTAGCCGAGACACGGAATTTTGACACCGTTGGACATGGTAAAGCAATCTGTTAATTTGTTGAACATAAGAATTCTCCTTTGATAATAAATATATGTGTGTGTTATATGACTCGAATGTTAGGACTGCATGGCACACAGCACCATCCACGCCGTACCGACGGTGAGCATATCCTCATCGAGACGGTATTTTGCGTTGTGAAGCGGTGCGTCTGTGCCTTTTTCTTTGTCAGCCGTTCCAAGCTGTGCGTATACATACGGCGCGATCCTGCCGTAATTGGCAAAATCGTCTCCCGTCATCATCGTGTGCTGATCGGCAACACAGAGCGTTGCGTCATGCTCCGCAAGTGCTTTTGCTGCACAGCGCGCGATCTGCGTCGGAATTGGTGCATTGGTCACGGCATCACTCAAACGGCGGTTCACAATCTCTGCAGTACAGCCATGCATTGCGGCAGTGTGATGTACCATTGCCTCAATGGCTGCTTCTGCTTTTCTGCGGTCATCTTCATTGACAGTACGCAGGGTTCCGCGCAGGGTCGCTTCTCCTGCGATGATATTGCCCTGTGTTCCCGCATGGAAGGCTCCAATGGTCAGAAGCGACGGCGTGGTCGGCGGCAGAACACGGGAAACAACGGTCTGCAAAGCACCTACCAGCTCTGCACCTGCAACAAGCGCATCGTGACAGACATGCGGCATACCGCCGTGCCCGCCCTTGCCGTGGATTCTGAATTCATACATATTGACCGCGGCGCTCGTCGTAACCTCGGACGCGCAAAGATGACCCGACGGGTATGCGCTCCAGAAGTGCAGGCAGAAAAAGCGGTCAACATCATCAACCAGATGCGTTGCGATAACGCGGTCAGCCCCGTCCTCGCCTTCTTCTGCCGGCTGGAAGATGATCTTGGCAGTACCCTGCCATCGATCGGCATATTTTTTGAGAAGGTAAGCCGTGCAAAGTCCGACGGCAATGTGTCCGTCATGACCGCAGGCATGCATGATACCGGGGTTCTCCGAGGAAAACGGGAGTCCCGACTGCTCCTCGACCATCAGCGCATCGGTATCACAGCGATAGCCGATCACATCCCCCGGCTGATCTGCCGAAATCACGGCAATCGTAATATTGTCCTTGGGCGCAAGATAGGAAATGCCCATTTTATCAAGTTCTGCGCGGATATAAGCATTCGTTTTGAACTCATGGTGCGCCATTTCGGGAAAACGGTGCAGATAACGGTACCAGTCAAGCAGCTGCGGCTTCATTTCCTCTGCCGCGGCACGGATTACGGAAGCAAGCGATGGATTCATGACAGTCATGCCTCCTCTTTGGCAAGAAATTCCTTTACAAACGCATCGTCATTAAGCGCGGGATACATGGCATAAACACGGTCGATTTCCTCGCTTTGTCCTGTCGACAATGTTTCCTCGGGATTGAGACACCAAATGCCCGCAAACAGTCCTTGGCGGCGAAGCACCTCATGGACACCCGCAATACATCCGGCAAAGTTATTTCTCGTATCAAAAAATGCACTGTTGGCGTCAGTTACCTGTGCGGCGAGTGTCAGATAAGCAGGATCGATCGGTGCACCGGGGGTCAGGTCACGAATCGCACGGAAATACTGCACTGCCGTATGTGTCCAAACACACCAATGTCCGAGCAGACCGCCGACGCAGCGCACAGATTTTTCCTCACCGTTAATGATACACTTATATTCTGTCAGAAGATCGGCGATGATCGCATCGTCGTTGCCGGTATAAAGTGCAACACGTCCGCCCGTTGCGGCAATGGCACGTGCGACATCAAGCGTGAGATAACGGTCAAATGCTGCACACTTGATCGCCGCAACACCGGGAATTTCACAAATCTGCCGCCAATAGTCATAAGTAAAGACACGTCCGCCGACTGCCGTCTGCAAGTAAAAACCGACCACATCAAGAATATCGGCAACCGCACGGGTTCGCTCAATCAGATATGCTTCATCACGATCGGAAAGTCCGCCGGGGCTGAGCAGACCTGCATCATAGCCAAGATCTTTTGCAAGTGCGGCTTCCCTTGTCGCCTGCTCAATCGGTCCGCAGATGCCCGCAACCGCAAGCACCGCACGTCCTGTCTTTGCTTCATATGCATGAATTTCATCCATGCAGACACGCAGAACCGTCTCAAACAGGTTGATTTCGGGAAGACGGATTTCAAACTGCGTCGTATGGACACCGACAGCAATACCGTCAACACCTGCCGCAAGATAATAGCGGATCAGTCTGCGCTGGGATGCTTCGTCGAAGTTTCGGTTTTCATCGAGTGCCAGCGGCATCGCAGGTAAAAACGCACCGCGGACAAGAAGCTCTCTTTTTTCGCTGTTCATCAGAAATTTCCTTTCGTTTCCTGGAAATGAGTCGGTTTATCAAGCTGTCTGCCGCCCGATTTCATCCATTCCGCCTGCATGACGATCATTTCATCAACGGTCTTATCTGGCATACCGAAGGCATTGACGCACTTGTCGGCGCAGGACAGCAGACCGCATGTACCCTCGTCATCGAGGAATGTGACGGGCTTGCCGAGTGCTGCCGCCAGTTTTTCTGCCGCCTCGCGTGTGGAATACTGCTCGGGACCTGTGACATTCAGTCGTTCCACATCGGAAGATGCCATCGTAAGCGCACCGATTGCCGCTTCGTTGACATATCTCTGCCAGACACAGTTGAACGCGGGAACATGGAGCGTGACCGGCTGATCATTCCAGATCCGCTCGGCAATATCGTAAAGCACACCGTAACGCAGGTCAACCGCATAATTGAGTCGGAACAGAAGTACCTTTGCACCATAATGCTTTGCGGCATATTCAAAAATGCGCTCTCTGCCAAGTGAAGTCATGGCGTATTCGCCGACGGGTGCCGGTGCGGTATGTTCATCACAGCCGCCCTCCTCGGGTGTACGCATCGGATAGACATTGCCCGTGGAGAAAACCACGTAATTGGCATCGCCGAAATGACGGGTAATGAGTGCGGGGACGCCGACATTGATCTGCCATGTCTCGCATGCTTCTTTACCCGTACCGAACTTTCGACCGAGCGCGAAGATGATGTTTTTCACCATCGGCAGTGCCTTGATCTGATCCTCATCCGTCAAGTCGGCGGGAATCATCTCAACGCCTGCCTCATGCAGAAACTCCGTTACATACGGATCGGTAAAGCGCGAAACGGCGAAAATTTTCTGTCCGGTTCCTGCCGCATCTGCCGCGCGTTTCGCCATAACAGCCAGAGAAGGACCGACCTTCCCTCCGGCACCGAGAATCATAATATCGCCGTCGATCTCTTTCATGCGCGCAATCAGAGCCGCACTCGGTTCCGACAGCGCAAGGTTCAGTTCATGTTCATTTGCAAACATTGTTTTTTCCTTTTACTTTGTATTAATATGAAGAACGGTTCTGTCAACAGGATAATCGTCAGGCACGCTGAATCGGATTTCCGCATCTGCGTTTTCACTTGTCAGCGTAGTTCCGTTATAGGAAATCCCGTCAAAATACAGATTGTTCAGTTTGAAATCCGACAGTGCGCCGCCATCTTCATTCTTGATCCAGATGTCGATATACGACTTTGAAACAGCAGAATTGAGATGCGCTTCCTTTGCGCGGATATTCTTGAAATGAATATCGTGGATATAACCGCCGTTGTGCATGACAAGCGTGATGACAGGACAACGGGAATAATAGATTTCCAAGCCCTCAAAGTGCATATTATAGTCTTCCACGGTCGGATCGGAGCCGTTGATCGAGATGGTCGCACATCCGAGATGCTGTGACCAGTTTGCAAGCGCATAACCGACGGAATTGTTCTTCCACGTCACGCCGCTTTGAGAGAAGTTGGATTCGTATACACATCCGTAAGCAATGCCCTTATCCGTCCAGACTGCATTGTTCTGAAACAGGATATTTTCTGCGCGAACGGTACCGTCGGATGTTGACTTGACCTCCAGCGCATCGTCACCGGTACGGACAAAGCAGCCGTCGACCGTGACATTTTTGCAGTCGGACAGCATCACACCGTCGGAATAGGTCTTATAGCCGATCAGCACAAGATCGCGGATTACAACGTCCTCGCAACCGGTAAAGCAGCATGTCCAGTTGTTGGAGTTGATGACATTGAAGCCGCCAAACTCGAGCATCGACATCCGCGTAAAGGAGAAAATGACATTGGTGCGCGGGCGGTAGGACAGATCGATCGCCGCGTGACCGAGAATTTTGACCCCAAACTGACCGTAGGCGCTGATGACATGCTGTGCCATCGGTGCACCGTTTTCGTCATAGGTCAGCGGCTTTGCAACCAGCAGTGTCCCCGGCTCAAAGTATACTATGACATTGCCTGTGGTGATTTCGATGCAGTCGATTTCATATACGCCTTTTTTGAAATAATACAGCGACCCCGGTTTTGACAAGGTCAGTTCACCGAGCGGATATGTTCCCGGTGTTATCTCGCGGATCTGATAATTGGTATATTCGGACAACTCGGGCGGCTTGACCATCACTGTCAGCGGAAGTTCCGAACCGTTGTTGCCAAGTCCCTTATCATAGGTAAAAGTATAGGATCCGTATGCCGTGATTCTTGCCGTCGTCGTTTTTCCGTTTACCGCTGCCGCAACACCGCTGCTCTCGGGAAGAACCACCGGATTTTTGCGTTCGGTATGTGTGCCGATCTCCACATCCAGTACAAAACTGCCATCGTCTGACACATCCGACACTTCAATATATGCAAGGTTATGAATCCCGTTTGCTGTACGTTCTGCAAAAACGGGAATCTCCACACCATTGGCTGTCATGGTATAATACGGGGAAACAATGATACCGGGGCGGCTGCCTGCCTCATCATTGAGACTGTTCTCACGCGACCACGGACCGAGCTCCTCCTCGGACAATACGGTATCCGTGTAACGTACCCCATGCACGGTTATTGCGTTACTGTCGGTAATTTCGTCGACTGCGGCATCTTCTCCCGTACCGCCCTGACAGGCTGTCAGCATCAAAATGTGAACAAACAGCATCAGCCCCAACCAAAAAGCACGTCTCACCGTTCGCATGCTCTGATCCCCCCAATTTGGATTTTACCTATATTTTAGCACACAGCGAGGGAAATGTCAAGCATCCTCACCGCATCCTCTATAAATAATAAGGATAGAGAAAGGAGCCGCCGCATCTGTATGCAGCAGCTCCCATTGGAGATTTTGATCAGAGTTCTTCGTCGTCATGTGCATGGCAATGTTCGCAGTCGCCGTCACAGAACTTTTCCTTGTCGTATTCGATGCCGTTCTTGTCATAATAGTCACGGATTGCCGCCTTGACAGCTTCTTCCGCGAGGACAGAACAATGAATCTTGTGCGTCGGAAGACCGTCCAGTGCTTCAACAACCGCCTTATTGGACAGCTGGAGTGCTTCTTCAATGGACTTGCCCTTGATGAGCTCCGTTGCCATGGAGGAGGTAGCGATCGCGCTGCCGCATCCGAAGGTATTGAACTTTGCGTCAACAATGATGCCATTCTCAATCTTGAGATACATCTTCATGATGGCGGCGCACTTTGCATTGCCGACTTCGCCGATACCGTCTGCGTCTTCCATCTTGCCGACATTGCGGGGATTCTTGAAGTGGTCCATGACCTTTTCGCTGTATAATGCCATTGTATTTGATTCCTTTCAATCGGTACGTATTTGTAGTGTTAATTTATCAGAGCAGATGCGGTCTCTCACCGGTTTCGAGTGCTTCCCAGACAGGGGAAATATCGCGCAGATAGGAAACAACCTTTGGAACAACATTCAGAATGTGGTCAATCTGCTCCTCGGTGTTTTCTTCGGTGATGGACAGGCGGAGCGAGCCGTGCGCAACCTCATGCGGCAAGCCCAGCGACAGCAGAACATGGCTGGGATCGAGCGAGCCGGAGGTACATGCGGAGCCGGACGATGCCTGGATGCCTTCTTCGTCAAGCATCAGAAGCAGGGATTCACCCTCAATGCCTTCAAAGCAGAAGTTGACAGTACCGGGAACACGGTTTTCGCGGTCACCGTTGAGACGGCTGTGCGGAATTTCAGAAAGTCCCGCAATAAGCTTATCACGCAGAGGAATGATCTTTGCGGCAGCCGTTTCCATGTTTGCAAGCTCTTCCTTCATGGCAGCAGCCATGGACAGGATCGCGGGAATATTCTCCGTACCTGCGCGCTTGCCGCGTTCCTGTGCTCCGCCCTCAATTAAGTTGGTCAGAAGCGTTCCGCGTTTTGCATACAGAACGCCGACACCCTTGGGACCGTGGAATTTATGTGCGGACAGCGACAGCATATCGATGTTGTCGTCCTTGACGTTGACGGGAATATGGCAAACTGCCTGAACAGCGTCGGTATGGAACGGAACACCAGCCTCACGGCAGACAGCGCCGATCTCGCGGATGGGCTGAACCGTACCGATCTCGTTGTTTGCATACATGACGGTTACGAGTGCGGTATCGGGACGGATGGCTTCCTTCACCTGCTCTGCCGTGATGACGCCGTTTTCGTGGACATCGAGCAGGGTGATCTCAAAGCCTTCCTTTTCGAGCTTCTTCAGCGTATGAAGTACCGCATGGTGCTCAAATGCGGTGGAAATGATGTGCTTTTTGCCCTTCTTTGCACCGTAGAATGCGGCAGAACGGATCGCCTGGTTATCGGCCTCGGAGCCGCCGGAGGTAAAGTAAATCTCACGTGCGGAATCAGCACCGAGCATTGCCGCGATTGCCTCACGTGCACCCTCGAGTGCTTCCTTTGCTTCTTGACCCGTGGTATGGAGGCTGGAGGGATTACCCCAGACACGTTCCATCGCGTCAATCATTGTCGTTTGTGCCGCCCGGGACATTTTTGTCGTTGCGGCGTTATCAGCATATACATACATATCGGATGTTCTCCTGTAGTTTCCATTCAAATTGCTTGTAAACATGGGATTTTTCATTTCCTATCGTTTACATAGGAATTATATCATATTGTGTCGTTTTTGTCAATACATAATCCCTACTTTCAAAGTAGGAATTTGTAAACAATTCGTGACAGATTCAGATTTTTCGCTCCAAAATATCACGGATGGTGACCCCTGACAGAAATTCATCGATGACCGCATCGAGCTTTTGCCACATCGGCAGTGTCAGACAGCCGTCGGCGTGGACACACTGCCCGTCTGAACAGGTATCAAGACACGATACCGGGGCGAGAGAGCCTTCGGTAATCGCCATGACCTCAGCAACCGTAATCTCCTCTGCGGGTTTAGCCAGACGGTAGCCGCCGTCCTTGCCGCGCGTGCTCTTGATGAGTCCGCCGCGGTTGAGCAGTGCCGCAATCGATTCCAGATATTTCAAAGAGATGTTCTGACGCTCCGCAATGGCTTTCAGCGACACACAGGTACATTCCGTGTCCTCACAGGCACACATCTGCGCCTGCTGGGCAAGATCGATCATCGTCTGCAGCGCGTATTTTCCTTTGGTGGAGATCATCATATCACAACATCGCTCCTTTTCCTTTGGATTACATCTATATTATACCACATAATCCC
>JAZTZC010000392.1:0-2140 GCA_045637265.1 Eubacteriales bacterium | reverse complement strand
TTTCTGGTAGTGTCATAATGATTGCTTTTACGAAGAAAAGGAGGATTTTTGCATGAATATTATTTGGGGAGCATTTGTATCGCTTATATTTTTTTCGGTAATTCTGATCGTTCCCATTCTGATCGGCGTATACGTCTACCGTGACGCAACCCGTCGCGGAATGAATGCACTTGTGTGGACGCTGATTGCGCTGTTTGCTCCGTCTCTGATCGGATTTATTATTTATCTCATTGTCAGAAGCAATTACTCCGATCTGGAATGCCCGCGCTGTCAGACCACCATCAAGGATGAGTACGTTCTCTGCCCGAAGTGTGGTGCCAAGCTTCGTCCGTTCTGCCCGAACTGCTCCGCACCTGTTGAGCCGGATTGGAAGGTATGTCCGAGATGTGCATCACCCCTTGAGGAAATCGGTCCGGATGTTGTGGTTCCTACACGTAAAAAGGACAAATCCCTTGGTGTCATCCTGTTGGTTGTGATTCTGATTCCGGTCATTCTGATTCTCGCAATGATTGGTCTATTTACTTTCCAGATGACCGGGACTGACACCGGTACCTCCGGCAGAACATCTATCTCTGCTGTAATTGCAGATGAATACATTACGGAAGTACAGAGCGAAGAGATTGCAGCATGGTACGCAAATTGTACAGATGACCGTGTTCATATTCTGATGCACGGTGAAGAAGAAAGAGGGCGTGTACGTTATCTTATCTATATGCCCGAGCTGCGAGATCCTGTCAGCATCGGCTTTGATAACAACGCTGGTTTTATGCGAAACAAGCTGCAGATTGACTATACCTGTATTGGGGAGACAGATTCTGCTTATTTGATTCATGTCACTTGTACCGGAGAAGATGTAAAGAAAAACCTGGTGATTTTCCGTGACGGTGAGGAAATGGACTGTGTGACAGAAGGTACGATCACTGAAATCAAGCTGCCGGATGATGCACAGTTGATAGCCGCTGAACATTATTCCGGCGGTGGCAGAAATGGTGCAGTGTACGTCCGTCAAGAAGAAGTTCCTGCGAAGGTTGCAGGTGAATAACCAAACTCGAAAGGTATCGCAGTAATGCGGTACCTTTCAATTTTGTGAATGTTCTGTAAAGGATTTCGCATACTTCTTGACATTATCGATATTCGATAATATAATAGAATTACAGAATGTCGATAATCGACAATGGAGGTGAAGCGTATGCCAAGAGCGAAATTTCAGACGCTGACCGAGCAGATGTACTATATACTCCTATGCCTCAGCAGTGAATGCTACGGTATGGACATCATGGATAAAGTTCCAGCTATGACCGACGGCAGGGTAAAGGTTGGTTCTGGAACGCTGTACAATCTGCTGGAACAGTTTCTTGAGGCCGAGATCATCGAGGAAACCAAAGCAGAGGGACGGCGGCGGTCGTATATCCTGACAAAGAAAGGTCGGGAGCTTCTGGATAATGAATGCAAACGGTTAAGTAGTCTTGTAAGTGACTATCACCGCTATCTGGTAAAGGAGGATGCAGAATGAAAGATGTAAAGCGCAGAATGGAAGTATTCAGCTTCTGGGACAAAACCGGAATCGAGCGGCATCTTGAAAAGATGGCGACGGACGGCTGGATGCTTGAAAAAATGTCCGCCCTGTTCTGGACATACCGCAGAATCGAGGCGAAGAAGATCCGTTTTTCCATCTCCTACTATGCATCCATCACTGATTTTGAACCCGAACCGACAGAAGAACAGCAGGAATTCAATGAGTTCTGCGAGCATTCCGGATGGAAGCTTGCGGCATCCTCAGTGCAGATGCAGGTGTTTTATAATGAAAATGAAGATCCTGTCCCCATCGAAACAGATCCAATGCTGGAAATTGACAACCTGCATCGCTATGCAAAGAAAACGATGCTGAAAACCTACACAATCCTGCTTGTTATTTCTCTCTTTATGGGTGTGACCTTCGTAGGTTCCATCCTGCAAGATCCTGTGTATTATCTGGCAAGTGCCATCAACTTGTTCACCGGCGTGTGGTTTGTGGTAGCGTTTATCTATTCGCTGTCAGAGCTTGGCGGTTACTATCTCTGGCGTCGTCGGGCGAAGGCATTGGCTGAACATGGAGAATTTCTCGAAACCAATGGTCATCGATGGCTGGTTATGGCGGTCT
>JAZTZC010000391.1:0-2417 GCA_045637265.1 Eubacteriales bacterium | reverse complement strand
AGTTCACCGGGAGCGAGCTCGTCGGTACCCTTCTGCAGGTCAAGGATCATGACATCGAAGCCTGCTGCATCGTAGAGGACCTGCATTGCGGATGCATCAGCCTCACCGTGACCGGAGAGGAAGACTGCGACGGGGTTGTATTCGCCCGCCAGCTGCAGGAATGCGGAGACAAACTTAAGTTCACCGTTGAAGGCGAAGATGGAGCCGTCGGATTCTGCGGTGACGAAGAATGCTTCCTGAGAGTACTTGCGGAAGCCGTCGGTGTTGGTGCTCTTGACGATAACGTCGGTCGTCTTGACGGTTGCGGCAGTCGTTGTGGTGTACTGCTCGGCAAGCGTCGGATAAGTGATGATGTCGATGTAATCGACGGAGATCAGAGAGGGATATGCCGCCTCGAGCTTGCGCGCGAAGTTGTAGATCATCTTGGTGGTCTGCGTGTTCTCAAGGGTGTCAAACGGTGCGCAGAACAGGATCTCATAGTGCAGCGGAACGACATCGGCCTCATGATCTGCCATGAGGTCTGTGATCATCGTGTCACAAGCTTCGGAAATGGAATACAGGTCTTCACCTGTCATATCAACATATAAGGAAAATTTCTGTGTCAGTGCCGTGATGACGACGTTGAGTACAACGATCGCCGCAATGACGGCAGCGGTAAACAGAACAGCGACAGAGCCGTATTTGAACTTTCTGCTCTGGGAGATGGACTGCTTCTTCATTGGTTTTCTGTATCCTTTCTGGTTTGGCTATTTACGGGAATTATGCCCATCTGCGGTTTTCGTAAACTCTGACGGTCAGGAACAGGAACACGAACATGATGGACGCGTAGTAAAGCAGTGACGCGAAGTTCAGAATACCGTATGTGAAATCGTAGAAACGGGAGAAGATGGAGATCCAGGAAAGAACAACACGGATCGGAGCCGCGCCGATATAGGAGTTTGCAAAGCTGATGAACAGCAGTGCCGCGATGATGGCGATGGTCGTGATCGCAGCAACGAACTGGTTTTCCGTCAGCGCGGAGATGAACAGACCGATGGCAACAAACGCACCGCCGATGAGAAGGATACCGACAATGTTGCCGAGGATGGATGCCAGGTTGACGTCTTCGCAGTAAATGAAATACGGGATCAGATTGAAGACGGTCGCTGCAAGGAATGTACCTGCAAACATCGTGTATGCGGCGAAGAATTTTGCACCGACCATGTCGATCAGGCTGATGGGAGCGGTGAGCAGCAGCTGCTCGGTCTTCTGCTTGCGTTCTTCACAGAACAGCTTCATCGTCAGAAGCGGGATCAGAATGATGAATAAGAACAGAAGCATCAGGAAGTAGCTGGAAATGTCACTGGTGCTGCCCGCCTGCAGAGTCAGGTAGGAGAACAGCGCACCGTTGGCAACAAAGAAAATCGCGATGAAAATGAAACCGATGGGAGACGTGAAATACGCCCGCATCTCTCTCTTAAAAATAGCAGACATGTGAAAACCTCTCCTTTACTTTGCAATGATATTGCTCTTGACGACATTGCGCTTCTTCTTGCGTTCGTCGTTGCGTTCGAGCAGGGCAAGGAAGACGTCTTCCAGGTTGGTGCCCATCGTTTCCTCACCGATCATCGCCCAGCCTTTTTCTGCAAGCGCGAAGAACAGCGGGCGGCGGATATCGACACCGGGCTGGCTTTCGATCAGATACGCATAGGAATCTGCTTCACGCTGACCGAGACATTCGCAGTATGCAATGCCCTCCTTGTTCTTCAGCGCGGCGAGGACCTCCTCCTGCGGACCGACGATCTTGACGCACAGACGGCGGAATCCGTCGACAACACGGGAGATCTCCTCGGTCTTTTCGTTTGCGATCAGCTTACCCTTGTTGATGACAACGATACGTTCACAGACAGCCGAGACCTCAGGCAGAATGTGCGTGGACAGAATGACGGTGTGGTTGCGTCCGAGCGTGCGGATCAGGTTGCGGATCTCGACGATCTGCTTGGGGTCCAGACCGACGGTCGGTTCGTCGAAGATGATAACCTTGGGGTTGCCGACGAGTGCCTGTGCGATACCGACACGCTGACGGTAGCCCTTGGACAGGTTGCGGATGATACGCTTGTACACTTCGTTGATGCGGACAACTTCACAGATTTCATGCAGGTGCTTTCTGCGGTTGAGCTTGCAGCCCTTTAGGTCGTAGATGAAGTTCAGATATTCCTCGACGGTCATGTCAAGGTAAAGCGGCGGCTGTTCGGGAAGGAAGCCGATGCGCTTCTTTGCCTCCAGAGGCTGTTCGAGAATATCAATGCCGTCGATCATGGCTTTGCCGGATGTGGAGGACAGATAACCGGTCAGCATGTTCATGGTCGTGGATTTGCCGGCACCGTTCGGACCGAGGAAACCGACGATCTCTCCTTCATTGACCTCGAAGCTGATAT
>JAZTZC010000390.1:0-4182 GCA_045637265.1 Eubacteriales bacterium | reverse complement strand
CCAAGGAAGACTTTGAAAAGATTTACGTCAACGGCGGCGCACTTGCGTATCTTGACAGCGAAAAGGAAGCAGGACGCATCCGAAACCTCGGCTTCTCCTTCCACGGCTCCGTCGAATTTTTTGAATATCTGATGAAGTTCAGAAAGTGGGACTTCTGCCAGATTCAGCTCAACTACATGGACTGGGACAACCAGAACGCAAAGGAGCTGTACCGCCTGTCTGTCGAATACGGCGTTCAGCTCGTCATTATGGAACCTGTCCGCGGCGGTTCTCTCGTTTCCCTGTGTGACGAGGCTGTTGAAATTCTCAAGGGTGCAGAACCTGACCGTTCCATCGCATCCTGGGCAATCCGTTTTGCCGCTTCCCTGCCGAACGTCCTCTGTGTCCTCTCAGGCATGTCCAACATGGAACAGGTTGACGACAACTGCGCAACGATGACCGACTTCAAGGCACTGACCGATGCCGATCACGCTACGCTCGCAGGTGCGATTGCCGCATACAACCGCGCAGGTACGATTCCCTGCACCGCTTGCCGTTACTGCTTTGAATGTCCCAAGGGCATCCAGATTCCCGAAATCTTTGCCGTTTACAACAACGCGGCAGCAGAAGGTCGTCTGCCTCTGTCCGTCGGTCACACCGAGGAAGAGCTTGCAGCGTACAAGGCAGCGTTTATCGCAGACTACGATGCCATTCCCTCTGACGCACAGGCGCACAACTGTGTAAACTGCGGCAAGTGCAAGGAAGTCTGCCCGCAGTCGATTGATATTCCGAGAAAGCTGCGTGAGATCGCAGGGCTGGTTGATCGGATTCGGTAATTGAGAATCTTTCTTTGCTTGTTTTTAGGACACAAACGCTTGTCTGATTTGTAGGGGAGGGGTCACCCCTCCCGAAACATGACAGTTTGATCACGGTTACGGGAAAGAATTAACTATGCTTCCTAAAAGAAAAACAACGCGATTGGAAAAATTCGATTATTCTCATTTCGGCGTATATTTTATTACGATTTGTACATCAAATAGAAATTGTAATTTAGCAAAAATCGATCACTCAACGCAAGGAATCCATGTTGTACTGTTGCCAATCGGTGAAATTACGGAAAATTGGTTGAACAGAATATCGGAATATGCACCGGATTATCATTTGGCTCAATATACGATCATGCCAAACCACATTCATCTATTATTGCGCATCCGATACAATGAACATGCGTCACCGAAATCACTGATGTCTGTGATCGGGTGGCTGAAATATCAAATTACCAAAAATGTCCGTGAAAACATATTTTCAGTGGAATTCCCATTATTTCAACGGTCATTTTATGATCATATTGTCAGAAATCAGGATGATTACGAAAGAATCGCCAAATATATGTATGAAAATCCTGTGATGTGGCGAGATGATTGATTTTTCAGAAATGAATAAACAAGGATAAAAAGAAAAAAGGATTACGAACCAATGAAACGGACGTAATCCTTTTTCAATTTTTCAATAAGAAAATGATGATAGCGGCGCAGATGCATCCCCATATCTGTATAACCTTGCAACTCGATCATGTTCATAGAGGACATAAACATATTTCATGAAATGAAACACCTGCGTCAATCGATATCATGATCGCTGCGTCTTGTTTCGGGAGGGGTGACCCCTCCCCTACAAATTCAATAAAGGCACGTTATTCAAAATTCAAAAACATCTTCAACTTAACCCCTGATTTTTCAGCCAGATGTCATAATCATTTATGACATTGTCAAGATTGCGGATGGTGCGGTGCAGGCAGTTGTTTTTCAGACCTGTGGCGGTCATGACAACGCAGATGTAGTTTCTGCGGCCGAAGACGATACCCGCCTCATGGTAGCCGTTGTAGCCCCAGCCGGACTTATGCGCGGAGCCTGTATATTCGGGCATGGCGACCTCAAATTCGTTGTAGAGATTCGTCGTCAGATACGTCCAGAGAAGCCGTCCCTCGTCGCAGGTATCGCGGTAATCATAGATTTCCTGCCAGACGGCGGCGAGGTTCTGCGGCGTGATATCGACCCAGTGATCGCGCTTGGAAACCGTATTTTCCCAGCCCAGTTCCGTCACCATTTCGTTGAAGCCGTCATAGCCTGCATGCTCGGACAGCATATAATACGCGACATTATCGGAGTTATAGAGCAGACGGTACAGCATTGCCTTGAGGGTAAACAGTGTTCCAAACTCGGAGAACTGCGTCGAGCCGGAGCCGTCCGCCTTGTGGTGCTCTTTATATTCCAGGATATCGTCAAGGGAGATGATATCCGCTTCCAGCTGTTTTGCAAGGAACAGCGCATAGGGTGCTTTGATCGTCGATGCACATTCAAAATATTTCTGCGGATTGTACGCAAACGATGCGTGTGTTTCCAGATCGATCACATAGAAGCTCGTCTCAAACTTATATTCCGCCATGGTCTCAAGCAGCGCGTCCTGCAAAACCTTGGGAATCTCATACGAGGTATTGTTGACGCAGATCTGATCCTCGACAAACACGTCGTGGCTGTTATCAAGGAACATCGCACCGACCGATTCCTCGACGATGGGCGAGAGGGCAGACAGCGTTTCGGAGCGGATGCCGTAGGTAAACTGCTGACCGACGGGATAATACTCCCAGACAGGACCCTCCGTGTTTGCGGAACAGCCGCAGAGGCAAAACAGCACCGCACACAGCAGAATGGCTGTGATCCTATGGAATTGTCGGACGGAAAACTGCATGGTCGATCTACCTCTTACCCTTGATTTTGATGATGCTTGATTTGTTCTGTCTGAATTTGCACATCTATATTATTATAGCGGATTTTGTCGATAAAATCAAGGGGTTGGACAAATTTTTCAAAGTTTTTTCCGGTGATGGAAAATTCATCGTTTACTCTTGAAAAAAAACGCCAAATGGTGTATACTATAATATATTTATGGTTCATTTCCAAAAGCTGAAAGGACACCGCCGATGATTTATTATCTGTATCTTCTTGCCGCCGTTGTGCTGATGGCACTGCAGTTCTCTGTCAACAAGTTCTATCAGTCCAAAAACGGCTCCGCCATCATGACCTCGCTTCTTTATACATCCCTCTCCGGGATAGCGACCGGCGCAATCTTCTTTTGTATCAACGGATTCCGCCTGGATGTCACGCCGCTGTCATTTGTCTATGCGGTGCTTATTGCCGCGCTGTGTCTCGGATATTCCCTGCTCGGCTTCAAAATCTTTTCGCTTGGGAATTTCTCGGTCTTCACGATGTTTCTGATGCTCGGCGGAATGCTTCTGCCGTTTCTCTTCGGCCTTATCTTCCTCGGTGACGCAGAAACGCTTTCTCCGCTGTCGCTTACCCTTCGCATTGTCGGTGTACTGCTTCTGATCGGCGCGATGCTTCTGCCCCTTACCGAAAAGTCGGAGGATGGTTCTGAGACTGACAAGCGTTCGCGCACAACACGGATGCTCTTTGTTCTGCTCTGTCTGCTCGTGTTTTTCATGAATGGCTTTGTTTCCATTGTTTCCAAGCTGCATCAGATCGAAGCGGTTTATCCGACCGTTGACAACAACAGCTTTGTCATCCTGACCAACGCGATCAACGGCATTTTCAGTGCGTTCATTCTCTTCCTTTTGACGCTGAAAAACAAGGGTGGTCCGAAGCTGTCCCCGACCTTCAAGCCGTGGATGCTGATCGCCGCTGTCGTCGCCTATGCGCTGTGCAATGGCATTTCGTATCTGCTCCAGCTGCTTGCCGCCGCATCGACAATGCCTGCCTCCGTGCAGTATCCGATGATGACGGGCGGTTCCGTCGTTCTGACCGCGCTTGCGGGTTATCTGTTCTTTGGGGAAAAGCAGTCCCATCGTGCACTTATTGGTACGGTGCTGGCGTTTACGGCGACGTTTCTGTTTTTGTTCTGACGCGGTGTCAAAAATTGCGGCAGGAGGCAATCTCACGACCTATGCAGGTTTTCAGAACAAAAAGAACGGCGGGAGGCAAGCCGTGTCAGGTATGCCTCACGCCCTACGCGAATTTTCGATGATATGCAAAAACCCCTCAACCGTTCAACTGCGCAATGTATTCTTCCAGACACAATCCCTGTGACCAGATGGCATACGCGTGATAGCGTCCGACATAGCGGAAATGCCACGGCTCGTAGGAAATGCCCGTTTCCTTGACCTTGTCCTTTGGGAAACGCAGGATG
>JAZTZC010000389.1:0-1935 GCA_045637265.1 Eubacteriales bacterium | reverse complement strand
CGAAGAACAGAACTGGGAAGAAAACTACTACGTTGTTGAATACGAAAAGCCCATTTCCAAGGACGAAACCGTATTCACCGGTATGTTTGCAGTTTCCGCATATGCATCTGACCTTGAAAGATGTATGGAAATTGTCACCATGCTCAACACCGACGGCGCTCTGCGTGACATTTATGCATACGGTGTCGAAGGCGAACATTGGGAACTCAACGAAGACGGCAGCGTTCACCAGCTGAACAATGACTGGTCTATGAACTTCTACCATTCCGGCAACACCTTTGTCGGTCATGCTCCCGAATCCCTGCCTGCCAACTATGCAGAAATCGGTAAGCTCCAGAACATTGAAACGCTGACCGGTCCGTATATGTCCTGGACATATCTGAACGAAGAAACCGAAGCGCTCTACAATGAATATGTTGCAGAAGCAGAAAAGCTGTTGGCTGAATTTGACGCAGCAGCAGACCGTACTGCATGGGCAGAAGCTCTGAATGCAGAACTCAAGGAAGACACGGAAAAGACGCACATCATCAACAAGATGACTGTTGCAGACGGCGACAACAACTTTGCCGTTTCTTATAACGACTTCCAGACCGCTATGTACGGTGCGGGCTGATCTAACAGAATAATTTTGGTGAGGGCGGACGGTTCCGCTCTCACTTTTTTTGCAAAAAAGAGCTTTACAGAGAAAGGAAAATGATATGAACTTTTCTATTTATATGCCGGTTGATCTGAAATCCGGTGTCAACTGTGTAAAGGAAAACAGCAAGTGTTTTGCGCTCGGAAAACATGCTCTGCTGGTCACCGGACGTCACGCGGCGAAAGCTTGCGGAGCGCAGGAGGATGTCATTGCCGTGCTTGAAGAGCTTGGTATTGCATACACCGTATATGACTGCATCGGCGAAAATCCTCTGATGTCGGTCTGCCATGCAGGCGGTCAGATAGCTCATAAGGTCGGTGCGGACTTTATCATCGGTATCGGCGGCGGAAGTGCTATGGACGCGGCAAAGGCGATTGCGGCGTATGCTGCAAATCCGACGATGACAGGGGAAGCGCTGATGACCGAGAAGCGTGAAAACCGTGCACTGCCGATCATTCTGATTCCGACCACAGCCGGTACGGGCAGTGAAGTCAATCCGTATGCCGTTCTCACGCTGGACGGTCAGGATAAGAAGTGGACCTATAAGGATTTTGATGAAGCGTATGCAAAATATGCGTTCCTCGATGCACGGTATACGATGTCGCTTTCCGAGACGTATACGCTGTCCTGCGCACTGGACGCGTTTGCGCATTGTGCGGAATCGTATCTGTCGCCGAAGGGTGATGAGATGTCACGTCTGTTTGCGGGATACGGTGCGCGTGTTCTGTACGCCTTTATCCGCGATTTCAAAGCGGGAGAGGCAATCTCCCTTGAAACAAGAGAAGCGCTGCTGTACGCCTCCTGTGCGGGCGGAATCGCCATCAACAAGACGGGTACGGGCTTCCCGCATCCGCTTGGCTACAATCTGACGCTGATGCGCGGGATTCCGCACGGTGCGGCATGCGGTGCGTTCTACCGCGAGTATCTGACCTATAACGAAAAGGGTGATGCGAAGCTTTGTCAGGCGCTGTATGACGCCATTGGTGCAGACGGCGAGGAGATCAAGTGTGTCATTCCCGAAAAATCTGCGGTCAAACTCACGCTGGATGACGAAACGATTGCCATGTTTGTAAATAAGGTTAAGGGTGCCGGCAACTACAAGAACAGCCCTTATGTCATCAATGAACAGGAAATGACGGATATCTATCGCCGTCTGTTCGGAGAGAGCAAAGCATGATCCGCGGACTACACCACATTGCGATTCTGTGCTCGGACAGGGAAGCGTCTCTGCGGTTTTACAAAACGCTTGGATTTGACCTGCATGAATCGCATCCCAGACCCGAGCGGCAGGATGAGAT
>JAZTZC010000388.1:0-14606 GCA_045637265.1 Eubacteriales bacterium | reverse complement strand
CATTTTGATGTACCGCAAGACAATAACAAAAAAATGCAGCTGCACTGCATTTTTTTTGGAATATGGCGATTGTACCGCATGATGCGAATATACCGAATTTCCTTCAAAAGAAATCCTCATACCTCTGTTTTGACGGTGCATATCCGAAATACTTTTTGAATGCGGTTGCGAAATTTTTAGCATCGTGAAATCCTGTATGCTTTGCCGTGTCAACCACGGAATAGTAGCCCGTGTTCAGAAGTGTTTGTGCGCGCGTCATACGGAGTGCGGTCAGATGTGCTTTCGGTGTGGTTCCGAGATCATGCAGAAAACAGTTGCGCAGATGTGTTGTACTGATATGCAGATGCGATGCGATATCGGCGACCGTCATTTCGGAATCGCTGTAATTCTGCTCCATGTAGGCAAGTGCCGCAGAAACAAGCTCGGAGGATAGCGGCTTTCTATTTTTCTGATTTTCAAAAATTTCGGCGAACACAGAATAAAGCAAAGCCGTACAGCGGACATGATACCCGGGCTCCGCATTGTGCCAGATTCGGTCTGCTTCCAAAAACAGCGGAAGCATGGTATCATACCGGAAATCGTGGAGAATTTCGATGTCCTGTTCCCGTTCGGCTGCTGTGCCTCTGTTCAGAACATTGAAGTGAAATACAATGCGGCAGTCGTTATGGGAATATCGCGTATAAGATAAGTTCGGATGAAACAGTGCAAGATCGCGCTTTTCCAGCTTGATTTTTTTGTTGTTCTGCAAAATAATTTCCGTGTTGCCGTCCCATCGCAGGGACAGCGCATAAAACGGACGCGCCCGTGTTTTCATTGTCACAACATGATCCTCAAAACGAAGCACTTCCAAGAGCTGCAGCTGCAGCTGCTCACAGTCCGAAAACATTCCAATCACTCCATTCTCATCGGATATCATTATTATACATCAATTTGTTGCGAAAGTCAAACCTTTTCTTTCGAAAATAAGGTTTTCATGTGCGGTTATTCATGGTATACTGATAACACAAAGAAATGAAATTTGTTGATTCTGACAAGAAAGGTCTGGTTATATCTATGAAACCTCTGCCAAATGATCTGAAAATTACCGATATTCGGTTTGCCGACATCGATGGACTGCCAAAGCACATGATTCTTTTGAAAATCTATACTAACAGTGATATTGTCGGTTATGGAGAAGTACGCGATGCCTCCAGCGCGACCTATGCGATGATGGTCAAAGGGCGGCTGCTTGGGGAAAATCCGCTGAATGTGGAAAAGTTGTTCAACCGCATCAAGCAGTTCGGCGGACATTCCCGACAGGGCGGCGGTGTCTCCGGCATTGAAATTGCACTGTGGGATATCGTTGGAAAATACTATGGTATTCCCGTATACCAGCTGCTCGGCGGTCAATACCGCGACCGTGTCCGCATTTATTGCGATACCGATGTTGCGGGAAAGCATACCGGTACCGACATGGGACGTGCACTCAAAAAGCGGATGGAGGCAGGCTTTACCTATCTGAAAATGGATCTCGGTATCGAGCTTCTTTACGATGAACCGGGAACACTCAATGCTCCTGCTGGATTTCTGGATGATCTCAAAGCATATTCCATGAAGGCGATCAGTCATCAGTCCGGTTCCATCGACAAGTCGTTGATGTACGGCAAAAACTACGAAATCTTTACGATCCCACATTATGCAACGGGAATCCATGTTACAGAAAAAGGCCTTGACTATCTCGAAAACTATGTTCGTGAGATCCGCGAGGAGATCGGATATGAGATACCGCTGGCAATCGACCATTTCGGTCATGTCGCGGTCGAGGATGCGATCCGCTTTGCAAAACGGATGGAAAAATACAACATTGCGTGGATGGAAGATATCGCACCGTGGATGCTGACCGAGCATCTGCGCAAATTCACGCAGAACAGCTGTGTACCGCTGGGGACCGGCGAGGACATCTACTTAGCCGAAAATTTTGAACCGATATTGCAGGCCGGGGTCAATCTTGTTCATCCTGATGCACTGACCATCGGAGGGCTCGGACAGATCATGCAGCTTGGCAGAATGTGTGAAAAATACGGTGCGGCAATTGCCCTGCACATGGCGGAAAGTCCGATCGGATTTATGGCGGCACTGCATGCTGCTGCAGCACTTAAAAATGTTCTCTGCATGGAATTCCACTCTGTCGATCATCCCGAATGGCTGGAGCTGGTACATCCGAATATCAGAATCGAAAATGGCTTCGCCGCTGTTCCAGATGCGCCGGGACTCGGCATTGAATCGCTGAATGAGGAACTGATTGCGAAGTTTCATAAAAAGGACTGTCCCGCACCGTGGAGTGACACCTCTCATTGGGACACTGAATGGGCAAACGACAGAATCTGGTCATAAACAGGAGGAACAACTATGCTGACACTCAATAACCGCGAAGATATCATTGCCCTGACACCAAACTGGACGGGTGAGCGCTTTCCCGACGGCAGACCGCGTGTGCCGGATCGCTATCTGGAGGCAATGCGCTCAATGACGCTGGAGGAATTGTGGAAACCGATCTTCTTAAAAGGCTATGAAAGCCAGTTTGAAGGTGATCTGCGCACGCTGCACGATGACGGACGCAAACTGATCGGACGGGCTGTCACCGCATCTTTTGTTCCGGCAAGACCGGATCTGCATGAGGTCATGTTCGGTGTCGGTGCATCGGATGGCAGAAAAGGCAACTACAACCAATGGGTCATCGACAGTCTGGTTGAGGGTGACGTTGTGGTTGCGGATATGTATGACAAAATCTACAAAGGCACGTTCCTCGGCGGCAATCTGACGACCGCGATCCGCACACGCACAAAAACCGGCGGTGCTGTCATCTGGGGCGGCATCCGTGATACGGAACAGATGAAAGCCGTTCCGGATGTACAGGTTTACTACCGCGGCATCGATCCGACACCGATCCGTGAATTTGTCATGAAGGATTTCAACAGCATCACACGCATCGGTAAAGCGACCGTGCTCCCGGGTGACATTGTTTATGGTGCGGGCGGCGGTGTACTGTTCATTCCGGCGCATTTGGTGCCGGGGGGCGTTGACGGCGCTGCAAAGACGCACGTCAAGGATGATTTCGGCTTTGAGATGATCGGCGCGGGTAAATTCACGACTGCACAGATCGACCGCGCGACATGGACGGAAGAAATGCTTGATATGCTCGTCAACTGGATCAACACCGATCCGCGCGGTGAGGAATACCGTCATCTTGACTGGTCGCACGAGTACGATCTTGCCCGCAACGGTGACCCGAACGACACACAGACGATGCTGTAACATAAAAGGAGACGGAGCATGAATCGCAGAGAACTGATTTCGCATTTTGATCGTTTGAAGGAATATACCGATCCCATGATCGCGCGCGATATTGAAACCCATCGCAAGGGGCTGTTTGCTGTGAAGGTGGTTGACCGTGAGGGGAAACCGATGGCAGACATTCCCGTCCATGCAAAGCTGTCGCGCCATGCATTCAAGTTCGGATGTGCCTTGTTCCTGCTCGATCAATTCGGGGATGATCGGCGTAACCAACTGTACCGTGAAGAATTTGCGGGGATTTTTAACTACGGTGTCCTTCCTCTGTACTGGGATACACTGGAGCCGGAGCAAGGCAAGCCGCGGTTTGCTGTGGACTCGGAGAATATATACCGCCGTCCGTCACTCGACCTGATCCGTGACTACTGTCTCGAAAATCGCATCGGCATGAAGGGGCACTGTCTTATGTACAATTCCTTCAATCCGAAATGGATGCCGCGTGACTGGCGTTCGCTGAAAATGGCGATTGAAAAACGAAGTGCCGAAATTGCCGAGCGGTACGGAGATGATCTGATTGATCTGGATGTCATCAACGAAATGTATACGGTCTACCGCAATGCACACGGTGAATACGGGTGTCGCGATCTGCCGATCTGCGACGAGCCGGGACATGAGAAGTGGTGCTTTGATACAGCAAAGAAATATTTCCCCTACAGCCGCCTGTTCTGGAACGAAGGCTGCTACGAAACCTTCGGAAATCCGCAGTATACCGGAGACAAGAGTGTCTACTATCTGATGCTGAAGCGCTGGCTCGGTGCGGGTGCTCCCATTGAAGGCATCGGTATGCAGTTTCATGCTTTTTCCGGCAGCGAAGCGCAGGAACGCGCTCTTTACAATCCCTACCGCGCCATGGACATCTTCCGGCTGTATGGGGAATTCGGACTTCCGATCCATCTGTCCGAGGTTTCTGTTCCGTCGTATTCCAATGAATCAGAGGATGAGGACATTCAGGCGGAACTGACGGAGCGTATGTACCGACTCTGGTTCAGCCGCGAGCATGTCGAATCCATCGTCTGGTGGAATATGGTTGACGGTATGGCATTCGGCGGCGAAAATGTCTTCCATGCAGGTCTTCTGCGCAACGATATGACACACAAAAAGGCATTTGATGTGCTCAAGCATCTGATCTGCGAGGAATGGCAAACCGATGTTAGGCTTGTCACGGATGAAACCGGCCGCGCATACTTTACCGGCTTCTATGGCGATTATGACATGCAGGTAGGAGAGATACGCGAGGAACGTGCTTTTCTGCGTGAAAACACAGGTTATTATCATGTTACAGCTGGGCCTATGGAACAGAAATTTGTTCTCTAACCATAGTAAACGATCCATAATCACAAAATTCGTAATTAATAAGGAGATATTACCATGTCAAGACGTGAAACAGCACTGAAATATTTTGATAACATGAGCGAGGAAAGCCGTATCCGCATGAAAAACGGCATTGAGCAGTACCGTAAGGGCGATGCAAAAATCACTGTCGTCGGACAGGATGGCAAACCGATTGCGGGAGACGTGACCGTCCGTGCCGTGCTCAAAAACCACGAATTCCGTTTCGGCTGCAACATTTTTATGCTCGATGAGTTTGAAACGGAGGAAAAGAACCGCATCTACCGCGAAAAGTTTCCGGAGATTTTCAATCTTGCAACCGTACCGTTTTACTGGAGCGATTTAGAGCCGGAAGAAGGCAAGCCGCGCTTTGCTGCAGATTCGCCAAAGGTCTACCGCCGTCCCGCAACCGATCTCTGTGTTGATTACTGTCTGGAAAACGGCATTGAACCTAAGTGCCATTGCCTCAATTACGACAATTTTGTACCCGATTGGGTCAAAAACGAAACTGTGACCGTGCACAAGCGCAAGCTCGAAAAACGCATGCGTGAAATCGCGGAACGGTATGCAGACAAAATCCCGTCCTTTGAGGTTACAAACGAAACCCTGCAGGGGCTCAACCCGAACCTGTCCAAGTTCTATTACGAGGACGATTTTCTGGAATGGAGTTATCGCATGGCGGATCGCTATTATCCGAACAACCGCCTGATTATCAACGACTATGACATCTGGACTCCCGGTTCGTATAACGACAGATGCTCGTATTACATGCAGATCGAACGTCTTCTGCGTAATGGCATTACCCATCTTGACTCCATCGGCATGCAGTTCCACAGCTTCTTCTCGCGTGAGGCGGAAGCAGGCATGGCGGCACAGCGCTACAATCCCGACAATCTCTATCGACTGATGGACAATTACGCGAAACTCGGTCTTCCCGAACAGATCACAGAGATGACGATTTCCGCCTATTCCGGAAGTGAGGAAGACGAGGAAATTCAGGCTGATCTGATCGAAGGTGTTTACAGAACCTTCTTCTCCCATCCTGCGATGGAAGCGATCATTTACTGGAACTATGTCGACGGTTATGCCTTCCGTGCGCCACAGGGTGATATGACACAAGGCGAAAATGTCTTCTATGGAGCACTTCTGCGCTTTGACATGAGCGAAAAACCGGCATACAAGCGTCTGCGGCATCTGATCCGCGAGGAATGGCATACCGATGTGACGGTTCCCGCGATCAAGGGCACGGCTTCCTTCCGCGGCTTCTACGGCGACTATGAAATCACCGTAACTGTGGACGGCAAAGATTATCCCGCGAAGTGGACGCTGTCCAAAGAAGGCAAAAACAAGGTTACAATTACGATTTGAGGAAGTCTATGATACAATTTGATTTAAGTGGACGCCGGGCTTTGGTGACAGGCTCAACACAGGGTATTGGATACGCCATTGCATCCTGCTTTGCTGCACACGGAGCCGAGGTTTACGTTCATTGCTCCCGCGATACGGAAAAGGCACAACGGATTGCCCGGGAGATCGAAGAAAAAACAGGTGCCGCAGTACACGGTATCGCAGTCGATCTTGGCGATGCGGACGCGGCACAGCGGTTGTATGCCATGATCGGGGATGTCGACATTCTTGTCTGTAATGCCTCGGTGCAATATCGCCGCGCTTGGAATGAAATTCCGCTTGATGAATACGAAACACAGATGAATGTCAATCTGCGTTCCTCGCTGTGTCTGATGCAGACCTATATTCCCGGTATGCAGAAGCGCGGATGGGGACGGGTGCTGAATATCGGCAGCGTCCAGCAGACAAGACCGCACACGCACATGGCAGTATATGCCGCATCCAAGTGTGCGCTTGCATCACTGACTGAAAACATCGCAAAGCAGACAGCAGCAGACGGTGTGAATGTTAATATGCTTCTGCCCGGCGTTATTGCAACACCGCGCAATGATGCAGCTCTTTCCGACCCTATCTACCGTGATCAGGTACTGGCAAAAATCCCCGCAGGCTATGCCGGTGTGGCAGAGGATTGCGCGGCGGCGGCACTTCTGCTGTGCTCCGATGCGGGGCGGTACATTACGGGAAGTTCTTTGTATGTGGACGGGGGGATGCATCTGTGATGATCTACCATCTCTATATTGCCGCCTGTGACAATAACGGCGGTATATATCACTATCTGATAGGAGAGGGTGGTGTGCCGGTATTCTGTGACCGCCATCACCTCCCGCGTCCGATGTATCTGTGTATGGACGGAACAAAGATGCATGTGCTCCTGCGCGCACCGTGGGACGGGAATGGAAATCAGAACAGCGCACTCTGCACATTGGACATTTTCCCGGACGGCAGTCTGCATGAAGGAACACCGTATCGCAGTACCGATGGCATCGTTGCATGCCATTTGTCAGCGGCAGGTGATGCGGTCTATACCGCGAATTACCTTTCCGGCAGTCTGACACGGCTTTCTCTGACCTCACCTGACAACAAAACGGTTACGCATATGGGATGCAGTATTCATCCTATCCGGCAGACCGAACCGCATACCCATTATATCGCGCCGATTCCGGGAACGGAGTTTCTGGCGGCAGTCGATCTTGGTGTGGATAAAATTTTCGTGTACGACCGACAGCTTCGTCTGATGTCTTCGTTTGCGATGCCGGCAGGCTGTGGACCAAGACATCTGGCATGGTCTGAGGACGGACGGTATGCCTATTGTGCGTGTGAGCTGTCATCCGAGGTGATTGTACTGACATTTGCAGACGGCACATTTACCATGCACGATAGGTATTCCACGCTGCCCGCTGATATGGATGCACAAGAGTGTGCCAATACCGCGTCGGCGATCCGTTGTCGGGGCGAAATTGTCGCTGTTTCCAACCGCGGACACGATTCGGTTGTGTTCTACCGCCGAACAGATGAAGGCGGACTGCGGACACTCGGTTTTATTCATGCAGGAGGACAGTCTCCCAGGGATTTTGATCTGGTCGGGGACTATCTGATCTGTACCAATGAAAAATCAGCCAATGTTACCATTTTTTGCTTGAACATCGGAGAGGGCGATATTTCTGCTGTCATGTGTGCGGAATTATGTGATATTCCGTCTCCTTTGTGTATCGTGGCGTGTTCTGTATCATAATTTGTAAGTAGTTGCGTTTTCCGGCGTTACCGCAAAAACAGAACATGGATATCCATGGTTCTGTGTGATCGGAAATTTGATATTTACAAATACGATTCTGTATGGTATCATATAAACAAGAATTTTCTGTTAATTCATAATGTTCGTAAATCCGGATTTCATATGACATATGAAGGATCTTACAATGATGGAAAGCCAAAGGAGGCAATACCAATGCAATACAAAACAGAACAGTTCCGATCGCTGTCCTATCTGATTCGATATCCGCGAGGATACTGCGATGACAGGCAATATCCGCTTCTGTTGTTTCTGCATGGTGCAGGAACGCGCGGAAAGGACATTTCCATGCTGCGGAGCAATTCTTTTTTTACGATTACGGATACCTATGATGAATTTCCGTTTTTGACTGTCGCACCGCAATGCAGTAGTGACACCTGGTTTGATTGCTTTGAAACGCTGATTGCGTTTGCCGAAGCGATGGCATCCCGCCCGGATGTCGACCCGACGCGAGTGTATCTGATCGGCTCAAGTATGGGCGGTTACGGTACATGGCAGCTTGCGATGAGCTTACCTGATCTGTTTGCGGCGATCGTTCCGATCTGCGGTGGCGGTATGTATTGGAACGCAGGACGACTGAAGAATGTTCCTGTATGGGCGTTCCACGGCGGACAGGATTATACGGTGCGTATTGAAGAATCCGAGAAAATGGTGCAGGCGGTACTGCGAGCAGGCGGCGATGCCGCGCTGACCGTATATCCAGAAAACGGACACGACGCATGGACGGATACCTACAAAAATCCCGATGTATTTGCATGGATGATATCGCACAGAAAAACAGTTTGATTATATACAGAAAGGAACATCATCATGAAAGAACTGGAAAACAAAATCAGAGAAGCCGCAAAGCGAGAGGGCATTGACTTAATCGGCTTTGCACCGAAGGAACGCTTTGTGGGTGTGGATGCGGCACACAATCCGTTTTCGATTTTCCCCGAGGGCAAGACCGTCATCATGGTCGGTCGCCGTATCTGCCGCGGTTCTCTGCGCGGTGTTGAGGAAGGAACCAACTTCGGCGATTATGCGCTGTTCGGCAAAAACTGGCTGGAGGATGAATTCCTCTCGATTGCCTGCTACGGTCTGGTCAACGCCATTGAGGATGAGGGCTGGGAAGCCGTTCCGATCTTCCCGAATCCCCCGGAGATCGCGCCGAGCGGTGTTTCGGTCGCACCGGGCAGACCCGCACCGAATGTGTTCCCCGATTTTGATTATGCCGCCGTTGCCGCAGGTCTTTGCGAGATTTCCTACAACGGCATTCCGTTCTCCGAAACATACGGCTCCCGCCAGCGGTTCCATATGATTATCACCGATGCTGAGCTTGAGGGTACATCTCTGCTGGAAACCTCAGTCTGCGTCGGATGCCAAAAGTGTGCTGATGCTTGTCCGCTCGGTGCGATCTCGAAGACCGAGACGGAGACGGTGGATGTCTGCGGCAAAAAGATGACCGTTGCGAAGATCAATTATGATCTCTGCCGTGTTTGTAAAAACGGCGCGATTCCGAATCGATTCTCCGCACAGAAGGGCAAGCCCGACCGTGTTGCGGCTCTGTGCAACCGTACCTGCATGAACGGTCTGGAAGCACTCCGCCGTGTGTCCAACAACTTTGAAAACAGCTTCCGCAAGCGTGATGCATGGGCACTGGACGAACGCGGCAAATATGCAGAAGTGAACCATGAAGCGGCGAACGTCCTCGGCGGCTCCTTCAGCAAAGACGGCGACCGTTCCGGACGATGAATCAGGAGGTGTCGATATGAAACTGACATCCCAAATGATCAAGGACAAAGCAAAGGAGATCGGTCTTGACTGTATCGCCATCGGCAATATTGAGCGTTTCAAAGATGCACCGACGCTGCTGTCTCCGCTGACCTATTTCCCAGAAGCCAAGTCCGTCATTGCCGTTGCCATGCGGATTCCGCGCGGTACGTATCGCGGTATTGAGGAAGGTACGCATTGGCACAACTATACATTCTATTCCTATAACAAGTTAAACTCTCTGTTCCGCCCGATCAAAACCTATGAAATGTGCTGCTTCATTGAGGATCACGGCTGGGAAGCGGTCGCGCATTATCCCGCTGTTCCCGAAGGACAGGGTACGATGAAAGCCCCCGTTGCGCCTGACAAGGTGCCGCCGGATGTCGTGTGCAGTGTCCGTCTGATTGCCGCAGGATGCGGACTCGGTGAGGTCGGTTTTTCCAAAGTCTTCTTGACGAAGCAGTTCGGACCGCGTGTCCGCATCGGTCTGATCTTTACCGACTGCGAGCTGGAGCCCGATCCGATTCTCGATACCGGCACGATCTGTACGCACTGCGGTGCCTGCGCAAGAGAATGTCCCGGCAACGCCATTCCGAGCGTCAAAGATCCCACAGCCCGTCTGCATGTCAACTTCGGCGGCGAAAAGGCGGTCTGGTACGGGGATGTGCAGATGGGACGCTGTACGCTGTCGCATCACGGCTTCAACAACGAATGCTCGCCGTTCCACAAAAAGGAATTCCCGAACATGGCGTTTGATGTCCGTAATTCCGAAATGACCGAGGAGGAAGCATACATTCTCTGCTACTCGATGGCATCGGCAAAATGGGGACGCAAGCCTGAAAACACGGCTGTCATGGGTTACTATGACTACATCATGAAGCACACCGGCTATTTTGCGGTCTGCGGTGCGCGCGGCTGTATTCGTGCATGTATGAATACACTGGAGAAGGCAGACCGCATCGAGAACAAGTTCCATAATCCGTTCTATAAGAAGGAAAGCTGGCTTCTGCCGAATAAGCCGGAAACGGTTTCCGATGGCGTCAATCCGTACCGTGAGCAGTATCTGGATGAGAAGTATCCGGGTATCCGTGACGGCGAATACAAAAAGCCAAAGTACGAATAACAAGAAAAACAGTTGCTTCCATAGGATTCAATGTTTACTGATGTGAAAACAAGCGGTGAATTCCATGGGGTAATGAGTTTGGCCTCCCATCGGGCGGGCAAATTAAAAAAATTCTTCGTACCGATAGATATGAAGATATTATTGTCATGTTGGATGCTAAAGATTGATATTTGAACTTTACCATATCGAATCTATAAAGCAAGATGGAGTATGATCGCTTGATTGTGACCATGCTCCTTTTTTGCGCGATTATAACAAACTAAACATTAGAAAATATGCAGATTTTTCGATGTTTATCTTGACAAAATCCCTCCGAAGGATTTTGTCAAGATAAATACAGGTGAAAATTCTGTTTTTTTCGCACTTATTTCAATATATGTATCAAAATTTTTCAATGAATGCACATATGAAAAATCCACGATGAGACACCGCTATTGAGAATTACATATTTTTTACAATCCTCGTCGATACCAGAAGCGATTGCATCATATGACACTGTGCGAGTCTTTCCTCGCCACCGCTGAGTGACAAAATTCACCCCCTGTTACAAAACAGGGGGTGATGATAGAATCTATTCAATTTGTAAATTCTTTTTGAGTCTGGCTACTTGACAGGGGGCTCAATACTTTCATAATATCCAATCGTGGATACTATTTGCAGGTCACAGATCATTCTTCCAGCGCATTCAAAGCATCGAGTGCATTCTGAATGGTTTTGTCGACACTCTTTTGGAGCTTCGTCAGAAACGATGCGGTATCGCTCTTTTTGTTGTTGATTTGGGGGTTCAATTTTACACGGACGGCTTCATACCAGACCGTATCGCCAAGATCCAGCGTGATGTTGTCGAAGATGATGTCGAGCATTTCCTCGGAATCGCCGTCGCGCGTCAGCTTATCGGTCAGTGCCACATCAAAGAATGCGGGAATGACAAAGTTCTTCGATTCCGCACCGAGCGCTTCTATCATCGTACCAAGCAGTTCTGTATTCTGAACGGATGTCGGCGCAACATGAATCCAGCCGTCGATCATACGGCCGTAGTAGCGTTCCTGTGTTTCATCGTACTTGGGAGAAGGCAGGATACCGAAATCGGCATCCATATCACGCAGAGAACGGACATTGGCAACGATACCGTAACGGAACAGCGCATTGCCGTCCGCAAAGTAACGGCAGCCGGCGGTGCGGGCTTCCTCTCCCGAACCGAGCTTATACTTAAACGAATCGATGACAAAGCCGTCGATTTTCATATGGTCTATCAGATCGGTGATCGCATCTACCAGACGCTCATCCCCAGACGCAGTATAAACAGGGATATCATCTGCGTTCTTGGTAATGGTGTTGATACCGCTTCCGACCCACATCGACGGATAGAAGAAGTCCTCTTCCGTTCCAACGCCGAAGATGTCACCGACCTCGAACTTACCATTGCCGTCCACGTCCTTCATAGCAGTTTTTGCCATCGAATAGAATGCATCCTGTGTCCACTTGCCTTCTCTGACAAGCGCATACGGATCGTCAAAATCGTTATCATTCAGAATCTGCTTATTGAAGAATAAACAGCAGGTCTGCAGATATGCGTTCACACATTCGTCTGTATAAGCAACCACCGTTTCCCCGCCGACCGTCAGCATTTCGTTTACATGCTGCATGTACCACGGCTGGGTTGTATCAACATAAGGAATTTCACTGTACGGAAGCATATACCCCATCGTTGCTGCCTTGAATGCTTCACGGTTGATCATCATAATCAGCTGATAGGTATCGTCGCCCGTCATAGCCTGCTCCTGCAGCAGAGTGGGCAGCGGTACCCAGTCCGAATAATATTGATGCTCAAACTTTACATTGTAGGTTTCTTCAATTTTGCGGTTTCGTAAATAGATGGAGGATTCAACCGAGTCCGCACTGTCCTCCGCAAAGTCAAAGCCGAGAATACAGGTAAACGAGTTGGGATCGCAGGAAGCAACACGGAATACCTCGCCGCCGAAATCGGCTTCCGGTACATTCGGTTCATAACGGAATTCGGTTACCGCTTCCGTTTGAACTTCGGTCACTTCAGGCACTTCCGTTGTCTGTACAGGTGATGTACTGTTGTCACCGCAGGAGGCAAACGCCGCCAGCAGCAATGCGGGAATGCAAAGGGTTGAAAAAAGTTTACGGTTCATCATATCTTAAATCCTTTCCAAGTTTTTTATAGACATTCGGAATGTGTGACTGTCTCTGTCCCGTTATCGGTACCGACCGAAGCGTTATCGGATCCTATCGGCGTGACAGTCGTATCTTTTGCACATAAGAAAAACAACTATGATGTCAGGAGCAAACGAAAAATCATATTCTTTATATGTTTTGGGAACGGTTCTTTTCAAGAATTTATGTAAACGGGTTGCACAGGCAAAGTACAGACAGAATTCCAAGTACAATTCCGATCCACTGTCGTCCGCCAAGACGTTCACGGAACAAAAACACTGCAGACAGTGTAGTCAGGATCAGACCACCGCCGTTGACAACCGGGAAAAAAACCGCACTGTCCATGACGCCGGACAGATAAAGATTCCATTTGTTATTCAGTGCCGCACAGATTCCGCAGACGGCAATCAGAGTCAGTAATATGCATGCCGTACTGTTTGCACGCGCTTTTCCTGATGGCATTTTGTCCGCATGCTTTTTTGTTTGATATATGAATAAGCCAATGCCGGAATATACCGTAGAAAAAACAAACGCAATCAGCAGAAAAGCATCCAGTTCCTCTTTGTATACCGTGCTCTGGTGCCACTTCTGCATGACACCGATACCGCCGGTACACAGAAAGAGGATCGCACAGTAACCGAGCCAGCGCAGCGAGGCTTTCTTTTCCGTCGGATCAGACGAAACGGAAAGAAGGAAACATCCGATCATCAGACAGATGCCGCACCATTGAATCAGCGCAACGCGCTCTCCCCAGATGAGTGCACCGCATAGCGTCGGAATCAAAGTGGATAAGGAACATAATACCGTGGTATAGGAAAGCGGACCGAGCTTCAGTGCCTGTACATTGGACAGCTGCTGCAGTGCTGTGATCACACCGAACAGAATTCCCAACATAACCGTAAAGCCGGACGGGATACGGAAGCCGTTCATCCCAAGGAGAACGACCGCAGCAACCGCAGAGGAAACGGTATTAAAGAGATAGCCGAGTTTTGTCGGATCTTCAGTCCGGTTCGTTACATATTTTTTCAGTACCGTTCCAAGCAGATTTGCAGCCATGGAACAGCACAAAAGAACAATCGGATTGGTCATCGGATCTCCTTTACCCACAACAGACGCGCAGTTCTCGGCTTGTCAAAGGTCAGAGTAAAGCCACTCTGTGCCATTTCCTGTCCGGTGATGCGCAGAATTTCACCGCTGTCCTCATCGAGAAGCTCACAAACCGCATCATCCCCAATGTACGGCAGTGTCACAGAAAGCACGGATTCCATGCAGTGTTCCTGGCGGAATCCAAGCAGAATACCTTCCCCTTTTTCTTTATCAAAGAAGCTGTATGCTGTAAAGTCGCTGGTTTCGCCTTCGGTATGCCAATGGGTCAGAACATAAAAATCGCAGAGCAGGAAACAGTTCAGCCGTTTCCATTCCTTCAGACCGGTACGCAGCACCCCGAAATCCTGATCGGGATCCTGTGCATACTGAGAGTCAACATTCATAATCGGTAGATACGATGCGCGCCAGACATACGGATCAACAACACCCGTTGCATCCAGCTGCCCACCTTTTTCCTTATTGATCGCACCGCAGAATGGGATCCATTTATTGAATGCGGTTGTCATGGAAAGGCGCATTGCTGTCGATGTACGGTCATAATCGGAACGCAAAAACGGAATACCGCGGCGCAAGGATTCCAGATCATTT
>JAZTZC010000387.1:0-4557 GCA_045637265.1 Eubacteriales bacterium | reverse complement strand
CATAATCATACCGCCTGCACGGTTGCAGAGCAGTACGGGCTTCTTACAGCCGGATGCCAGACGAACGTCCTCGATCATCTGACCCATCGAAAGCTCGACGGAGATGAATCCCTTGACCTGTTCAGCGGCCTTGGCAATGACCTCGGTCGGGAACGGCCAAAGCGTGATCGGACGAATCAGACCGACCTTGATACCCTTCTTGCGGGCAGCGATGATAGCATTCTTGGAAATACGTGCCGCGATACCGAAGGCAACGACGCAGTATTCCGCATCTTCCATCATGAAGGATTCATACATGACTTCATTTTCTTCGATCTGCTTGTACTTTTCAAAGCGCTCGAAGTTGGTCTTTTCGAGAATTTCGGGCTTCAGATACAGAGAGTTGACAATGTTGTGTGCACGCTTGCCCTTGGTACCGTTGACTGCCCACGGCTTTTCAAATGCCTGAACCTCGGGTTCGGGGATTTCAACAGGCTCCATCATCTGACCGAGCGTACCGTCAGCGAGCAGCATTGCGGGAACGCGATACTTGTCAGCAAGATCAAATGCCTTGCCCGTGAGGTCAGCCATTTCCTGAACGGAAGCGGGAGCTAAAACGATCAGATGGTAGTCACCGTGACCGCCGCCCTTGGTTGCCTGGAAATAGTCGGACTGAGAGGGCTGAATACCGCCAAGACCGGGACCGCCGCGCTGGACGTTGACGATCAGAGCGGGAAGATCCGCACCGGCGATGTAGGAAATACCTTCCTGCTTTAAGGAAACACCGGGGGAGGAGGAGGATGTCATAACGCGGAAGCCTGCACCTGCGACACCGTAAACCATGTTGATTGCGGCGACTTCACTTTCCGCCTGCAAAAACGTACCGCCGATCTTGGGCATACGCTTTGCCATATATGCGGCGATTTCGGTCTGCGGGGTGATCGGGTAACCGAAATAGTGACGGCATCCCGCTTTGATCGCAGCTTCGGCAATCGCCTCATTGCCTTTCATTAAAACCTTTTCTGCCATGTTCAGAGTCTCCTTTCTTACTTTTCCACAGTAATGACGCAGTCGGGACACATCGTTGCGCAGAATGCACAGCCCATGCACTTTTCCTGTTCCGTCATTTCAGCGGGGGAATGACCCTTTGCGTTGATCTTATCTTTTGCAATGATGAGAATCTTTTTCGGACATGCTTCGACGCAGAGACCGCAGCCTTTGCACAGATCCGAGAGAAATGTGACCTTTGCCATAATCATTTCCTTTCTTATCTTTGGGGTTTGAAGCTGTTGGGAGAGTATGTCTCCGCACAGCGTTGAATACATGTTTTTGCTGTCAGAAATACTTTTTCTGCAAATGCAGCGGCATAAATTCCGTTTCTCTGCCTGCGGGGATCAGATCCGCACGCAGACACGTTGCCGCAATCGGCAGACCCGTCATGCGGGAGAGCACCTCACACTTCTCGCGCGTTGCAAGAACGTCGTCCAGCGTGGTTGCCTCACCCAAATTGGAATTGTTGATGATCGCCGTGAACGGAAGATGTGCCGCCGCTTCAATTTCCGCCATGACCTCTGCCGCTGCTTCGGGCGTGGTGGTCAGCGGACGGAAGAAATTGACGACGCAGAACATATCGAAATTGTTTTCCTCGCGGATGTACGGCGCATATCTGCCGAGTGCATACGCTCCTCGGTCATCGCCGCCGACATCCATGACAGCATGGGTATGTGTCTGCTGCACCAGCGAATACAGCTCCTGCGGCAGTGCCGGGAGATCGACGTTGGTATTGGCAAACACAGGGGAGATCAGCGGAATGCCCGCCGCCTCCAAATCCTCCGCGGAGTCCTTGGTTCGGAAATACGGATTGACAATGTCCAGATCGGCAATGCGCACGGGAATGCCCTGCTCCTTTAAGGAGAGCGCATAGTTGACCGCGATGTTGGTCTTGCCCGAACCGTAGTGACCGCAGAAAATGGAAATACGTTTTGTGTTATTCATGGTGTATTTTAGATATATGGGCAGCCAATGAAGGCTCCTTCTTCGAGGGAGGATTTTTAACCCTTACAAACAAACTCAACCCAGCCGAACTTGTCCTCGACCTTGCCCCACTGAATACCGGTCAGCTCGTCGTAGAGCTTCTGGGTCAGTGCGCCGATTTCGTTGTTCGATACTTCATAGACATTGCCCTTGTAGGACAGGTGACCGATCGGAGAAACGACAGCCGCAGTACCGGTACCCCATGCTTCTTCCAGTCTGCCTTCGTCAGCAGCACCGAACAGCTCGTCAACGGAGAAGAGGCGTTCTTCCACATTGTAGCCCCAGCTCTTGAGCAGTTCAACACAGGACTTTCTGGTAATACCGGGCAGAACGGAACCGGTCAGCGCGGGTGTGACGATCGTGCCGTCGATCTTGAACATGACGTTCATCGCGCCGACTTCTTCGATGTACTTGCGCTCAACACCGTCCAGCCACAGAACCTGGGTGTAACCCTTCTCTTCTGCACGCTTGCCTGCACGCAGGGATGCCGCATAGTTACCGCCGCACTTTGCGTAGCCGGTACCGCCGCGGACTGCACGGACGTCTTCGGATTCGATCGCGATCTTGACGGGCTTAATGCCTTCTGCGTAGTACGCACCGACAGGAGAGCAGATAACAACGAAGGTCGCGTTCTTGACGGCGTGAACCCCGAGGTGTGGGTCATTGCCGAACAGGTACGGACGGAGGTACAGAGAGGTACCCTCAGAGTGCGGAACCCAATCCTTTTCGAGTTCCACGATGGTCTTGAGGATGTCCATGCAAGCTTCTTCGTCGATTTGGGGCAGGCACAGACGCTCTGCGGAGTTGTTCAGACGGCGGATGTTTTCGATCGGACGGAACATCGCGATGTCGCCGTTTGCCTGACGGTAAGCCTTCATACCCTCAAAGATTTCCGCGCCGTAGTGCAGAACGGTAGATGCGGGATGAATCGGGAGCGGACCGAACGGGACGATGCGGGCATCATGCCAGCCGAGATCCTCGGAGTAGTCCATGATAAACATGTGGTCGGTAAAGATCTTGCCAAATCCCAGTTTGGATTCGTCAGCGGGCTTTGCCTTGGGTTCTGTTGTTTTGGTAATCGAAATTTCGTACTTCATAACACATTCTCCTTATGTAAAGTATGTATATGGTATCAAAGCGTTAAGTTTGGCTTTGTATCGTTTGCTTCTTTGTTTTTCTGAAAATCTTCCTCTGTCAGCAGTCCGTCGCGCAGACACGCGATTTTGAGTGCTTCCATCTCGACGGAAAGATCGAGCTTGTCGTCATCAAACAGTGCCTGATACTGTGCTTCCATTGCATGCTTGATGTCGATCAAATGCTCCAGCGTATTGTCGGTCATCGATTCCGTCAGCGCATCGTTTTCCTCGAGTCGGACGTATTTTTCGAGAATCGAGCCGAGTGTTGGCAGATAGTAGTTGAGAAACTGTCTGACCTGCGAAATCTTTTCGGGCTTTTTGCGAAGCGCTGCGAGAATTTTCTCGGCTTCTCCGCAGATGTTGCCGCACACCGTGCGAATCGGAACATGCTTGACATGCGTCATGCGGCGGCGAAGCTCCATCAGATGCGCGCGTCCTTTTTTCAGAATTTCATTCTGTTCGGGACTCAGCGCAGGATCGGGCTCTTCCTCTTTGGGTGCCTGTTCCGCTTCTGCATTCTGCTGATTGCCCGCCTGTTTTGCATCCGTTTTGCGCGTCGAGAAATAAATGACGAGCACAACGAGCGCGACAATGCCGACAATCGTCAGAATCATGCCGATTTTGATCAGCGTCAACAGCATCGGCGCGATTTTGATCAGCAGGATGATGACCGCGATCACAGCAACCGTGCCAAGACATCCGGATTTTCCGTTGTTCATGTTTTTCCTCCTGTCGGATACAGATACCGTCATCTCATGTTGTTCCGGCGGGAGCAAGCCCCCGCCCTACGCGTCAATGAATACGCAGTCGAAAATTTATCCCGGATACGAAAGCAGCTTCTGCTTCAGCTCGTTTTCAATGCGGAGCAGCTCGGATTCGGCATCGAGACGCTTCTGGCGACCTTCCTCCTGAATCCGCAGAACCTCGTCAAGCGTTCCGATCAGCTGTTCATTGGTGTACTGCACGGTTTCCAGATCGACAATCGCGCGCTGGCTTTCCTGTGCGATTTCTACCGTTCCCTGCTTGAGCGCTTCGGCATTTTTACGCAGAAGTTCGTTTGTCAGATCGGACACCGCACGCTGTGCTTCCATCGCCTGCTTGGAATGTGCCATACCGAGTGCAAGCACCATCTGGTTTTTCCACAGCGGCACGGTATTGCTGACGGTGGACTGAATCTTTTCCGACATCATCGCATTGTTGTTCTGTATCAGTCGGATCTGCGGTGCCATCTGAATACAGATCGTGCGCGTCAGTTCCAGATCATGCAGTTTCTTTTCAAACCGATCGCACATCGCCGCAAAATCGTTTGCCGTCTGTGCGTCGTAGGTCTGACCCGAAACCGCCGCCTTTTCCTGCATCGCAGCCAGCGTCGTTGTACGTTCCTCGGTGAGCTTCTGTCGTCCTGCCA
>JAZTZC010000386.1:0-2475 GCA_045637265.1 Eubacteriales bacterium | reverse complement strand
GTAACGCGCTCGGTCATGCGGAATGTTCCGCGATTGCACAGGCTTGTCGGGTTCTCGGCGGCTGGCGGCTGCACCGCGCAACGCTGTATGTCACGCTGGAACCGTGTCCGATGTGTGCAGGCGCTATTATCAATGCCCGTGTTGCGCGTGTGGTATATGGAGCAAAGGATGCAAGAGCCGGTGCGTTCGGTTCCGTGCTTCAGATGTGCAATTACCCGCTCAACCATAAGCCGGAGATTACATACGGCGTCTGTGAGGACGAGTGCCGCGATCTGATGACAGAATTTTTTGCATCGCTGCGGCAAAAGCGCATTGACGGCGGTCTGCGGCGCAAAAAGTCAGATTTTATGCCAAAATAAAATGAGAAGCGATTTGCCCTCGGTTCAACCGATACGGCAAATCGCTACTTTGTTATTCTTCTTTGAATTTCTTCCACTTACCGACACAGACGAAGCAGAATACAGCGGCAAGTGCGGCTATGACAACCCACGAAACAATAACGGCGTTCCAGCCGAACAGGTCAGAGATCTTACCCATGCCGTAGGTGGAGATTGCAGAGCCGATATAGGTACCGAAATTCAGCATACCCGTGATCATGGAGACCTTTCCGAAGCGGATAAAGGATGCGGGAAGCATACAGATGAGAATCAGGTTCATGCCGTGCATGCACGCGACAATCAGTGCAGAGAGGAGAATGGCGATGATTGCACTGGTACCGAGCAGGCAGGTCATCAAAAGGGAACAGACCGCGGCGACAGATGCAATGACACCCGCACACAGAAGCTCATTCGGAATCCAATTTTTGTGGATGAATGATGTGATCTCAAAGGAAATGATCGAGAAGATCGGCAAAATGACGCCGGACAGGATGGAAATGGATGTACCGAGGTGATACGTGTCGTTGATGAAGGTCGGCATCCAGCTTGTAACGCCGTCGCGGATCATGCCCTGAATGATGATGGCAAGCATGATAAAGACGAAGGTCGCACCGAGTGCGCGGAAGATATTGTTCTCCGCAGTCGGTGCAGTAGTTTCTGCATTGGTCTGCTTTTTTCCGCCGGTCAGCTCGGGTTTTGGCAGTCCTGTACGTTCAAAGCGGTTCATTGCGATGTTCCAGATAAAGATCAGCGCAACGGCGGCGGTACCGGAAACATAGAAGATCGAGCGCCATCCGGCAGACAGCGAGATCAGCGAGGGGGCAATGAGATATACGGCGATATTGCCGGAGGAGGAGCCGTAGGAGACGAGAACCGTTGCACGGTTGTAAGTCTCCCGGTCAAGTGCTGTTGTCATGATCTTGACGAGCGGCGGCCACATCATAGCCTGTGCAAGACCGTTGATTGCCCAGACGACAGTCATCAGTCTGATGTTCGGGGCGGCAAACGGCATGGTGAAGTTCATGATTGCCGTCAGAATAAAGCCGCCTGTGATGATATGGCGCGGCTGGATACGGTCACCGAGGTAACCCGAGATCAGCTGTCCGAGTCCGTAGGTGATGGAGATTGCCGTGATCGGCAAGACGGCGGTTGCTTTCGGCAGATTGCTTTCAGCAATGAATTCTGCCATGACCGCCGCATAGTTTAAGCGGGAAAGATAGGAAATGAAGTATGCGGCTGCGCAGAGAAAGATCAGCGCGTTGATTTTCTTTTTGTCTGTCAGATGATTCATAGTGAAGTGTGCTTTCCTTTTTTTACTTTGTGTCGGGGACGGTGATGCTCAAAGCGGCGGGGAGCAGATGCTCACATTCAGCGATCAGACGTGTATCTCCTGCCGTTTTCTTTACTTTGAGGGCGACGGCGATAACACCGGCACGCATGCGGCGGCAGGGGTTCTGCGGCGGGATATGATCGGCAATGTCAGAGCCGGTACCGATGACAGAGGCAGCACCCGATGCCGTGAACGAAACATATGGGGATGCATCGGGAACGACATTGCCGTCTTCGTCCAGTACCGTGCAATGTACAACGATCAGATCTTCGCCGTTTGCGGAAAACTCACCATCATTCTGAACTTCCAGATGCAGACGGTGGGGAGATTTGGTGGTCGAGAGGGATTCCTCGGCGCAGAGAATACCGTTTTTGTAACCCTTGACGGATACCGTACCGGGCTGATATTCGACCTGCCATTCGCCGAAGCCGCAGAGATCGATCTCCTGCATGCCTTGTGAGATACCGTTGACAAATAGCTCAAGCGCGTCACAATTGGTGCAGACGATGACGGGAATCTTTTGTCCGATCAGTGCGGGCAGGTTCCAATGCGGCAGGATGTGTACCATCGGTTCCTCTGACCACATGGAAAGATTCTGATAAAAGGCATCTTTTTTGACAAGGAACAGATCGAGTGCGCCAGCCTGCGAGCAAAGTCTCGGCCAGACCGTTTCGCCGCGATGTTCGATGCCTGCCCACTGGTAACCGCCAGAAACGAACGGCCGCTCCATGAAGTGCTTCCATGTGATGTCGCGGGCAAAGTCGGAGG
>JAZTZC010000385.1:0-12513 GCA_045637265.1 Eubacteriales bacterium | reverse complement strand
AGAACCATCGCATCGGAATGCGGACAGATCTTTTTGCCGCTGCAGAAAATGTTCGACGATGCATGTGCACTTGCTCCCGCGGAATACTGGATCGGTGACGGCGTTCACCCGACGGTTGCCGGTCACAAGCTGATTGCAGATGCTTGGATGCGGACATTTGAAGAAAAGATTCTGATCAAATAATATAAAACAGACAGGCGATACAGTTTTTGATGCTGTATCGCCTGTTTTTATGTGTCTGTCAGATCAAAGTGCGCAGGAAATGCGGTTTTCACCTGCTGCAAGATTCTGCTGTGTATCACCAAAGCGGAATTCTGCCTTCAGGTTTTCGGGAATCATGATGACAAAGTTGACATTGCCGTTCTTCTTTTCATAGGAAACCGTGATCTCACCCGCAGGAACGGTTCTCTTGCCGGATACGGTATCAAGACCGTCGATCATTACGGGCGCGATCAGAATATCGCTGTAGCCCGCCTTGTCTGCTTCCTCACGGATACCGAGAATGTAGTCAAACAGATATGCGGCGACCGCACCGAACATCGGATGGTTGTGGGAGCGATCCCATGTCGCGTTCGGCCAGTTCTCCCAGATGGTGGTTGCACCTGCACGGCGCATACCGTCAAAGGAAATGGGTTCGGTGGACATCATCAGATCTGCAGCCAGCTGTGCGTCACCGCGTTCAAACAGAACACGGGTGACAATATCGGTACCGAAAATACCGGTATCGTATCTGCCAAGCTCGCGGTAATACTTGACAAGATTCTTGTATGTACGTTCATCGCCCAGTCCCATATCGAGCGCAATGGCATTCGCACCCTGGAAACATCCGATAAAGTTGCCGTCCCACGTATTGAAGTACGCAGCCTTGACTGCGGCACGTCTTGCCTCAATGCGCTGCTCGAGCATCGGAATCTCGGTTTCACGTCCGATCAGACGACCGATTTCAATGACGCGCTGCATCGATTTGATATAGAAATAGTTGTTGACAAACGCCGCGGGGAGCACGACCTGAATCGGTGCACACCAGTCGCCAAGACACCATTCTCCGGCTTTATCAGATTCGACCAGATCATTTCTGGAATGTGCTTCCAGATAGTCGAAATAACGCAGCATCTGCGGATACAGACGCTCGGCATGGCTGAGATCGCCGTAATGCTTATAATACATATACGGAACCTCGACAATCGCACATCCCCAGCCGCCGGGACCGCCGCCGCATCTGGTATACGGAGCGGTATACTGGACGTGACCGGTATAGATATCCTGACAGTCACCGATGTCGTAAATCCACTTATCGTAGAATGCCTTTGCGGAAAGCGTCGTCATTGCCGCGTGGCAGGCAAGCTGACCGTCACCGGTATAACCGCGGCGCTCAATATGCGGACAGTCGGAGGGAATACCGGCATGCATATTGGAGGTCTGCGTGTTGAGGTACGCTTCATACATCCAGTTCAGCGTCTCATTGTTGGAAGTAAATGCGGAATTGACTTTAACATCCGTATGAACACGGCGGACACAGACAACCTCTGCATTCCCCTGTACGGTAAAGTATCGGAATGCGTACCAGGTAAACTGCGGCATGACAACACGTTCCTCACCGTCCGAGATGACCGAGAATTTCTGGCTGAAATGATAATTCATGTTCGGCGTTCCGTCTTCGTTCTTTTCCTCCGAAAATAAAACGGTCACGCGCTCACCCTTTGCCGCCTTCAGACGAAGTACGGGATAAGAGGACATGTTGCATCCGGAATCATAATGCCGTCCGTTTTCGTCCTCGCAGAGAAGAATGGCAGGAACTTCTTTCTGTGTTCTGTCGGCAGGGCAATCCGTGAACAGATATTCTGTATCAAGCGGTTGTGCCGGCTTTGCATTGCTCCAGTCGCTGTCGTCATAATCGAGTGCAAAGACCGATTCATTGCATGCGGTATAATCCTGATCTTCGTGCGTGGTAAAATAATAGGTCTTGACGAAGCTGTCGCCGATTTTGTCGTATTCCGAGGAACAAACCTCCATCTCACCGTTTTCGGTTTCCACAGTCAGTCGGTAAATTGCCTTTGGCGTGCCGAAGACTTCGCACTCAAACGTATACCAGCCGCCGCCGAAGTGCACAGCCAGTACATTGTCGCCATTCTTGAGCAGGTTCGTTACATCATATTCCGGAACATAGATTCTGTGTCCGGTCAGAACTTCCTCTCTCGGCCAGTTGCCGCGGGATTCATAGTCGGTGGACAGCGGCAGGAACTGATCTTCTGTAATCTCCTGACCGTTGATATAACAATGGAAAAAACCAAGTCCGATGACACGCAGTGTTGCTTTTTTTACCTCACCGCAAACGGGAACATGCCGTCTGAGCACCGGGAAATGTGGAGTGCCGTTGTCGTCAAGCTTCTGTGCGGATCCAGTGTATTCACCGGCGCAGACCCATTTGGCATCGCCAAAAACTTCATATTGCTTCATAGTCATTCTCTCTTTCTATTTGTCTATGTCCGCTGTTATTGGAGGTGATTTTCATTATGTCCCATTTTATTGGGGGTAAAACCACAAGAGCGGACATGAAATTATGATGTTTATCGTTTCACAACGGTTTGTGTATCGATGTACATACCGTAGCTATCCTTTACGTATTCAATGGTTTCCGAAATTATGCAACAATTCAGATGCATCCGCATTGATCAGATCATACCGATCTCCTCAAAATACTGCATCAGAATCGCTGTGCGGAAATCACGCGATGACAGATCACAGCGCATGGCGAACAGCTCAATCATTCTGTCCGCAGTACGGTCGACGGTAATCTGCATTGCCCGACCGAGTACACTTCCTTCTGTACTTCTGCCAAGCGCAATAAAATACGGAATTTCGATGCCGGAAAATCCGAACGTATCTTCGGAAATATCTTCGATCGGAATATCCAATGACTGTATCCGATCAAGAAACCGATTCTGAATCCATGTGACTGCTGCCGCGCGCTTCATGCCGGTTTGCTTAGAAAAGATCTCGAGCAGTTCATCCACTCTGCGGTGAAAACGGACATATACCGTCTTATGATCGGGTGCCGCCGGTCTCATGTATTTCCTTTCTCAAGCATCCGAATGACCGCATCCAGTGCGTCGCGCAGTCCCTGCAGACGTTCCAGTGTCACATTTTTTCCGGCAGTATCCATTTTCTGCATACGGTTGACGCTGGTTTTGGAGGTAATTCCTGCCACGCTGCCCTCTGCCTTTTTCATCGCCTTATTGATCATCGCAGCAATATCATCGGTTTTTGCACTGCCCGTCTTGGGCGTAACGCCGATGGAGGAGAGTTTGTCCTCACCCTTCTTCAGAGCCGCTTTCGCATTGGAGATCGTATTTGCATACATCCGTTTCTGCTGTTCCAGATCTCCCAGCGTTTTTCTGACAACCTCTATTTGCTGCTCCATCTCCTCGGAAGCATCACCGGCATCGGTCATCGCAAGCAATGCAGACAGGGAAATCTGCGCTTCTGCGATTTCCTCATCCACCTCACGCATGCCGCGCATCCGCTGTTCCAGCTGTGCGTTCAGCTCGGCAATCGTCTTGGTTGCGACGAAAAGCTTATCGTTGACATCACGCAGCTCCGCAGTACCGACCTCATATGCGGACGCAAGGTTTTCTGCGAGAATCTTTTGTACATCATCAGGAAGCCTTGCATACTGTACCGCCTGATTTTTTGGAATCAGATCGCGATCCAACAGCGCAAGAATATCGGGATGCAGTCGGGTTTCGACCATCATGTTTTTTTCCAACAGCTTATCGCTGACCCCTGTGTACTTTTCTGCCAATACAACAGCATCGCGCTCATTGACGCCGCCTTTTTTGCGCAGATTCTCAATGAAACGGTATGTTGCCTTACGGAATCGACGTTCATCCTGCATACCGCCGCGCGTTTGCAAATTCGCCGCGTCGAGTACCAGCATTTCATCGAGCGCGTCCAGTCCCGTCAGGACCTTGCACAGAATCATCGCGTATTTATTTTCTTTGCGTTCACGGTAAAGCCAGGAAATCGCCTTATAACGGCGCTCACCGGACAGAATGACAAACTTACCGATTTCGCGCGTTCTGTCAGAAACCACGATATTGTGGAGTAAACCGTTGCGCTCAATATCATGTGCCAGTTCTTCAATTTCCTCGTCTGTATCGTCGGCGGAGTAATCGTTTTCGGGATTCAGCGCGATCATCTGCAGAGGAATCTGCCGATAATCACCGGTATCTGTTCCCAAAGAGCGGTTCAGAAGGGTCTGTGCATCGTGCATCGGATCGCTCTGCGGCATCGCACCGAGACCCATATCCATATTCGATAGTTTGATCTTAGCCATATCCGGTTATTCCTCCTCTCCACAGGTGCTGCATACAACAGCTTCACCGCGCTCATATGCGGAAAGACGATCCATCACTTCCTGATACAGTGCTTTATAGTCCTTTGCCGGATTGCTCTTTGGATCCTCAACAACAACAGGGCCGCCAAGTGTCGCATCGTTCACGGCTTGTCCTTTTCGGATTTCCGTATTCAGCTTCAGTCCCGCATAGGCGCCGGAGCACAGATTTTCGCGCAGAACCTTCGTAAATGTGACTTTTTCCACGATCGTCAGGAGAATGCCGAGGACATTGATCGTCATATCATTTTCCCGCATCATCGTCTCAATCAGTCGGTATGTCTCATTGAGACTGTCGATGGAATATTTATCTGGGTGCAGAGGAATGATGATATGATCAGCGGCATAGATCCCCGAAAGCGAAAAGGTATTCTTTCCGGGCGGTGTATCAATAACTACGAAATCATAGTGTACCTGCTCAATATTCTGCAAAATAGCCGACAGAAATGCATATGCAGGGAAGTTGCGCGTTTTATGTAAAATCTCCGCCTGATCCGGGATCATCAGAGAGAATCCGCTGCAGGGAAGGATATCGACATTCGGAAGTGTGGTTCTGTGGATAAAATGGTCGGTGGTGCATCCGGGAAAGCCAAAAGTGCGGTATGCATCAAACAGCGCCGCATTATTGAAGGCTTCTCTGTTCTTTCCCGTTGCCGACAGCGTGGAGTTGCCCTGTTCGTCCATATCGACCAGCAGCGTCCTTGCGCCGTGCATGCCCATTTCTGCGGCAAGATTCACCGCCGTTGTTGTTTTCGCGACACCGCCCTTGGTCACGGCAACCGTAATGACAATCGGTTCCGAGCGATGCAGCATCGGAGATCTGCCAGCATCCTCTGCAGTCTGCATCGGCTGGGGATTGGCAGGGACCTCCCGTTTTTTCTTCTCACCCATGTTCATGATCCATGAATCCTTTCCTGACCTTTGTAACACCTCACGCGGTTTTCGGAAAACTGCAACAGTTTTCATCCAGCCGGAGCTTGGTGCATGAAAATCTATCTTATATTATATCATATATATTGTAATTCTGCAAGTTTTTTTGTAAATTTCCGTGCAGATTTTTCGCATACATTCCTTCGTACGACTTTGATTACGAATCTATTTTATTGCAGTTTTTCGAAAACAATAACCGGGAAATCCGTTTTTCTGTGTGTAGCGTTTTATGTAAACCGTTTAACACCGATTTGTTCTCAGAATGTAAATCGGTTCACATGCGGATTTGTCTTATGTAAATCGGTTTACATTGGGAGACCGTTTTTCCATAAGGTTCTGACGTCAATCAGCTGTCATGGATTGTGTTCGGATTCCAAATGCGGAAAAACGCTGATTTTCCGATGTTTTTTTGTGTATCCCTTGCGTTTTTGGTCTTTTTGTGTTATAATAGAGTTCCTGAAATCACAGTGATCGGGAGGTCCGTTTATGGCACAGAGCATTTCCATCAAACTCGAAGGATTGTTTGAAGATGAATTTCACAAACAGCTGATCCGCGCTTGTTACAAATATCAGCCGAAATCGGTCGCGGCAGCGCTCAAAAAGCTCTCGTTGGAGCAGTTTGTCGAACTGATGGAAACGGCGATCCTCCAGTCGGGCTGTTCCGCAGATCACGAAATGAGCGACAATGATCTGAAATCGTTTGCGGGAATCTACGATCAGATTCTGCGCAATGCGATCATGGATGTGCAGGAGCTGCGCTCGATCATTCCCAAGGATATCTTCATCACAAACTCCCGTGTTGCAAACGAACTGCGCCATATGTCACCCAACGAGGAACATACGCTGACAGTCGGACGCAAGGGGAGCCAGCTTGTTGAGATCACCACGACCATCAACTTCAACGACAAAAACATCCAGTTTTCCGGCAACGCATCTATCACGCCATACGATAAAATCGTACATGACGCAGTCTGCAGTCTTTATTCCGCCGGAAATGACACCTTTACCCCAGAGATGGTCTACCGTGCAATGAACGGCATGATCGAATCGGAATTTGTCTCTCCGAAATCGATCAAAATGATCGTGGATTCTCTGGAAAAGCTGCGAATCACCGACATCTCAATCGATTATACCGAGCAGGTACGCATGACAAATCCCGCAGATTCGTTTGATGCTGCACGCGTCAGCGGCTCGATGCTGATGATGCAGAAGGTCACAGTTTCTACCGGCGGTGTTACCAAATGGGCATACCGTCTTGCGGCGAGCCCCATCGTCTATGAGTATTCCAAGCTAATCAAGCAGATCATCCCGATCCGTCTGGATCTGCTCAACACCAAAGAGACGACGCGCTCGACCGACACCGTCATCATCATCCGACAGTATATTCTGCAGCGTGTGGAACTCATGAAAAACAAAAAGAACAATATGAATTCCCGTCTGATCTCGTATGATTCCATTTATGAGCTGCTCAATACGCCGGACGATCGGAAGCTGCGTGCAACGATCCGTTCGCAGACAGAGCGTCTTTTGGACAATTATATCGGCAAGGAATACATCGCAGGCTATGAAATTGTCCGCCGAGGTCGTGCAATCACCGGGGTTCTGATTCACTTATTGGAAGAGTCGACGGAACCCGATGCCGCTCATCCTACCGATATCTGAACCGAAATTACCTCCAATAACAAAGGACATATACCAATCTCAAATCTGATTTTCCGTAACCGCAGTCAGCAAAACCGCTTTCTGCGGTTCTTTTATTTCCAAATTTGCCGTAGTTTGCAGAAGTTATCATATGTCCCTTTTTATTGGAGGTAATTTTCCGGTTTGACCTCCAATATCTCACGACAAACCTGCAATAACTGCGGACACAGTTGCGTTTGACGCCAAAATATGATATACTTACGATAAAAAGTCGGGAATCTTTTCCGATTTTTTCTTATTTGCGCGAATTTTCGCGAAATACCGCCAAATCTTACCGACAGATCGCCCCATCGATTCCGCACGTTTTACCCCCAATAACAAAGGACATAAACACCGCGGTACAGTCTCTCCTGCCTGCATTTTACCTCCAATAACAGAGGACATGCAGCAGATTCGGCATAGAAACATTCCGTGGAACACTGCAAAACAGACCCGTTTTACCTCCAATAACAAAGGACATCATCGTTTTTGAGCGCAGAAAAGGCGTTGTTTTACCCCCAATATTATGGGACACAGATTCTTTGCCGCACTGTACAACGAATGATATTTCTCTGTTTTACCTCCAACAAGAGCGGACATATCCGAATCCTTGTTGGCAGTTAAACGGAAAAATACGCGCATTTACCCCCAATAACAACGGACATTGTATGCCGAAACCGAACGGATACGGCGATTACTTGGCTTTTTTCCGTTGAACATGGCCGGTGTCCGTTCAGTAAAACACCTCCAACAACGACGGACAAGGTTCCATTTTGTTTGTCTTTAGTCCTCCAATATACCGACACATAACCCCCAATATTTGGATACATACCTCCAACAGAAGCGGACATAACCTCCAACAACAACGGACAACGCACCTACCGAAAATCTGTCATTTTCCCTTTGATTTCAGCACTTTTTCATTGTATTCGTACGGTCTGTAAGTATATGTATGTACTTGTATGTCATCAGTAGCAGCACGTTCGCGCCGCTTGACAGAATCCGTTTTTTTGTGTATTCTTATGGTATGATGTTGGTAATTTTGTCCGATGGAAGTCCGATTCTGCAGGATACGATTCCTTGCTTTACAAATGATTCAGAAAGGAGGTGCCGTACGTGGCACAGATACAGACAAAGCACACCGCCCCCGGTGCTGTCACCTCGTTTTTCCGCTTATCCAATCGCCATATTTCCGCGTCTCTGCGCTGCTTCTCCGAAAATTCCGATTCCGGGCAGCAGTACGGCTTTTCCTCTCTCGGTGACCTTGCGCTGTATGCGATGATCGGGACCGTACTTTCCAATCCTTCTTTTACATATGCACACGGAGGTCTGCAGAATCTGCTGCTCCGTCATACCCGCAACCGCTATTTCAGTCTTCATAACAGTGTCCGCCGTCTGACCCGGGCAGGATATCTCCGCCGTACCAGAATTCCCGAGGGGAAGAACTGTTTTCATGACTATTATACGCTTTCCCACCACAGCACTCCTTCGGATAGCGGGAAAGGCTCCGACCGCTGCCTTTCTCATGCGGAAGGGGCTTTGTTCCGTGCGTCGTATCAGCCGTTTCTGCCGCCGACGGAGGATTATACAGAGGTCAGCATTCCGATGCTGATGGATCCGACACTTTCCCTCGGTGCAAAAGGACTTTATATTGTCATCGCACGCTATCTCCGTCTTGCTATGTACAAGCCGGAGCTGGTTCTGTCAAAGGACATGCTCCGCGCCGTATGCCCCGAGGGCAGCAATGCCTTTGATCGGATGTTCAGAGAACTGCGCTGCCGCGGATATCTGTCTCTGACACGCGAGAAAAATCCGAAGACCGGGTATCCGCATTACCGTTATACGCTTTTGAAACATCCGGACACGGAAACCGTGTCTGTTTGTCATGCAAAAAATCAGAACAGCAGCCAGACAACTGCAGCCGCTGCTCCCGTCCAGCCTTCCAGCAAGCCGAAGACACAAGGATCTGCAGTATCGGATTTGCAAGCATCCTCTGTGATACCGGTTTCAGAGATCCGTTCGCAGATTGAGTATTCGTGTCTTGCGGATGATTACCCCAAAGAGCGGCTTGACTGCATTGTCTCCATTCTGCATACATACTTATCACCGCCAAAACAGGGCGATGCGCGGCAAATTCCGATCGCAGGCGTCTCTTATCCGAGAGAGGAGATCACCGCTCGTTTTTCCGCTCTTGACAGCGAGGATATCCGTTATGTGCTGGATACCTATCAACAAATCTCGCAAACCAAGAAAATACACAGTGTCCGCCGCTATCTGACAACGTGTCTGTTCCACGCCAAAGAAAACCTCGCACTTGCACTGGATGCCTTTGCCGTCCGAACGCCGGGTATATCCGCTCCATAATGCACGCTCCGTGACAGGAATCCCACCCGGGAAAACCTGGACGGGGCTGATTGTGTTTGTAATTTTTTCAGGTTGTCGTTTGTTTTTTACTTGCGACAACCCATTTTTTGTGATGCGCCAGCCTCCATACTGTTTTGTATACCGAATCTGAACCAACAGATCATAGAAAAGTGATGTTGATGCAGCTACTCTGACTGCTCATTCATCACTTTTTTGTTGTTTTCGGGCAAAATCATTTGCAGAGCAGAGCTTGCTTCCCGCTTTTCATATGGATGCATTTTTGAGATATGAAAAACGGTTATATCATAAACGACAGAATGAAGAATGCGGAGATGAGAAGCGGTACTGTGAAAATCCGGCAAATGAAAACATGGCATAAATGATTATATCTGTTTCTATTATATCCTGTATCTTTATATCTTTTCCGATTATATCCTCATCTTTCCTTCTTTTTTTGAAAATGTATTGACAACACCGTGTTTTTGCTGTATAATAATAGTATATTTTTATATGCAAAAACGATGACGAAGCAAGTACGCAGGGAAATATGTTTTTCCAGAGAGTCGGGAGGGTGGAAACCGACAAAACAGCATCTGCGGAAAATCCCTTCTGAGTTGCAAGGCAGAACAGACAGATTGTCCAAGTAAGCTGCGTCGGTTCCTCCACGTTACGGAGGCGCGTCTGATACAAAGCGGTTCTGGGCTGTTTTTCAAGGAATGCGGCGGTAAAATAAGGTTTTGTTTTGCCAAAGGAAAACATGGTTGCCCTGTCTCTGTTTCGGCGGGGCTTTTTATTTTGTATAAAAGAAAGGATGCATTACGGTGTTATACGAAAAGGTATCAACAAATCTGAATTTTGTTGACAGAGAAAAGGAAATTGAAAAATTCTGGAAAGAACAGAATATCTTCGGAAAGAGCATTGATCTGCGTGCCAAGGGACAGGAATATACGTTTTATGACGGTCCTCCCACTGCCAACGGCAAGCCGCATATCGGTCACGTTCTGACCCGTGTTATTAAGGATATGGTACCGCGTTACCGCACGATGAAGGGCTGCCATGTCATCCGTAAGGCCGGCTGGGATACCCAGGGTCTGCCGGTCGAGCTGGAAGTTGAAAAGGCGGTCGGCATTGAAGGCAAGGATCAGATCGAAGCATACGGTCTGGAGCCGTTCCTTGAAAAGTGTAAGGAATCTGTCTGCAAGTACAAGGGCATGTGGGAGGATTTCTCCTCGACGGTCGGCTTCTGGGCGGACATGGATGATCCGTACGTCACCTATCACAATACCTTTATCGAATCCGAATGGTGGGCACTGAAGCAGATCTGGGACAAGGGTGTTTTGTACAAGGGTTTCAAGATCGTCCCCTATTGCCCGCGCTGCGGTACTCCGCTGTCCTCTCACGAGGTTGCGCAGGGTTATAAGACGGTCAAGGAACGCTCTGCGGTTGTCCGCTTCAAGGTCGAAGGGGAAGATGCATATTTCCTTGCATGGACGACGACCCCCTGGACACTGCCGTCCAACGTCGCGCTCTGTGTCAATCCCGTTGAAACCTACTGCAAGGTTGCCGCTGCTGACGGCAGAACCTATTACATGGCAAAGGCACTGCTTGACACCGTGCTCGGTTCTCTGAAGACCGAGGATGCGCCGGCCTATGAGATTCTTGAAGAATACGTCGGTGCTGATCTGGAAGGCCGTTCCTATGAGCCGCTGTTCCCGTGGGCAAAGGCTGTCGCCGACAAGCAGGGCAAGCGCGGCTTCTTTATCACCTGTGACGGTTATGTCACGATGTCCGACGGTACTGGTATCGTTCACATCGCACCGGCTTTCGGTGAAGACGACGCCAATGTCGGCCGCAAGTATGACCTGCCGTTCGTTCAGTTTGTCAACGGCAAGGGTGAAATGACCGAGGAAACCGATTATGCGGGCACCTTTGTTAAGAATGCCGATCCGCTCGTTCTTGCTGACCTTGACAAGACAGGCAAGCTGTTCTCCGCACCCAAGTTTGAGCACGAATATCCGCACTGCTGGCGCTGCAACACGCCTCTGATCTATTATGCGCGTGACTCCTGGTTCATCAAGATGACCGCTGTCAAGGAACAGCTCATCCGCAACAACAATACCGTGAACTGGATCCCCGAATCCATCGGCAAGGGACGCTTTGGCGACTGGCTGGAAAACATCCAGGACTGGGGTGTTTCCAGAAACCGTTATTGGGGTACTCCGCTCAACATCTGGGAATGTGAATGCGGTCACCGTCATGCGATCGGTTCCATTGAAGAACTGAAGTCGATGTCCGACAACTGCCCCGATGCAATCGAGCTGCACAGACCCTTCATCGACGCTGTCACGATCAAGTGTGAGAAGTGCGGCGGTCAGATGCACCGTGTTTCCGAGGTTATCGACTGCTGGTTTGACTCCGGCGCGATGCCCTTTGCACAGTGGCACTATCCTTTTGAAAACAAGGAAATCTTTGACGCACACTTCCCGGCAGACTTCATCTCCGAAGGTGTCGACCAGACCCGCGGCTGGTTCTATTCGCTGATGGCGATCTCCACGCTGCTGTTCGACTGTGCACCGTACAAGAACGTTCTCGTTCTCGGTCATGTTCTCGACAAGGACGGTCAGAAGATGTCCAAGTCCAAGGGCAACGCGGTCGATCCGTTTGAAGCGCTGGAAACGTTCGGCGCCGATGCGATCCGCTGGTACTTCTATTCCAACTCCGCTCCGTGGCTGCCCAACCGCTTCTATTCCGAGGGTGTTACCGAGGGTCAGCGCAAGTTCATGGGTACGCTCTGGAATACCTATGCGTTCTATGTTCTGTATGCGAACATCGATAATTTCAATCCGACCGAATATACGCTTGATTACGATAAGCTCGGTGTTATGGACCGCTGGATCCTCTCCCGTCTGCAGTCCACGGTCAAGGCGGTCGATACCAACATGGATCTTTACCGTATTCCCGAAACCTGCCGCGTGCTGACCGACTTTGTCGACGAGCTGTCCAACTGGTATGTCCGCCGCAGCCGTGAGCGCTTCTGGGCGAAGGGAATGGAACAGGATAAGATCAACGCCTTCATCACCCTTTACACGGCTCTGGTGACGCCGTGCAAGACCGCAGCGCCGATGGTACCGTTCATGACGGAAGAC
>JAZTZC010000384.1:0-2003 GCA_045637265.1 Eubacteriales bacterium | reverse complement strand
CATCAGCCTGTTGTTTTTATTCCAGATACAATCCAGCACCTTCAAGCGTGAACCCAAGGGACTTTGCAAACGCGATCGACGGCAGGTTCTTCTGCGCCACCTGATAATGCCACTTCTTATCGGGATAGTCCGTCAAAGCCGCACGGACAAGCGCCGATGCGAGTCCTCTCCCGCGATAATCGGGCGCGATGAAAATATTCATCAGCCATGCAAGATCAAGACCGCCGACGTACATGCTTGTCGCCATTCCCACAAGCACACCGTCCTCAAAAATACCGTATAGCGCATGTTTGTCTTGCGCATAGGCAAAATCGTAGTCGGAAAACTCCTCCGCAAGCCGCTTCCCGTAAATGGTATCGCCGTCATCGGTCAGGGATGGCGCACAGCATTCCCGTATCCGATCTGCATCTTCTGCGGTCAATCTGCGTACACGGGCATCGGGTATTACCCTCTCACCCATCCTTGAAAAATTGCGCCATCCGCCGAACCGATCTTTTTGAGGCGGTAAATCTCCGTTTGAAACCGTAAACGCAATGACATTGAGCGAGTACCTTGCAAAGGATTTTGCATATTTCTTGGCTTCTTCAAAATATTCCGTTCCGACTGCATCAATGTCCGCATCCGGTTCTACCTGATGAATATTACGCCAGATCCACTGCCAGCCCTCATATTCATAGTCTTCGGAACGGATCACACAGCCGCGATCATAAATATATTCTGCATCACCCGGTTCTTCGGCACTATAATAATTGGTATAATTGTTTGCGTACATCTCACAATGCACTGCCGTACCGTATTGCTCCAGCGCATGAATAAATTCAGTATATGTAATCGTCTTCATCGACAAATCTCCCCATTTGTTTTTCTTTCATTGTAACACACAAAAAAGTCTCTGTCAAGATTTATCACCATCTTTTCCGATTCCCATTAACAAACTGCACAAAATCAGATATAATTCTCTTGATGACAGCGAACACACTCCCGCACAGAGACGGGATGATTATAAAAGAAACGAGGAACTACTCCACATGAAAGAACTGAACCATGCAATACAGGTCGCAGTGGAAGAATGGGTCATTCTGACCTATCCGAGTTCCCGCGGCAGAGGCAATCGATGTGACCGAGGACGGTAAGATCGTAGGCTTATTCTAAGCCCGTCTGTTCTAATTTCTATACAAAGATTTCAGGCTGATGTATCATCACGGTACATCAGCCTGTTGTTATTTATTTGCTTCACATACAGTTTCCGTGCAGGAAACTGCTTTATCCGATCCCGATCACAGCGGTGCATGCGCGGTGATCCGATACGATCTCCGTGCGCGCGGCGAATTCCTCCACGGCAATGCCCTCCGAAACAAAGATATAATCGATCGTCCGGTCTGGCGCAAACGAGGAAAAGGTATAATCGGTATTGCCCGTGACATCGGCACAGGAGCGCAGTCTTTCATAGATGGGCTGCAGGACCGGCGCATGCGGCTGCACGTTGAAGTCGCCCATCAGTATGACCGGGATATCGGCGTCATCGATCAGTTCCGTCAGCGCATGGACCATGCGCTCATGCTCCTGTCCGTTGAGCCCGAAATGCGTCGTCATAACAAGAACATCACCCGCATCTGTTCCGGCACGCGCACAGAGGATCACGCGATCCTCATACCATTCATTTTCACCGGGACGGCGTTCTTCTTCGGTCGGTGCGGGAACCGCAACGGCACGGACATCGGACAACGGATACCGCGAGAGGATCGCATTGCCGATCGATGCCCACGGAAGATCCTTGCCGACGGCATCGGCAGTATACGGATATCCCGCGATCGCATTGATCTTCTCCGTCTGACGGTCATATTCTTCCGTCTGCGAATGCAGGAACACTTCATTGAGTGCGGTAATGTCGCCGTCGAGTGTGCGGATGTAAGACGAAGTCGCCTCGATGCTGACAGGGCTGTCATCGGCGTGGCTCTGTCCGTAATCCTGACAGTGACTGATGTTGAAGGTGGTAAGCTTGA
>JAZTZC010000383.1:0-9558 GCA_045637265.1 Eubacteriales bacterium | reverse complement strand
GACAGCACGTCATACTGCTCGGACTTCACAATGCTCCAATCGGCAGCCGCCGCATCCAGCACCTGATAAAATGCAAGCGCAAGATAGGTTGCGCGAATGGTTTCCAGATGCGCGTCGAGATATGCCGCATCCTTTTCACATCGCCAAATGATATGATAGCCGTAGGAGGATTCAACAATATCGCTGATCTCCCCGTCGGCAAGCGCAAACGATGCATTTTCAAAAGCGGCGTCCATTTCTCCGCGGAAGAAGTAATACCCGCCAGGCTCTGACTGAATACCGGGATCCTCGGTGTATTCGTGCATCAGCGTGTCATAATCCTCGCCATTGCGAATCCGCTCAAGAAGCTGTTCTGCAAGCGCACGGTTTTCGGCAGGATCCTCACCGCTGTCGTTTTTGATCAGGATGTGTTTGCAGCGGACAAATGCATCGGTATCCAGCATCGCGCGGATATCCGCATCGTCGGTCAGAATCTGTCCGTTCTTCATGTAATACTGTTCCAGTTTCCCGTACAGAATCTCCAGCTCCGACTGATACTGAAAATAATACTCCGTCATATAGTACGGATCCAGTGCCTGACGGAAATAATCGGGACCGCCGAATGCCGCGACAAATTCCGCATTCTTACGGTCAAGCGCCAGCTCTTCCGCCTCCGTGAGCAGAAGTCCGTATTTTTCACATTCCGCAAAAACCGTATGGTTGCGCAGAATTTCTTTTGTATACATGTCCGTGACACGCTGCTTCATATCGGGAGAAACGGTCCAGTAGGATTCGTCGCCTCCGTCGAAATAATTTTTGTAAAGCAGCTGATAATAACGGTATTCGTCATACGTGACCGTATCGTCGGACGTACCGTCTCCGTGGTCAAACGCATAGACATACGGAATGTCGGGAAATGCGCTTTTGACATGCTCAAACGAATACGCTTCGTATTCCTCCGGTGTCAGCGTCTGCTGTTCCGTCGGCATCGATCCGCCCTGTCCCGCACCCTTGTCAGCGGCATCATCCTTGCAGGAAACAAGACCGCAGAGGAGCAGCGATGCACACAAAGCTGCCGCACCCATCCGTTTCCACCGTGTTTTGCAATTCATGATGAATATACCCCTTCTTTTCTTACTTCACTGTTCATGAACAGATATATGGAATTATTGTAACATAAATTTGTGTTCATTTTGTGAAGAAACGAAAAAAAGTTGGCAATTTGCAAAAGATTTGCCCCACACAACCGTTTCCAGCCCTAAATTCATAAATTTTTGCAGGATAAATCTGTCTTTTTGGAGAAATGCCTTGACACAGAAAGCCAAAAATTGTATAATATAAAGGATAAACTGTCAATGCTGCTGCCAAAAATACAATTGTGACCACCGTACACAGAGAATCCCGTATACGGCAGTCACAGATTTCTATGCAAATGTACGCGTCCCGCGATTGTCGGTCACCGTCCTTGTCTTTGCCTGTTTCCCATCGAGGAACGGCAGTACAGAGTTCACTTGCAGAGACAGTTATCATCCCCTGTTATGATATGCGTTTTGTGTCCGCAGTGTTCCATGCAGGACACAGCCCAAAGAATCCATTCAAGGAGAAGCATTATGAATCCCACCGTGAAAATTGCTCCGTCCCTGCTTGCTGCAGATTTCGCAAATCTTCAGCGTGATGTTGCCACTGTCGAGTGTGCAGGTGCCGATTATCTGCATCTGGATGTCATGGACGGTGTCTTTGTCCCCAACATTTCCTTCGGCGCACCTGTCATCGCCGCACTTCGTCCGCATTCCAAGCTCTTTTTCGACGTACATCTGATGATTACCGATCCGATCCGCTACATCGCAGATTTCGTCAAAGCCGGTGCTGACGGCATCACGATTCACTACGAAAGCTGTGAAAATCAGATCGAGGTATTAGAGGCAATCCGTGCCGCAGGCTGCCGTGCCGCTGTTTCCATCAAGCCGGCAACACCCGCGTTTGTGCTGGAGCCGCTGCTGCCGTATCTTGACATGATCCTCGTCATGACCGTGGAACCCGGTTTCGGCGGACAGAAGTTCATGCCGGAAACGATGCAGAACGTCAAAGCCATCGCCCGTATGATCCGTTCCGGCGGCTATGATATCGAAATTCAGGTTGACGGCGGTATCACTGCCGACAATGCCGCCCTTCCCGCATCGCACGGTGCAACGGTCTTTGTCGCAGGCAGTGCTGTTTTCAAGGCAGACGATCCCTCCACTGCAATCAGCGCTATCCGCTCTGCCGCAGCAACCGTCCTGTCCGAATAATCCAAGGAGAGTCCTATGTCCAACCGTCCGGATCTCAAACCGAATCCATCTTCTGATCCCGGAAAAGAAGCACTTGCACGGGCGCGCGCCGCAAGAGCCGTCCTGCGGGAACAGGAACAGATCAAAGAACAGCGCCAACTGGAATCCCAGATGCGTCGCCGCCAACTTTTCAAAAACACGGCACGCAGAACCTGTATGATTTATACCGCGCTGAATCTGATCTATTTTATCGTTTATATCGCCGTGATCTACCCGATCAAGGAACAGCCCTTTTCCGAGATGATTCTCGGCGGCACATCAATCGTCGGTCACGCTGTGTTCTTTGCATCGTCTCTGGTATCAGCATTTGTATATTCTCTCGTTCTGTACCGCCGACAGGAAAAAGCACCTCATTCCGTGATTGACTATCTGTCTCAAAGCTGTATCTGGTTTACCGCCGTCATGGCACTTTGTCTGGCATCGCACGGCATTTACCTTGATATGCTTTATAACCCATACAATGTCACACAGTCGGCAATTTTCCTCGGTCCGTCATTTTTGTTGACCTTCAGCACACTGCTCTTCTCGCTGTGCCTGACCGCCGTCAACCGCATCTACCGTGCCGAACGTATGCCGATTGCCATCCGCGCAATTCTGCACCTTGTTTGCGTAATTGTACTGATTGCACTCTGCTTTCAGCTCATCGTTCACGGATTTGCAACAGCCGCCGATCTTTTGATCTTCCTTGTCATCTTCACCGTTTTCTACGCATTTGTCTGCATCTTCGTCTTTGCAGCAAAAGGCTCTATTCGCCGTGAAGAAAATGAAGCGGAAGAATACGAATCAATGTTCAAAAAGACACCCGGAAAAGCTTCCGATACCAAATCAAACGAATAACGGAAATGACACCGCATGTCAAACGACATACGGTGCCATTTTTTATTTTGTCATTAAGAACGGTGCTCCTCAAAGAACTCCGCCAGTTTTTCAACGCGCTTGGTCTGGGATTTTTCATTCTTTGCACACCAGGACGCAACATTGGTTGTCGGCTTGGAGGCATTGAACAGATCCCACATCATGTTGAAAATGCTCTTATAATCACCGAACAGATAAGTAAACGAAATGATGACATTGTCATGGACGATATCCATCATCTTCGCATCATCGGTCTGGTCGGCATAACGGGTCTTCATCGCAATTTCATAGTATGCGGGATAGACCTGCTTATAGCCCTCTGCGTTGAGCGCTTCGGTGACGATACCGATATTTTCCAGATTCTGTGCTGTGGTCGGAACAACAAGCGGACGGTCAAAGGAACCGCTGTAGTAGTCATCCTGTGCTTCATCGAATTTCGGCATCGGCAGAATACCGTAAACAAGATCCGAATTGCTGAAGGTCTGGACAGCCGTGTCAAGCGAACCGTAGAAAAACATCGATCTGCCTTCAGAAACGATTTTGTAAACGCGGTCTGCATAATCATCATACTTGCGCGGCACCAAATATCCGCCCTCGCCGAAGATCAGATCGTAGAATTTTTCCACAACAGCGGTGGTTTTCTCCAGGTTCACTTCATAATACAGCGCGCCGCTGCCGTCTTTTCTGTAAGGCTCTACGTGGAACGGCTCCAGCATCCCATAGTAATTGGGCATATTGACATAACCGTACTGATCTCCCTCGTCCTTGGTACCGTCACCGTTCAGATCACTGTACCCGGCAGAAGTCATCTGTTTCATCGCATCCAATGTCCATGTACCGTCGTACACCATTTGATAAGGATACTCAATATCCAGTGCCTGCATCAATGTTTTATTGAAATACATCACGCGCATCTGCGCCAGATTGCTGTAGGAAATATTGTTGAACATCATGTACATCTGCCCTGCAACTGTCATGCTGTCCAGCGTTTGAGGGAACCACCACGGCTTGGTGAAATCCAAATGGGGAATGTCGTAAATATTCACAAACATTCCTTCCAAAGAGACATTCGCCGTATTGACATCGTGTCCCTGTGCGATTTCACAGCTGTCCTCACCCGCGATCACCGCCTTCTTCAGCGCAGCGATCTGATCCTCTTCCAGATAGCTGATATCAGCCAACACGATATCGGTATTGAAGCGCTCCTCAACCGTGCGGATCTTATGATACACGGCATCGTTGACAACATTACCGTCTTCATCGTCGTTGTAGGTCATAATCCGCTGAATGTCTGTTCCGAAGATTGCCATACGGTACTGATAGCCGCCGAGATCCACCTCCGGCAGAGAATCACGCAGTGCAGGATCCTCTGTTACCGCTTCCGTGACAGGTTCTGTTTCGATGGGCGTTGTCTGCTGTGTTTCCTGTGTACCGGCATCAGCATCGGCACAGGAAAGCAGCCCTGCCGCAAGCAGAGATACAAGCAGTGCAGCCGATGTCATACGCGTTCCGATTTTCATAATCATCCTCCGATTTTACATTTCTTTGTTTTATAAATCATAGCAGATTTCCCCCGATTTGTCAAGGGTTTTTATGGATTTGCAAAGAAAAGACCGCTGTTTTGAATGCAGCGGTCTTTTGCGCACAGCACCATATGTCATAAAACGACATACAGTGCCATTGGATTCGATCATTTTAAGGACGATACTCTTCAAAGAACTCCATCAGCTTTTCCACACGCTTGGTCTGCATTTTTTCGTTCTTTGCACACCAGGAGGCAACATCAACAGAAGGCTTTGCAGTAAACAAATTCTCGAGCATGATGTTATAAACACTCTTGTAGTCGCCATAGAGATAGGTGAAGGCAATAATGACATTATCATGAACAATATCAATCATCTTCGCATCGTCGGTCTGGTCGGCATACCGGGTCTTCATTGCGACCTCATAATATGCGGGATAGACCTGCTTATATCCCTCGGCATTCAGTGCCTCAATAACAACACCGATATTGTCAAGATCGTCAGAAGCTGTTGTCGGAACAACGATCGGGCGATCTGTGGAACCGCCGTAATACTGATCCTGCGTCTCATCGAGCTTGGGCATCGGGAGAACGCCGTAAATAACATCGGAATTACTGAAATGCGTGACCGCGCGGCTCAACAATCCATAATAGAACATTGCCCGACCTTCGCTGAAGACACGGTGGACAAGATCCTCATAATCGGGAGTGCTTTTTGAGAACATTCTTCCGCCTTCTCCAAAGATCAGCTCATACAGAGCATCCGTAACGCGCTGTGTACGGTCAAGGTCAACCTCATAATAGAGTTTTCCGTTCTTGTCCTTGCGGTACGGCTCAACGCAGAACGGCTCCATCACTGCATAGAAATACGGCATCGAAATATATCCGTAGCGGTCGTCATCATCCTGCTGCCCATTACCGTTGATATCCTTATATGCAGACGCGGACATCTTCTGCATCGCATCCATCGTCCATGTTCCGTCATAGACCATCTGATACGGATATGCAATATCAAGTTCATTCATCAGCGATTTATTGAAGTACATCACACGCGTAGCAGCCAGATTATTGTAAGAAATGTTATTGAACATCATGTACATCTGATCTGCAACCGTCATACTTTCCGTTGTTGCCGCAGGCCACCACGGTTTGGAAAAATCAAGGTGAGGAATGTCATACACATTGACAAACAATCCTTCCAACGCTGCGTTTGCCATACTGATATCGTGCCCCTGCGCAAGTTCGCAGCAGTCATCGCCCGCAATGATAGACTTCTTCAGAAGCGAAATATCGTCTTCTGCAAGAAGGCTGACATCCGTGAGCTGAATATCGACATTGAATCGGTCTTCAACCGTTCGAATCTTATTGTAAACCGCATCGTTGACGATATTGCCGTCTTCTGCATCGTAATAGGTCTGCGAGCGGCGTTCTTCATCTCCGAAGATCGTCATACGGAATGCTTCTCCGCCCATATCGGTCTGTGGCAGGTTATCCATCAGCGCAGGGTCTTCGGTAACCGCTTCGGTTTCCGCTTCCGTTGCGACATCAGATGCGGCATTGGCATCCGTCTCGGTCGCGCCTCCCTTCGTTCCGGCATCTCCGCAGGAAACAGCGGCAGAAGCCAACACAGCAAGAAGAAGTGCTGTTGATATCATTCGTTTTTTTCTGTTGATTGTCATAGTCTTTCTCACACCTTTTGTTCAGCCAAAGTGTCCTTTCTCATGTATTGAAACGGTGTTCCTGCCTTAATGATATCAAATTTTGCACATTTTGTCAAGTATTTCAGATTATTATGCGAAAAGGAAATGCAATATTTACAAAAAAACTGCCCGAGTGGGAGACTCGGACAGTTCATCATTCTTTTCAGATCAGCGATACTTTGCAACGATTGCCTTCATATCCTCGATCTGTGCTTCCATATCAGCGACAAGCTTCATCTGGGTTCTTGCACGGTAGAGGTTCTGGTTTTCATAGTGCAGGCTGAAGTAAACGTCACCGTTGAGATGGTCGCCAAGGAAACGCATACCGCATTCCAGCGTCATCAGAATTGCAGACATCGGAAGCAGATCCTTTTCGGTGTCGTTGAGAGCCGCCTTTGCCTCAGACAGGAAGCCGCGGGTGTATGCTTCAAACAGTTCGGGAACAAAGTAGACCTTGGACAGATCCTGTTCATCCTCGGCTGCGGAAGAAGCGCCGAAGCGGATGGAGTCACCGAAGTCATACAGCGCGGAACCGGGCATAACGGTATCAAGGTCGATGACGCAGATACCCTCATCGGATTCGTTGTCGATCATGATGTTGTTGAGCTTGGTATCGTTGTGCGTGACGCGCAGCGGGATTTCACCGCTTGCGATACGGGAAGTGATCTCACCGCAGATATCCTTGTGTGCAAGGTAGAATTCGATTTCGGGCTGGCAGTCCTTTGCACGACCGGAGATATCCTTTGCAACCGCTTCTTCAAAGTCACGGAAACGCTTGACGGTATCGTGGAATTTTGCGATGGTTTCATGCAGGGTATCTGCAGGATAGGAGTCGAGCTGACGCTGGAACTTACCGAATGCCTTAGCCGCATTTTCGAACAGAATCGGACGTTCGACAGACTGATAGCTGGTTGCGTCTTCGATGTAATTGTACATTCTCCAGTAGCGGTTCTGATCGTCAACGTGATAAATTTTACCGTCCAGCGTTTCGATGCAGGTCAGCGTTTCGCGGTTGACATCGCCGCCGTTTGCGCGGATGATATCCTTTAAGTAATCGGTGACGTTCTTGATGTTCTGCATCAGAGAAACCGGATCGGTGAAAATCTTGGTATTGATGGTCTGCAGAATGTAGCGCAGCGGTCTTTCTGCGGCAACATCACAGCTGATGACATACGTTGCGTTGATGTGTCCGTTTTCGATTTTGTCGATACCGATGACAGGACCTTCAATTTTAAAGCATTCTGCAAACGGCTTGATTTCGGGATATTTGATCATTTCCATAAACCTCCGGGATAAACATTGTCGGCGATGCAGTCAGAAATAAACTTCTGCACCGTTTCCTTATCTTCATGATATGTGACACCGTACCACTTTGCCATTGTCTGCAGAACGGTAACGTCAGCCGCGCCGGACTTCATTGCCGCGTCGACCATGTTCGGCAGCAAAAATTCATCCTTGAGCGGGTTCTTCAGATTTGCAAAGAAATCATTCGCTCTGGAACTGATCTCATCAAAGAAAGATGCTTCAAAGCCCCACATATTCATGGAGACAATGGAATCCTCGGAAAGATCAACCCAACCGGTCTCATCTTCAAAGAACTGTGTCTGACCGTTATTGCGCTGAATCTTGGTACGCTCGGTGATGGAGGTCAAATAATTGTCCTCGTCCTTGGTGCAGACGCCGCGTGCAACGTGACCGTTCTCAGACAGCGTGTTCTTCAGGATGAAGCCGCACATGCAGTAGTGCTGCTTGCCGTCCTTCGGAATATTGCGCAGGAATTCGCCGACCTTTGCGTAAGAATCCGCACCGTAGAAGTCATCGGAGTTGATAACCGCAAAGTCATCACCGTCGACCGCTTCCTTTGCACAAAGAAGTGCGTGTGCGGTACCCCACGGCTTGACACGTCCTTCGGGAACGGTAAAGCCTTCGGGAATATCATTGATATCCTGGAACGCATAGCGGACTTCGATCGCGCCGCGGACACGAGCACCGACCGTTTCTTCAAAAATCTGATGATTTTCCTTCTTGATGATGAAGACCACACGGTCAAATCCTGCGCGGATTGCATCATAGATGGAATAGTCAATGATAAATTCTCCGCCGGGCCCCAGGGGATCGATCTGCTTCAGACCGCCGTAACGGCTGCCCATACCGGCTGCTAAAATGACAAGCGTCATATTTGTGTACCTCTTTCGTTCTGATAATGGTGTGCTGCCCGAATTCATTCTGTTTTGTCTTACGGCTATCGGTGATACACATCCATGGTTATTTAATATTGTATCATATCTTTTCTGAAAATGGAAGTCCTTTTTTCAAAAAAGTCAGAAAATTTTCAGCGATCCCGCCAGGTTCGACAGGATCGCTGCTTTTTTGATCTGTTTTAATGTACCTTCAACGAAAGACGCAGACGGTCGGAAATCATCGCGATAAATTCGGAGTTGGTAGGCTTGCCGCGGTTGTTCTGAATCGTATATCCGAAATACTCGTTGAGGACATCGACATCGCCCCTGTCCCATGCGACCTCAATGGCATGTCGGATGGCACGTTCCACGCGGGAGGAAGTGGTTTTGTACTGCTTTGCGACCGTCGGATACAGCATTTTCGTGACATAATTGATGATATCGGGATCATCTGTCGCCATCAGAATTGCCGTACGCAGATACTGATACCCTTTGATATGTGCAGGAACACCGATGCGGTGAATGATACGCGTGACCTGCGCTTCCAGATTGCGTGCACTGTCTTCGGCGCTGTCGGCAAACGAACGGTCGTTATAACCGCCGACATTGAGCGTCAGGGATGCGGGATTTTCCTTATAATCATAAATCGGTGTGCGAAGACTGCTCTCATTCTTCTCTGCACGGATGGTCGGAATACATTCGCCCTGTGCTGCCATACCGCCATCCAGCGGACTGCTCATACGTTCATTCAGCATATCGGCAATCTTCCACAGCTCCCGATAATCAAACGGCTTCGACACACAGTAGGAAGCTCCGGCGCGTGATGCTTCCGCAAACAAATTCGCCGTACCATCGTAATTGATAAACACAAACTGCGGACGTGTGATGTACTTTCCGCCCATTCTGCGTACAGCATGGATCACACCGAGACCATCGAGCTTGGGCAGCCACGCATCGATGAATGCAATATCGGGATCCGATCGCAGAATTTCCTG
>JAZTZC010000382.1:0-6662 GCA_045637265.1 Eubacteriales bacterium | reverse complement strand
CGGCTGTCAAAAACTCCGATGCCGTTTCCATGACGCTTCCGCGTATCCGATCGGAAATTCAAAAAGAACTGCGTTTGCCGCGGTTTTTGTATGCTCCGATTACCGCGGGACAGAAAATCGGAGAAGCCGTTTATACAATGGATGGCACGGTGCTTTGTACGGTGCCGCTGTATGCGTGTGAAGATATCCCACTTTACCAAAAACCGACGCTGTGGGAACGAATCAGAACATTATTTGCGGGGAACCGCTGAACAATAAAAAATAAGGAATCAAACAACATGGAAAAAATCAGACTGCAGAAATATATGTCCGATGCAGGTGTCATGTCACGCCGCGCGGCAGAAAAGGAAATTGAAGCGGGTACAATCACGGTCAACGGAGAACCCGCAGAGCTCGGTCAGAAAATCGACCCCGAAAAAGATGAAGTCCGCTATGCAGGACGCCGTGTCTATCTGCCCGACAATATTGAAAAGAAGACCTATATCGTGCTCAACAAGCCCAGAGGCTATGTCACGACAATGGACGACGACCTCGGACGCAAATGTGTCAAGGAGCTCGTCTCCGATGTCGGATGCCGTGTCTATCCTGTCGGTCGACTTGACAAGGTATCCGAGGGTATGCTCATTCTGACCAACGACGGCGAATTTGCAAACTATATGATGCATCCGTCGCACGAGGTTCCCAAGTATTACAATGTCCGTATTGAGGGCATTCCTACCGATGAACAGATGGAACAGCTGTCCTCGCCGCTGGAAATCGATGGCACGCCGATCCGTCCGGTTTCGGTTACGGTTATGGATAAGGACGATACCCATGTCACCTTACAGATGGAGCTTTATGAAGGACGCAACCGCCAAATTCGTAAAATGTGCGAACAGGTGGGACTGAAGATCATCCGTCTGAAGCGCATTGCCATCGGCGATATTCCGCTGGGCAATCTGCGTCTCGGCAAGTGGCGTTATCTGACACCGGAGGAGCTTGTCAAGCTGATGCCCGACGGCAAGGAACGATTCAAGAATGCCGCTCGTGACGAACGCGCAGAAGCACTTGCCAATGTCAAGAAAAAATCGCATTCTCCCTCGCACCGTGCCGGACGTGCCGGTGTTCACTTCAATGAGCACTTCTCCCATGCGCCCAAGGGTGCGAGAAAGCCCAAGCAGTAAGGGGAGGGCGTCGGTATGTTGATTATCAAACCGATTCAGGATGCCGCATTGCAGACGGCTCTTTGTGAGCGCTGCGGTGTTCCGTATCGACCCGGTTGTCTCTGCTATCAGGCATATCTCGGAGAAGGTCCCGACGATGAGACGGTGTTTGTCGGTGTATCGCAGTTTTCCGTTGGTGAAGTCGACGGAGATCGTATTATCGGTCGTATGATGGATCTTGTCACAGCACCCGATATCGACGACGAGGAAGCGCTGTTCATCATGGGACGACAGACGCTCAATTTCATGGATCTGACGGGCACGCATGAGGCGTACTTTGAAGCCAAAGAAGGCGACAATGAGCATCTGATCAAGTGGCTCGGCTTCCGTATGATCGATGGAAAATGGTACTACGATCTGCACGGCAAGTTCGACGCGCACGATCATAAGCATTGAGTATAAAAAATACAGCGCAGACCGCGATTGAAAACGGTATGCGCTGTTTTTTTATGTTTGAGTCAGACTTTCACAGTATATTCTGCCGGCATCATGATACCGAGATAGACGAGCAATGTCTGCATATTTCCCGAGAAGAGCAGCGTCGATCCGGGAACATTGGAGAGATCCTGCGGCAGATACAGTGCGGGCTTGTGATGTGCCGGAACAATACCGACCTGCTGCAGAATATGCGCGACGAAATGCGAACAGAAGAAATTGAATTTTCGCTGATAGGGGATCCGCAGAAGCGACAGAAACAGACCCATGGTCGTGTAGTGCATGCGGCTCTTGTATGCAACGAAATATTCTATCTTTTCTTTGATTTTCTCGTAGGTTTTCGATGCGACTTCGATCTCATACAGCTTGACAGGGTAAGGCTCTCTGCCCGGCTTGAGATAGCGGGATAATGTCTCAACGCGGAAGCCTTTGAGTACAAAGCTGTAAAAGGTTCCGGGGTCTTCCTGCAGACCGAGGGAGACATGCGTATAATAGTTTCCTGACATAGCGGACAGGATGCGTCCGCGAATATCGCCGAACTTCGTCAGCAGAATGTATATTTTTTTCGTGGACAAGGTGATTTCTCCGTTTCCTGTTATTTGGGACGTGCGGGGGATGCCTTGTCATCTGAAAACGATGGCGCGACGATATCATAAAGCATCGCCTACCTGTCACACGTTCAATGCATGACATGTCGGTTTCAAACAACGACCCGGAATACGGTTGTATTCCGGGAGGGTTATAGAATGTTTGGAATTATGCTTTGAAGGAATCTTTGAGCGTAACAACACGGTTGAAGGTGTTTTCGCGCTTGGTATCCTTGCAATAGTAGCCGTCGCGTACGAACTGGAACTGCTCGCCGGGCTTGGCATCTGCAAGTGCCTTTTCTACCTTGACATGCTCGACGGTGACAGCGGACTCGGGATTGAGGTACTTGTCGTAATCGGCGGAGTCGATTTCGTTCATGTTCTCGACCGTGAAGAGGCGGTTGTAGAGAATGACCGTTGCTTCCTCTGCATAGTCTGCGGACAGCCAGTGAATGGTACCCTTGATCTTTCTGCCGTCGACGGGATTACCATTGCCGGATTCCAGATCGACGGTGGTGTGAATTTCCTTGATGGAACCGTCTTCGTTCTGGATGATCTCGCCGCACTTCATAATATAGGAGCCCATCAGACGGACCTCGGAGTCGGGCTTCAGGCGGAAGAACTTGGGAGGCGGAACGAGAGCAAAGTCAGAGGAATCGATATAGAGTTCTTTTGTGAACGGAACCTGTCTGGTGCCCGTTTCCGGATGCTGCGGATGGTTGGGAACATCGAAGTATTCGACCTTGTCCGCAGGATAGTTGTCGACAACAATCTTGATGGGATTCTGAACAGCGATGCGGCGCGGTGCGTTTTCGTTCAGCTCATCGCGGACGCATGCTTCGAGCAGACCGATCTCAACGAGTGAGTTTGCCTTGGAAACACCGATGCGGGAGCAGAAGTCGAGGATGGAACCGGGCGTATAACCACGGCGGCGCAGACCGCAGAGGGTGGGCATACGCGGGTCATCCCAGCCGTCAACGAGCCCCGACTCAACGAGGTGGCGCAGGAAACGCTTGGACATGACGGTGTTGGTCATATTCAGACGTGCAAATTCGATCTGACGGGGCTTGGACGGAACAGAGCAGTTCTCGATAACCCAGTCATAAAGCGGTCTGTGGATCTCGTATTCGAGAGAGCACAGAGAATGGGAGATGCCTTCGATGGCGTCCTGAATCGGATGTGCGAAGTCGTACATCGGGTAGATGCACCACTTGTTGCCCTGTCTGTGGTGTTCGATATAACGGATACGGTAAAGAACGGGGTCACGCATACAGAAGTTGCCGGATCCCAGATCGATCTTTGCACGCAGGGTGTACTTTCCTTCGGGGAATTCACCGTTCTTCATGCGTTCAAACAGATCAAGGGATTCCTCGATCGGTCTGTCTCTCCACGGAGAAACGGCAGGCGTGTTGACGTCGCCGCAGTACTTGGGATCACGGAACTGCTCAGCGGTCAGCTCACAAACGTAAGCGAGTCCCTTCTTGATCAGCTCAACGGCGTATTCGTAGTCCTGATCAAAATAGTCGGAGCCGTAGAAGAAGCGGTCATCCCAGTCAAAGCCGAGCCAGTGGATGTCTTCCTTGATGGCATCGACGTATTCGGTGTCTTCCTTTGCGGGGTTGGTGTCGTCCATACGGAGGTTGCACAGACCGTTAAACTTCTTCGCGGTACCGAAGTCAATGACAAGTGCCTTGCAGTGACCGATGTGCAGGTATCCGTTGGGTTCCGGCGGGAAACGGGTGTGAACGGAGGTGTAGTTGCCTGCAGCCAGGTCTTCTTCAATTGCGTCCCAGATAAAATTGGACGCTTTTACTTCTTTGATTTCTTCCATTTTATTCTCCTTAAAAGCAATCAGCTTATGCAATGAGAGCATTGATTCTTGCGCGGGTTTCGTCCTCGCCGAGAATCTGCATGACGGTGTAAAGATCGGGTGCGTTTTCGCGTCCGCAGACAGCAATGCGCAGGAACATCGAAATGTCGGCGACGCTGCCCTTGTAGTTTTCGGGATTTGCCTTATATGCCTTCATGTCGGATGCGAAACCGAGATTGTCGGCGATGACCTTGATCTTGTCAAACCAGACGTTCATTTCGTCAGCCGGGTTGTAGGATGCAAGGAACTGCTCGCAGGCTGCATTGACATCAGATGCTTCAAACTTTGCAAGCGGTGTGCGGTCGACGGTAAAGTACGGCGCATAGAAGAAGCCCATGTACGGCTTGACATCATTCCAGGTGCAAAGGTCCTTTCTCGGCTTTTTACCACCGCGGCCGATGGCGAAGATCGCCTTTGCCTTGTCGGGATCCGCTGACAGACAGGATGCAAAATCGGGATCGAACTGGTTTGCCCAGTCGAGGAACTTTTCATAAATTTCATCTGCGGTCATGCGGGAGAGGACATTCTTGGAAACGTCGTTGAGTTTCGTAAAGTCGAACAGACAGCCGGAAACCGCCATCTTCTTGATGTTGAACGGGAAGTCGAGGTAAGACTTGTCTGCGTTCTGTGCATGCCACTCCTCAAAGTTGGAGTTGAGCAGGGTCAGAAGGTATTCCCATACACATTCGGTCGCGTAGCCCATTTCGCGGTAGTCATCCATCTTGGCACCCATATCGCGCTTGGACAGCTTCTTCTTGCCGCCGTTTTCATCGGTCTTGAGGATCTGCGCGGTATGCAGGTACTTGGGCATCTTGAAGCCGAGATAGTTGAACAGCATGATATGCTTGGGCAGGGATGGAAGCCAGTCCTCACCGCGGATGACGTGGGTCGTCTTCATCAGGTGATCGTCAACGGCATGTGCGAAGTGGTAAGTCGGAATACCGTCGGACTTGAGCAGAACGAAGTCCTCATCGTTTTCGGGAACCTCAAGATTGCCCTTGACCATGTCGGTGAACTTGGTCTTCTTTTCGGGATCGCCGTTTGCGAGAATACGGATGACAAACGGGTCGCCGTTTGCAAGGTGTTCCTTGACTTCATCCATCGTGAACTGTCTGCCGGCGAGCATTGCCGCACGCTTCTGTTCTGCCGCAACATGCCAGTCGGTGTTCTTGATTTCTGCCTTCTTGTCGGTTTCCTGGATTTCTTCCAGCTCTTCAGCGGTGGTAAAGCACGGATATGCCTTGCCCTCAGAAACGAGCTTCTTTGCGAAAACATGGTACAGTTCTGCACGCTGGGACTGCTTGTACGGACCGTACGCGCCGACCTCAACAAGCTCGCCGTTCTCATCCATCTTGAAGCCTTCGTCATAGGAAACGCCGTAGTCGGAAAGTGTGCGGATCAGTGCTTCAACAGCGCCCTTGATCTCACGCTGACCGTCGGTGTCCTCAATGCGGAGGAAGAAGACACCGCCCGACTGGTGTGCCAGACGTTCGTCGACGACTGCCTGATACATGCCTCCGAAGTGAACAAAGCCTGTGGGGCTGGGTGCGAAACGGGTGACCTTTGCGCCCTCGGGCAGGTCACGTGCGGGATAACGTGCTTCGATTTCCTCGATGGTCGCTGTGACATTCGGGAAGAGAAGCTCGGCAAGTGCTTGATAATCCATGGTGATCGATCCTTTCTGTATATCGGAATACGGAAATGACTCCGTTTGAAAAATGGCGTATAAAAGATACCAATATATAAATAGTATACCATATAAATATGTATTTGTCTATCCTTTTGCCAAAAAAAGTTTGATTACACGCGGAAAAAACGACGAAAAATGTGAAGAAAATGTAAATTCATTGCGGATATGATGGAGATTCCGATGAGAATATGATATAATAAAATGAATCGAGTGTCATTTGACGCTTTATAAAAAAGAGAGGAGGATGCCCGATGATGCAAAAACAGAAAAAACGGCTGTCCGGCTATGCCGCATTGCCGCTGTCTCTGCTGGTTCTTGCAGGCTTGTATTTTGGCGCAGAAGCCATATCCGATGCCCGTTACGGTGCGGCGGTTTCATCGGCATCCGAGACGGAACTACAGACAAAAGACGGTCTTTGGAACTACAATGCATTGGACGCAAGAGAACAGCAGATGTATGATGTCCTCTGTGATGCAATGGAATCGCGGGACACAAAAACAGCGTATCTTGCCTTCGTTCCGACACAAAAGGAATTTTCCGCCGCATTTGATGCGGTGCTGTATGACCATCCGCTGTTCTGCGATTTGATTCCGTCGGAGTGTGCGGTGGTTGCGGGCGACAATGCCGCATATATGACGCTGTCGTATTTGTCCGATGGGGAAGAGTACCGCCGCGCACTGTCTGATTTTGCCGATTCGCTGATACAGGACGGGCTGTCACAGGCGCTGTCCGATGCGGAATTTGCTCTTTTCTTAAATGACCGTCTGACACAGCACTGTCGGTATTCTGCAGAACCGTTACCCGCACATGCGACGGCGTATGATGCCATAACAGGGGATGCGGACAGCTATGGCTATGCACTTCTTTACACGCTTGTT
>JAZTZC010000381.1:0-10522 GCA_045637265.1 Eubacteriales bacterium | reverse complement strand
GTTTTACATAAAATGTTTGCATGGGAAAGAAGCGGCGTTCCGGGAAAGCGGTTCGCCGCGTACCTCCTTATGGGATTTGGCAAATATTACAGGATATTTGCCCAGAGTCTCTTGTCGGGGTTGGGGATGACTGCGCTGTCGAGCATCATGCCGTCCTCGGATGCGACCTGTTCTGCGCGCTCAATGGCAGCGGTAACAGCCGCGACGTCACCGGTCAGCAGCAGGTAGGACTTGCCGCCCATACCGCGTGCCAGGCGAAGCTCGATCAGATTGACAAGCGAGGTCTTCGCAGCTGCATCAGCCGCAACAATGGCAGCCGCAACATTGAAGGTTTCCATGACGCCGAGTGCCTTGGCATCGGGAATCTCGGATGTACCGTAGATGGCGGGGAAGATCGAGTCGTGCGGATTGCCGAGAACGAAGTCGCCGACAACTTTCTGCGCGTGTACTGTCTTTGCCGCGTCAACAGCTGCCTTGACCGCACTCAGATCGCCGGAAATCAGGATGATGTATTTACCCGGACAAACAGGCTGACATTCCAGAATTTCGACCTCAGCCGTCTTGATCATCAGATCGGCTGCCTTGATACCGGTCGAAATATTCTGACATTCAACCATTCCGATTGCTTTACTCATTTGATTTGTTTCCTTTTCTTGAATTTATCGAATGTGTGAAAGACCGTGCGTTATGCGCGGATGACAACGAATTTGTCGGTGACCTCAGCTACCTTACCCGCGATGGATGCATGAACGGGCATGGAGAGCTTACCTTCAGCCGCAGAACCGACAACGTCGCCTACCTTAACGGTATCGCCGACCTTGACGGATGCAGCGGCGGGAACGCCGATACACTGACCGAGCATGATCTTGACGGAGGATGCCTTGACATCGTTTGCCGCGATGGGCGCGGGCTTGTCGTATTCTGCAAGACCGAGACGTGCAGTCAGACGCTCAACAGGAATCAGCTTGCCGGAGCGAGCTGTATCAACGTGTGCGAGAACTGCGTTCGGATCGGGCTTGACGCCGGATGCACGAAGACCGTTCTTGTATTCGCCGATGAGGGTTCTGGGGGACAGACCCTGTCCGCAGGCATACATTTCACAGATACCACACTGAGAACAGAACATCGTGTCGAGGAACGGCTTGATGTTGGATGTCGCGCCGGTCGATGCGCCGCGCATGAATGCGTGGGGTTCGATCGGGTGACCGAGCAGGTTTCTGGAGCAGAGGTCGGTACACATACGGCACTGACAGCAGGCTGCCATCGCACGCTTCATATCGATCTTGATGGATGCAGACTTCTTGCGGATGACATAGTGGTCAGCGGGAAGTACGATAATGGCATTGGAAGTCTTGGTGACAACGTCGGATTCGGACACGATACGTCCGGTCATGGGACCGCCGCCGACCAGCTTGTAGTCGGAGACCGTTGCGCCGCCTGCCAGCGCGATCAGCTCACCGTAGGTGCAGCCGAGCGGAGCCTTCAGCGTCACGGGATTCTTGACAGCACCGGTGATGGTGATGTACTTATCGGTGACGGGAGCCGCTTCATGCAGTGCGCGATAGATGTTGTAAACGGTTTCGACGTTGAATACGGTGACACCGACGGTAATCGGCAGCGCACCGGGCTTGACAACGCGGCCCGTGGTTTCGTAAATGGTAACAACTTCGTCACCTGCCGGATAAACCTCCGGGAGAAGGCCGATTCTGGCTTTCGGATAGCTTGCAAGGTTTGCCTTGACTGCATCAACGGCTTCCTTGTAGTGCGGCTTGACGGCAATGATGATATTGTCCGCCTCGACTGCATCTGCAATGATTGTCAATGTAGCGAGGATCTCGTTTGCGTACTTTGCCAGAACCTGTCTGTGCAGCTTGAGCAGCGGCTCACATTCCGCACAGTTGAGAATGATGGTATCGGCAGCAGCATTGAGCTTTGCGTAGGACGGGAATCCCGCGCCGCCCGCACCTGCCACACCTGCATTCTGCATCAGGGTAGAAAGTTCAGTTAAATTCATAGTTTCTTATTTCTCCAAACCGGTGCCATCGTCAATGATACCGACGACAGCGGCATCGCACGGTGCATCCTCGCGGGAACATGCCAGTCTTGCGGCACTTCCGCGGGCAACCATAACGATGTCACCGATGCCGGCGCCGATGGAATCGACGGCAACGAATTTATCGCTTGCAATTTCGGACGACATGCTTCTCAGCGGTTCAATCACGAGAAACTTCGATCCGATCAGCTTTTCGTTTTTGCGTGTAGCGACGACACTGCCGGTAACTTTTCCGATAATCATAGATTACTTCAGAAGGGGAAGGATCTTTTCGACATCGTCGTGGGGTCTGGGGATGACGTGAGTAGCGATGACTTCGCCGAGACGTTCTGCGGATGCAGCGCCTGCTTCAACAGCGGACTTGACTGCACCGACATCACCACGGACCATGACGGATACGAGGCCGGAACCGATCTTTTCGGTGCCGACGAGTTCAACATTTGCTGCCTTGAGCATTGCGTCTGCTGCTTCGATTGCTGCAACAAGACCTCTGGTTTCGATCATACCAAGTGCCTGGTTCGTCATTTTTCTTACCTCCGGTGTGGCGGGCTTAATTTTCGGCTCCGCCTTAATTTCTTTGATTTCCGCAGATGCGGCGGGGGTGGATGCCGCATCTGTTGGAACTGTTGTTTTTTTACGGGTACGGGCTGCCGGCTTTTTTACCGGTGCCTTTTCGTTTGTTTCGGACATAATCGTTCCTTACAATTCAATGTTGTGATTGGATGCACTGAATGCGAGGATCCGTTTGGTTTCCTCGTGGGGATTGGGAATCACAGCGGATGCGCAGGGCTTAACGATGCAGGATGCGTTTGCAGCGGCAACAGCAGCTGTCACATCGGAAACATCACCCGTGACAATCACGGTGACCAGTCGTCCGCCGAGTTTCTTTTCCCAGGTAACGAGCGTTACGTTCGCCGCTTTGCACATGATGTCCAGTGCGTCAATGGCGGCAACCGAGCCGGATACCTCGATCAGACCGATCGCTTTGATATTCATGGGACTTGCGTCCTTTCTTTAATTAGATCTTGGGAAGAATCTTTTCGACGTCGCCGTGCGGACGCGGGATAACATGGGTAGCGATGACTTCGCCCAGGCGTTCTGCTGCTGCGGAACCTGCTTCAACGGCTGCCTTGACTGCGCCGACATCACCGCGGACCATGACGGATACGAGACCGGAACCGATCTTTTCGGTACCGACGAGAACGACTTCTGCTGCCTTAACCATTGCGTCTGCTGCTTCGATTGCTGCGGTGAGACCTCTGGTTTCAATCATGCCTAATGCTTCCTGTGCCATAATAAATAATCCTCCGTAATATGTTTTTTTCAGTTATGTTATATGAATTGGTTTGTGATGGGATCACTTTTTCTTTTGGGGCTTATCAAAGCCTGTGATGGTCAGCATCTTCTGCGTATCATCCTCGGGACGCGGAATGATGTGACGTGCGACAACGCCGGAAACGGAATTAGCCGCTGCCTCTGCCGCATCCATCGCTGCTTCCACTGCCGCAATGCTGCCGCGGAATTTGACCACGACGATCAGCGGAACGGTGAGTGTTTCGGGATGGGAGGGCTTGTTTTTGTCAAAATTTTCGACGGTGACATCTGCCGCCTTACAGCCTGCGTCACATGCGACAAACGCCGCGACGAGACCGTATACTTCGAGAATGCCGACTGCCTGTGCCATAGTTCGTTCCTCTCAGGTCAGTTGATGATCGCGATCTTGAGGCCTTCCTGCTTGAGGTTGACTTCCAGAGCACGGTTGATCTGATCCAGCGGGAACTTGTGGGTGATCAGCTTCTTCATCGGAATACCGATTGCCTGTGCACGCTTGAGGAAGTCAAAGGTGGTTGCGTAGTCACGCAGGGTGTAAACCCAAGAACCGACCGTTGTGATTTCCTTTGCGCAGATATCAAAGTGCGGGTTGATGGTTGCATCGCCGCCGTTGATAAAGAAGCCGAGTTCGCACAGACCGCCGCCGTTGCGGATGAACTTGTAGATGTTGGAATGTGCGACGGGAGAACCGGTGCACTGGAATGCAAAGTCTGCATAATAGCCGCCGAATGCTTCCTTGACCTTGTTTGCAAGATCTTCGACACCGTTGGTATCCTTGAAGTTGACGGAGTTGTCAGCACCCATTTCCTTTGCAAATGCAAGGCGCTGCGCGTTGCCGTCGACTGCAACGATATTTTCGATACCCATCGTGCGCAGAACAGCGATACAGATCAGACCGATCGGACCGCAGCCCTGAACGACAACGCGGGAGTTGAAGCGGAGAATACCGGTGGTCTTTGCGCGCTCGACAGCGTGGATCAGAACGGCTGCCGGCTCGATGAGAATACGGGATTCGAGATCCAGCTCGGAGACGTTGAAGATCGTGGAGCCGCCGCGGACGAGAAGATAATCCGCAAACCAGCCGTTGAGATGAATGTCGTCATCGGGAAGCAGACCGTAAACATCTGCGCCGCCGACATTCTGCTTGTTGAGGTCGAACATCGTGATGTCGGGGTTGTCCTTGAAAATCATACAGGTGACAACCTTGTCGCCGATACCGAGGGGCTTGCCTGCGGAGTCGAGCTTGACATTCTTACCGACCTTGACGATTTCACCGGTACCTTCGTGGCCGAGGGCAACGGGAATCAGACCGAAGGGATCGCGCTTGAATTCGTGTGCGTCAGTACCGCAGATACCGCAGCCTTCGACCTTGACCAGAATGTCATCGTCGCCGACTTCGGGCATCGGGTATTCCTTGACCACGAACTTTTCAGGTTCGACCAGCATGGCAACATGCGCCTTTGCGGGAATGGCACCGCCTGCGGTCTTGCCTGCGGAGATCTTCGCTGCGGGAACGTCCTTTGCCTGAGCGGCAGCGGCGTCACCGATCATGTCAGCGAGAACCTTCTTGACAATTTCTTCAATATTCTGAGATTTGTAATCCATTTGTGTTGTTTTCCTTTCCGAAAATGGGATTCGGTCAGTTGGATGCGCCCTTCACAAGACGGGCGAAAACCTCCGCACCGTATGCCGCGAGTGCTGCATCCTGCTCCTCCGAGCCGCCTGAAACACCGAGTCCGCCGATGACACGGTCACCGAATTTCAGCGGTTCACCGCCGCCGAAAATGATGATCTGACCGTCATTGGTAAACTGGATGCCGTAAAGCGATCCGCCCGGCTGTGCAAGGGGCTTTAACGTCATTGTGGACATTTTGAGTGCCACAACGGTGTATGCCTTCTGCAGTGCGACATCGTAGCTTGCGATATACGCATCCTCCATCACATGAACGAGCACCGGACGCGCGGCACGGTCGGAAATTGCCACAACGGCGTTGACACCGATGCGGGCAGCCTCCGCCTCTACCGCTTCCGACACCTGCTTTGCAAGGGAGAGAACCATGTTGTCCATCGGTTCTGCCTTTGCCGCACGGGCGCGGGTAAGCTCTTCACGGATGAGGGTTTCGAGTGTGTTGTTGTTCATATACTATCGACCTTTCGTCGAAGTGATATTGATCCACCATCGGTCGGAGTGATCGTCAAGCTTTCCCCGGTCGGGGAAAGTGGCATCCGAAGGATGACGAATGAGGTCGGTAATGGAAATTTGGCTAAGCCAAATTCACATTATTTGCCCATCTGAGCGAGAACGCGCTTTGCGATCTCTGCAACGAGGTCGTTGTCAGCGGCAGCAGTGTTTGCAGCCTTGGAGGTTGCGCAGTCATTGCCGGAGAAATCGCAGTTGGGGCAGGGAGTCTTACCCTGTGCGAGAACGGGGCAGAGATCAGCGGGGTGCTTGCCCTTGAAGCCGAACTGACGGCGGAGGTCATACAGACGCTTGACCTGTGCTTCGGACAGAGCCTTCGGGCCGCCGAGCATCTTTGCGATGAACAGAAGCTGTGCGTAGAATTCAACGGATTCCATCTTGTGGTAAGCGTTGAGCAGGGAGTCGGAGAATGCGAGTGCGCCGTGGTTTTCGAGCAGAACTGCATCGTAGTGCTGCAGATATCTGGAAACAGCGTCCGGGATTTCTTCGGTGGAAGGTGTGCCGTATTCAGCGATCGGAACGCAGCCGAGCTGGATGATTGCTTCGGGCATAACCGGTTCGGTCAGCGGGATGCCTGCGATTGCGAAGCCGGTAGCGTACATCGGATGTGCGTGAACGACGGAGTTGACGTCAGGTCTTTCCTTGTAAACGCGGAGGTGCATCTTGATTTCGGAGGAGGGCTTGAAGCCTTCATACGCGTGCAGGATGTTGCCCTTGGAGTCGATCTTACAGATGTATTCGGGGGTCATGAAGCCCTTGGAAACACCGGTGGGGGTGCAGAGGAATTCATCGGGACCGATCTTGACGGAGATGTTGCCGTCGTTGTTGGCGACCATGCCTCTGTCGTAAATTCTCTTACCGATTTCACAGATCTGTTGTTTGATAGCGTATTCGGATGCCATGATTGTGTTCTCCTTTTTTATAAAGATTTTGGTTTGACTGTTTTGTATATAAGAACGCACAGACGAAATGTGTCCTGCGAATCTTAACGGTTTAAGTAGTCGAGGATATCGGAGATCCCGCGACCGGTGACGGAGTCAACGCAGAAAATCGGGTCACAGCCGGCTTCTTTGAGCCAGCCGTATGCCATCTCGACTTTGGCGTTCTTCTCATCACATTTGGTGACGATACCGATGACAGGGCGCGTTGCGGTTGCTGCGATGCACGGACCGAACAGCGAAAACGGTTCGGTGGCGGATGCGAGCAGACCGATGACATCCGACTCATAGGAGTAGACGGCAAGTGCGCCGCCCAGATGCTTTGTCTGGATGTATTCGCCCGGGGTGCCAACGATGATATCGTAATAGTTGACAGACTGTGTTTTGGCGTAGGCAATTGCTTCGCCGCGCAGTACCTGCTTCAGCGTGGTCTTTCCGGCTTCGGAACGACCGATCAGAATGATCTTTTTCATCAGGTTTTCGTCAGCGGACAGACGGAGAAGCCGAGCTTTTCCTCGCAGTAGTCCAGCGTTGCGCCCAGTGCCGCTTCCACGTCGGAAATAGAACCTGTGATGATCAGCGTGCCGGAGAAACGGTCGACAAAACCGATCTCGGCGGCAGATTCCTTGGTGGCGATGTCCGCCGCAATGATCGCGGTTTCCGCAGGGGACAGCGTGATCATACCGATGGCGGCACGGGAGTAGTCAACGGTCGGGTCAAGACCGAGCTTCTGGTACAGCACAGGATCGGGACTTGCAATGATGTGTGCAAGTGTGATCTGCTTGCCGGGAACCAGCTCCTGTATGATGCGAACCTTTCCGGAAGCCGCCTGTTCGGCGAGGTCCGGGGGGAGGAGGGAGGAAGGTGTTTTCATAAGAACCTCCGAAGGGGAGTAAAAATGAGAAATTAGAAATGAGAAATTATTTGGAGTTAACCGCCGATGTGACAGGTAATGCCGGTCGATGCACAGACATTGCGAAGCATTTCCATCTTTGCCTTGTCGGGAGACGGGACATCTCCCATCGGGTACTCTCTGCCGAGTCCGATGTACTTGTCGTACCCGAGCTTGTGGTAGGGAAGGATGTGCATTTCTCCGACGCCGAGCTCCTCATAGGCAAACTTTGCGATTGCATGTATCTCTGCCGGAGTATCGTTGAAGCCGGGAATGACGGGAACGCGGACGACGATGTTCGCGCCTGCTTTGGCAAGTGCACGGATATTTGCGTGGATCTGCTCGTTCGGCTGTGACGTGAATTCTTTGTGCTTTGCAGAATCCATGTGCTTGATGTCCACAAGGAACGTGTCAATCAGCGGGATGAACGGTTCAACCGTTTCCCAGTTGGCACACAGTGTGGTTTCGATCGCCGTGTTGATGCCGTTTTCGCGGCAAGCGGTGAGCAGTGCGCGCGCAAATTCCGGCTGATACAGAGACTCACCGCCCGAGAGGGTCATGCCACCGCCGGAACGACGGTAATAAGGCTTATCCTGCATCACGGTTTTCAGAACCTCGCCGACGGTCGTGTCATAGCCGATCGTCTTTTTGGTGCCGTTTTGGAGCATCATCTCGATTTCCCAGTTCTGGGATTCGGGATTGCAGCACCACCGACACCGCAGGACACAGCCTTTCAGAAAGACGATGGTGCGGATGCCCGGTCCGTCATGCACGGAGAACTTCTGTATGTCGAAGATGCGTCCGCGGACATTGTAAATTTCGTTTGTCATCATCAGAACTTTGCCTGCTCGGTACGGTTGATGATGTCATCCTGCAGGGACTTGGACAGCGTGGTGAACAGCGCGGAGTAGCCTGCAACACGGACAACGAGGGATTTGTATTTTTCAGGGTTCTTCTGTGCGTCAAGCAGCGTATCGCGGCTGACGACGTTGAACTGAACGTGGCTGCCCTTCTGGTCAAAGTAACCGCGGATGAGTGCCACAAAGCTCTCAAGTCCAGCCATACCTTCAAGTGCAGACGGATGGAATTTCATGTTGAACAGCGTGCCGTTGGAGGCAATGCCGTGGTCAAGATGCGAAACGGAGTTGCAGGATGCGGTCGGACCGTTGGTGTCCTTACCGGCAGTAGGCGAAACGCCGTCTGCAATCGGTGTGAATGCCAGACGTCCGTCAGCCGTAGCACCGGTCTGTGCGCCGAGCGGTACGTTTGCGGAGACGGGATACAGACCTGCCTGATACTGACCGCCGCGCGGATTTTTGAAGGTTTCCAAGGGGCGGGAGTAGGTATATGCGACCTCACGTGCGAAGGTGTCGACTTCCTCGATGTCGTTGCCGTACTTCGGCACGGAATCGATCAGCGCGCGGACTTTTCTGTATCTTGCACGCTGGAAGTCAGAGGTATTGCCTTGCTGCTTGATGCGCTTGAAGGTTTCCTTGATGGTGTTCTCGGAAATCGGTTTGCCGGATGCTGCGAGACGGGAGATTTCCTTGGTGGTCAGCGTCTGCGCCATCGTATCGGAGATGTCCTCGCCGAAGTTGTGCTCAACGGCTTCCTTCAGCTCTGCCATCGCCAGCTTCTTCTGCTCGAAAACGAGCGTTTTGACTGCATACAGCGCATCGGTCATGTTTGCAATGCCGAAGCCCTGCGGACCTGTGAAGTTGTAAATCGCGCCGCCGTTCTGCAGGGACTTGCCGCGTCCGATACAGTCTTCCACCATACAGGACTGGAAGGGCAGCGGACAGCGTTCTGCGTGGGCAAGGTCGATGGCGTTGTCCGCGTTGACCAGGAGCTTGAGCATGTAGTTTGTCTGTGCCTTGTATGCATCGAAGAACTCGTCAAAGGTCTTCATTGCGGTGATGTCGGTTGTCTTCGGACCGATCTGGACACCGTCAGCCTCGGAGCCGGACTTGTCGGCACCGGAGTTCATGACGAGCTCCAGCGGACGGCACATGTTGAAGAATGCAGCATCGTGCCAGCCGTCGGTTTTGCCGGGCGCCTGCGGTTCGACACAGCCGATGATATTGTAATTGCGTGCGTCTTCCATGGTCAGACCACGGTTGAGCAGCGCGGGAATGATAACTTCGTCGTTGTAGTAGGCAGGCAGACCGACACCGGTACGGGTCAGCTCAGCCGCCTTGATGAGAAATTCGTGGGGTGTGCCGTTCCAGACACGGACAGAGAAGGACGGCATCGGCAGAAGCACGTGCTTGGTTGCCTGAATGCACATGAACGACAGATCGTTTGTCGCGTCCACACCGTCGGGTGTCTGACCGCCTGCGATCAGGTTCTGGAACAGGGAATATCCTGCAAAGCCTTCGGCGGATGCTGCATCACGCACCTTGTTCAGGTCATTGAGCTTGACCCAGATGCAGTCCATCAGCTCCTGTGCGAAAGCGGGAGAAATCTTGCCGGCTTCCAGATCTGCTTTGTAGTACGGATACATGTACTGGTCAAAGCGTCCGGGAGAGATGGAGTGACCGGAGGACTCGATTTGCAGCAGCATCTGAATGAACCAGAAGGACTGGCATGCTTCCCAAAAGCTCTTCGCGCCGTTTTCAGGAACATTGGCGCAGTTCATTGCGATGGCAAGCAGTTCCTTTTTGCGGGATGCATCGGTACACTTGTCAGCCGTTTCCATTGCAAGACGTGCATAACGCTTTGCGTATGTAATTGCAGCTTCACAGCTTGTGATGACTGCGTCGAGGAAGTGGGTTCTCCAGTTGTATTCGGGATGCTCAAAGGAATACTTTGCGCGTTCTGCTTTTGCTTCTTCGATGATGCCGCGGTAACCGATCTTCAGAACCTTGCCGTAGTCTACGGTAACGTGACCGATGCCGTTGTAGAAATAGTTGCCGGGCGTGAAGATGTTGTGCTTCATCGCAAGCAGGGTTTCCTCTGCCATATAGGAGGTTGCAAGCTCGGAGGTGGTTCTGCCGCGCCAGTATTTGTAAACCTCATGCAGGGAAGCCTTGGTTTCCTCGGAGATGTAGAACGGGTCGGCGGAACGGGTTTCAACAGTATCGAATTCCGCTTCCAGCCAGTCAAAG
>JAZTZC010000380.1:0-2335 GCA_045637265.1 Eubacteriales bacterium | reverse complement strand
CAAGCCCCCGCCCTACAGCGAAATATGCAGCCGGCTGCTCCTGGTTATTCTAAAATCTTCCCATCCGTGGAAATTGTAACCACCTGCCACGGAATGAACTTGCCGGATGCCATCAGGGCACGCTTGACGGCGTTTTCCAGTCCGCCGCAGCACGGAACCTCCATGCGCAGAACTCTGACACTCTTGATGTCATTGTATGCAATGATCTGCGCCAATTTTTCCGCGTAATCCCCGTCGTCCAGCTTCGGACAGCCGATCAGCGTGATGTGGTTTTTCATAAAGTCCGCGTGGAAATTGCCGTAGGCGTAAGCCGTACAGTCCGCCGCGATCAGAAGATTTGCACCGTCGAAGTACGGTGCACGTACGGGAACGAGCTTGATCTGACACGGCCACTGCGCAAGCTGGGAAGGAACGGAACCGACAGAACCGACTGTGACTTTACCTGTATCACGCCGGATTGCCTTTGCCCTCGAACCGGGACATCCGCCGCCATGACCGTGACAGCTGTGCGGTGCGGGCTCGGGCTGCTGTTTCTGTATCTTTGCCGTCTGCACTGCCTGCGCATCGTATGCCGGTGCTTCCCGTTCTTCAAACGTGATGGCTCCCGTCGGACAAGCGGGCAGACAGTCGCCCAGTCCATCGCAGTAATCCTCGCGCGTCAAGGTCGCAATACCGTCGATCATTTCGATTGCGCCCTCGTGACAAGCCGCAGCACACGCGCCGCAGCCATTGCATTTTTCTCTGTCGATATGAATGATTTTTCGTACCATATGAATTCTTCCCCGAAATCGGGTTTCCTTTTCTATTGATTGGAAATCCAGGTGTCAGGAGAACTTTTCCCGCTGACCTCTTGATTTTCTGACAATATTATAGTATAATATGGACGAAAAGTATGTTGAATTTTCAACATGGATAATTTTTTGATATATTTTTTTTCGGAAAACACACAGATGGTTTCGCGCTCTCCAAAACCTTCCCTTGGGGGAAGGTCAATGCGTACGAATCATCACCGTATCTGTCACCCACAACCGTCATCTAATTTTTAATTCCTAATTTCTAATTTCTAATTGTCATTTCCCCCAAAGGAGTCCCCATGAACCAATATCTCCCGATTCTCTCCCGCTGTCCGCTGTTTGCCGATATCGAGGAGCATGATCTTTTGCGGATGCTCACCTGTCTCGGCGCGAAAACAGAGAATTTTGATAAAAAATATACCGTATTTGCAGAAGGCTCACCCGCGCGATACATCGGCATTGTCCTCTCGGGCAAGGTACAGATGGAGCAGACCGATTACTACGGCAACCGCAGTATTCTGAACGTCATGGGACCGGGAGAGGTCTTTGCAGAGGCATTTGCCTGTGCTGAGGTGCCTGCCCTTCCCGTGTCCGTCATTGCGTCCGAGGCATGTGAGATCATGTATATTGACAGCAGCCACATCCTGCACACGTGCGAAAACAACTGCGGCTTTCACCGGCAGTTAATTTTCAATCTGATGCGCGATCTTGCCGAGAAGACCATCCACTTCCATCAGCGTATCGACGTGACATCCAAGCGCACCACCCGCGACAAGCTGATGGCGTATCTTGCGCACTGTGCCAAGCAGGCAGGCTCCGATACGTTTGAAATTCCGTTTGACCGTCAGGCGCTTGCCGATTATCTGGAGGTCGACCGCTCGGGTCTGTCCACAGAAATCGGAAAGCTCGTCAAAGAAGGCGTCATTTCGGCGGAGCGGAAGAAATTTACATTGCACTGATCCAAGGTGTTTCTCTAACCTTGCTGTGGAGAGGGATCAATTGTAACCTGATTATTCATTATTCATTTTTCATTCCCATTACGACGGCAGGGGTGTCCGCAGACACGGATGACCCACTCCCCTACAAAAGGAAAATCTACAATCTTCTCTCATTATCCCCGCATTTTCTCTGCCAGCCGTTCCATCTGCTGAATACAGTCGCGGTGATACCGGGTCAGATCGGACACAGGACGCTTTCTTGTTTCGAGGCTGTCAAGCGGCAGACCTGCGATCTCTTTGAGATGATATTTCGCCGTCACAGGATAGGCGAGACTTTCCGTAAACGCCGCGGTTCCGAGGAACGCCTGTAAACGCTCCGCTTCATCGGGGTCGTCGGCGAACACGTCACACAGCCGCGCGTACAGATCGGGATGGAAATTGCACATGACGCCGCAGTATCCGGCAGCACCCGTGCGGAGCGTATCAAGCAAGGTCTGCGCGTTGGCGTTGTACAGCTTCATCGGGGTTCGGGCAAGCAGTTCACAGCGATGCGCGATGAGATCGGCATCACAGCACGTATCTTAAGTCGGAGGCCAAGCGGTC
>JAZTZC010000379.1:0-1761 GCA_045637265.1 Eubacteriales bacterium | reverse complement strand
GTCACTTTGAAGATGTTGTTGCGTTCGGCGGATGGCCACTGGATGACCACGATCCTGCGGGATTTTATTATGACGGACACCCGAATACCTCCTATCAGACGCCCTCTCCCTACGCAATTCCTTACCGCGTACTGTATTCCGAAAATATTGAAAACCTGTATTTTGCGGGACGCAACATTTCGATGACCCATGCGGCAATGTCGTCCTCCCGCGTCATGGCGACCTGTGCCCTCTGCGGACAGGCAGCCGGTACTGCGGCATCGATTGCCGTCAAGTATGGCACAACGCCGCACGGTGTCTATACCGATCATCTTGATGAACTTCAGGACACCCTTCTGTGGGACGATATGCTTCTGCCGCACCATCCGCGCACACCGGCAGCATTGAGCGCCGGCGCACAACTGACCGTCAATGGCGCGCAAAAAGCAGAGGCAGAAGTGCTTCGTGACGGCAATGACCGTGAAAACCTCTTTGTCTGTGCTCCCGGCGATGTGGTGGAATATCATTTTGACACACCTGTCTTTGCTGAGGAAGTACGTATCATCTTCGACTCTGACCTTGACCGTGTGACGCTGCCCGGAGACCACGTGGAACGAAATCACACCATGCGTGCCAATCTTCTGCCTACAGCGCCTGTCATGCATCTGCCGACAACGCTCTGCAAGTCCTATACTGTCGAGGTTGTCTGCGGTGATGGTTCTGTGATGCGCTATGAGGAAACAAACAACCTGCGCCGTCTGGTCTTGATTCCTGTCGGCAAGACGGTCAGCGAAATTCGCTTTGTTGGCGGAGACGTTCACGGGGGCGGCGGGGAAATCCGTTTGTTCTCGTTTGAAGTAAAGTGAGGACAGCGATATGAGCCACATTCGACTGATGAGCCAGAACCAATGGAACTGTACCGGGAATCTTCCTGCGTGGGAGGAGATGGGGCTTGACTGCTCCTCCGCTGTCCGTATGAAAGGGCATGTTCAGATTCTTGCGGAGCTGCTGCCCGACATTCTTGGTGGGCAGGAGGTCAATATGCAGATGCAGCTCGATCTGAAAATGAACTGCATCGAGAAAAATCTGCCTTATACGATCATCTGGGGCAATATGACACCCATCATTTATCGCGCCGATAAGCTCGAACTGCTCGATACGGAATATCTTCTGTATCCGGCATACGTGGATGGTTATGAAGGCTCGTTCAATGATGTCCGCTCCAAATCCTGCAATGTCGGTGTTTTCCGCACCAAGGAAGACGGCAAAGTCTTTGTCTTTGCGACCACGCATCTTTGGTGGAAGTCGTCGGAGGCACAGCCCGGTTCTGCCGAGGTTCGCAAAATCCAGCTTTCTATGGCAACAGAGCTTGTCAAAACGTATCAGGCAAAGTACGGTAATTGTCCTGCGGTCATCGTCGGTGACCTGAATGCGGGATATTACGCGCAGGCGATTCGCTGGGCTCTGGAGGAGGGCGGCTGGCAGCATGCACACGATGCTGCAGTCGAATTCCGCCACGAGGGCAAGGGCTTCAACGGCTGCGGTGCACATCCGGGTGTCTGGCAGGATCAACCGTTTGAAAAGGCACTTGACCACATTCTGGTTCGTGATATGCCCGACGGTGCAATTCGCCGCTTTGACCGTTATTGCGCTGAGGATTATGTATATCTGTCCGACCATGCACCGGTTATTGTCGATCTTGTCTTATAAGTGCAAATATTTAATTTGAAATCAGGCTGCTGTGTTATCATGATACGGCAGCCTGTTTTATCAATAAAAAAT
>JAZTZC010000378.1:0-1700 GCA_045637265.1 Eubacteriales bacterium | reverse complement strand
GTTTCCTTCTGCCTTATAGCCGCCGTGTCCGAGCTGGGCGACAACAGGTGTTCCGTGTGCCGATGCGATGGCGGCGAGCTTTGCGGCTTCCGCCAGATGCTCATCCGACCACAGCGCATTCTGGTAAGGATTGGCATGTCCCGTCGGATGGACACAGGTGTGCGCGGTGAAGATCATGCCGAGTCCCTTATCGGAAAGTTCTCTGTAAACCTCATATTCATATGGATGGACAAATCCGCCCGGTGTGGCGCAGAAGAGCTCGGTTGATGCGCGGACAACGCGTCCGGGAAGGGTAATATTGCGCAGAATCAGCGGCGCATGGAGATTGTGTTTCATGGATGGTACTCCTTTTTTGTCCTTTTTTCATAGTATAACGGATTTCATTGAGAATTGCAACGGTTATTTTGTAAATATTCCGTGATTTTCTGCGATTTCAGTTTATCATAATTGCCAAAATTGTCAGCGGCGTGAGGATAATTGTGCAGAACCTCTTGACAAATTCGGAAAAATAGTGTATGATATATTATGGTAAGCAGAGTGCTTCTTTTTTCAAAACCATCGGTTAGCACATGCTAATTCAAAGACGCTGCAGGAGGGACCATTCATGAATTTACGCAATGCGGAGATCGGAAAAGAATATATCATCCGTGAAATCGTCACCGATGACGAGGAAATGGACGCCTTTTTGTTTTCACTCGGCTGTTACAGCGGAGAACCGATTACCGTGATTTCCCATCTGAAAGGCGGATGTCTCGTCACCATCAAGGACGCAAGATATACCATGGATATTCAGCTGGCACAAACCATACAGCTGGAAGCATAAAAGTAATCTGTATTACTTTTTTTGTCCGATGGTTAGCATATGCTAACCATCGAGTGCTGTCGAAAAGAAAGGAAACAATATGAAAGATATCATCGTGATTGTCATTCTTGCCGTCATTGTCTTGTTGGCGGCAGGATATATTTACAAAGCAAAGAAAAACGGGAAAAAGTGCATCGGCTGTCCTGGCGGCGGAAAATGCGATGCCTGTTCAGGATGCGGCGACATTTTGTTTGAGCGCCGGGAAAAAGACGATACAGAATCATAACAGGAAACGGATGCTGTCGGAATGGACGGTGTCCGTTTTTCATCATTGTGAGGTTCAACCGTTACGGCAAAATTGATTCTAACAAATTTCGCCTGATGTCTTGCAATTTCACGGAAATGCGTGTATAATGTAATTAATAAATTTGCAGAGAGGATAACATATATGATCTTATCAACACAAACCGATGTCATTTTCCGTGTGTTCGGTGAGGAAGAAGGCATCCGCCTGTTTGCAGAAGCGGGCTTTGACGCCATTGACTATTCGATGTTTCCGATGAGCGCGGATGACTGCCATCTCAACACGGGCGATGTCGTCGCACACGCAAAGCATCTGCGTTCGGTCGCGGATTCTTACGGCATCAAGTTCAATCAGGCACATGCGCCGTTTCCGTGCTGGAGAGCGGGCGACGATGCGTATAACGCCAAGATGCCCGACCGCATTGTCCGCGCCGTGATGATCGCGGGTACGCTCGGTGCAAATTCCGTCGTTGTGCATCCGATCGCCTATCCCGGCGGCGGTGAGGCGCAGAACGAATTCAACATCAACTACTACCGTACGCTGGAGCCCGTTGCTCTCGAATACGGCACGAAGATCGCGCTTGAAAACATGTGG
>JAZTZC010000377.1:0-3095 GCA_045637265.1 Eubacteriales bacterium | reverse complement strand
ATATGAGATTTCCTGCGCGACCGCTGTCGTCGGCAATCGCTTTCACGATTATTCCATGGCATATGAGCGTATGAGCTTCTGTTCGATGGATTGTGATTTTGACGAACCGCTGACCATTGAGATCAGACCGACCATGTGCCGCCGCGAAGCCGTCATTCGTCCAAAGCACGCGGGCATTGCAGGTGTGTTTGACGGGGAATGTCTGACTGTGACGCTCGATCATCCGCAAAAGCTTTGCATCGAGTTTGACGGTGATCTGTTCCACAATCTGTTTCTGTTCATCGGTACGCCCGAAACGCAAATTCCGTCGCCCGATGCAGCCGGTGTCCGCTATTTCGGTCCCGGTGTGCATGAAGCGGGAAAGATCGAACTTTCCTCGGGAGAAACGCTGTATCTGCACGGCGATGCCGTTGTGTACGGTCACATTTTTGCACAGGGTGACGATATCCGGATTCTCGGACGCGGCGTTCTGACTGGTGAGCATCTGAACCACGACTGCGATAAGCACAGAGAGCAGCTTCTTCGCGCGACAGGCTGTCATCATCTCACGATAGACGGCGTGATTCTGCTCGATTCTCCCGGCTGGACGGTCTGTACGGCGCATTGCAGTCATCTGACGATCACCGACATGAAGCAGATCTGCTATAATCCCAACAGTGACGGATTTGATATCTGCTCATGCGAGGATGTGCTGATCCGTGACTGCATGGTACGCAATTTTGACGATAACATTTCGATCAAATCCTTCGGCGGCGACAATCGCAATATCACGATGGAGAACTGCATCCTGTTTGGCGACTGTGCACACAGTATGCTTGTCGGTCCCGAATCGAAGCGAGAGGCGGAAAATCATTTCTGTCATATCTATTTCCGTAATATTGATGTGCTGGAGCACAAGGAATTCAGTGAATTCTTTATGGGTGTTATGGCGATCTTCTGTGCTGACAATGCCAGCTTCTATGACATCGAATGGTCGGATATCCGCGTGGAGCGTATGGCATACGGACGGCTGTTTGACTTCAACTATGTCGATGCCTATGCCGAAACCTACGGAAAATCCGTCCGCGATATCCGCATGAAGAACATCACCTGCGACGCGCCGATGATCTTCCGTTCCCGTATCAACGGTATGGACGAGACGCATACGATGGAGGACATTCTTATCGAAAATGTCACCGTCGGCGGCAGACCGATCACCGCGGAGGATAAGGCGGTTAAGATCGGGGCGTTTGTGGAAAATGTGGTTTATCGGTAACTGAATATAATCAAATGAGCCACGCTCCATTCCGGAACGTGGCTCAATCATTTCCTGTTCAATTAGACCCCAAATAATCCCTCAGCCGTGAAAAATCGCCATCTGTCGCAGTAAAGCACAGCTCCGGCGATCCATCCTCGGGCTGCATGTACAGCACTTCTGTTTCCGATAGATCGGACGGCATGGACAAACTGATTTTTAATATCCCGTCGTCGGGAAGCTCCTCAAACACAAAGGTCGGATCGTTTACCGTCGGCATGGACGCAATGGCATATTCCTTGCCGTCGATGGTGAAGGTGATTTCGTGTTCCTTTGCATTGGTCGGCAGTGTAACCGTCAGTGTAATCGATTCATGCTGTGCATACAGTTCGCCCATGGTGACGGAAAACTGTGTCGGCTGTTCACTGCATGCTGAAAAGAGGCATGCAAGAAGAAAGGTAAGCGTGAGTACAAGGATACGTTTCATGGGGATATTCCTTTCTTGCGGTCGGGTGGTGAATCTTTGTTGTTATCAGTATAACATAAACAGAATTTTTTGTCAACAAAAAAGAGACACGCTCAAATGAACGTGTCTCAAATTTTTGCTTTGATTCAAAATCAAGCGTAAAGCGGTTGATTAGCCCAGCTTTGCGTAGTTGACCTTGATGCCAGGGCCCATCGTCGTTGCGATAACGCAGGACTTGATATACTGACCCTTTGCTGCAGCCGGCTTTGCCTTGATGACAGCGCCGACGAGCGTGTTGAAGTTTTCAGCGAGCTTTTCAGCGCCGAAGGAAGCCTTACCGATCGGGCAGTGGATGATGTTGGTCTTGTCCAGACGGTATTCGATCTTACCAGCCTTTGCTTCGGTAACAGCCTTTGCAACGTCCATGGTGACAGTACCAGCCTTGGGGTTCGGCATGAGACCCTTCGGACCGAGAACCTTACCGAGACGACCGATGACACCCATCATATCGGGAGTAGCGATGACAACGTCGAATTCGAACCAGTTTTCCTTGGTGATCTTTTCAACGAGGTCAACGTCGCCGACGTAGTCAGCACCTGCTGCACGAGCTGCTTCAGCCTTGTCAGCCTTTGCGAATACGAGGGTACGGACAGTCTTACCGGTACCGTTCGGCAGGACGACTGCGCCGCGGACCTGCTGGTCTGCGTGACGGGAGTCAACACCGAGGCGGATGTGGATTTCAACGGTTTCATCAAATTTAGCCTTAGCGGTCTGGCAGAGCAGTGCGAGTGCTTCGTCAGAGTCGTAGAGCTTGGTCTTGTCGACGAGCTTTGCTGCGTCGAGATACTTCTTTCCCTTAGTCATGTTGTGGTTCCTCCTCTGACTTATTCTTCAACGGTAACGCCCATGGAGCGTGCGGTGCCCGCAACCATGCTCATTGCTGCTTCGATGCTGCCTGCGTTCAGGTCGGGCATCTTGGTTTCAGCGATCTTCTTGACCTGCTCCTTGGTGATGGAAGCAACCTTGGTCTTGTTGGGAGCGCCGGAAGCGGTTTCGATGCCGGCTGCCTTCTTGATCAGGACTGCTGCCGGAGGAGTCTTGGTGATGAAGGAGAAGGAACGGTCTGCGTAAATGGTGATAACAACAGGAATGATCAGACCCATGTCATTCTTGGTTCTTTCGTTGAATTCCTTGGTGAACGCGGAGATATTGACACCGTGCTGACCGAGTGCAGGACCAACCGGAGGCTGGGGAGTAGCCTTACCAGCGGGTAACTGTAATTTAACGTATGCTGTAATCTTCTTTGCCATAATAAATTACACCTCCAAATGTGGTAGAAAAAAGTAACGGAATCCCTGTGTTGTTTGTATTTTGGGACTCCTCCCACAGGTATGA
>JAZTZC010000376.1:0-8933 GCA_045637265.1 Eubacteriales bacterium | reverse complement strand
CTTCTCCCGCAAGGTAAGATTTAACGGCTGCTATTTTTAATTCCTCGCTGTATTTCTTGTTTTTTCGCATAAAATAACCCCCTTAGTGTAGTCTTGAACTTTTTGTTTTTCAAGTGTCTACTCTAAGGGGATTATATCAATTCTGCTCCGTGGTGTTCGTTATTATGTATTCGTTTATTTCTCAGCCAAGCAAACCCTTGACAGTCTCAGCCGCCGCCGCATTGTCCTCAGAAATGACATAGACAACGGTACAGCCCTTGACTGTAATGACAGGCTTATCGAGCTTAGGCACCTGACCGGGCGCATAATCGGAATACTGAGCGACCTGATAGTCAACATAACTTGTCAGCTTTTCCTGCAGAGCCTTGGCATCATCCTCGGTCTTTGTCTCAAATACGAGAACTTCCTCAGGCGTGATTCCCGCAGGAACATACGCCGCATACGATACAAACGTATCGACCGCAAAGCCGTACAGATGATTTTCCAGATATGCGTTGTTTGCCATCAGCTCCTCGGAGAACGCGCAGGAAGTTGCCAGCGTCTGTGCCAGCGTCGGAACATCGATCGGCTGTACTTCGGTCACAGCCGCAGTATCGGCAGTCGTGGTATCGGAGGTTTCAGTGGTTGTATCGCCGCCGCAGGATACCGCGGTCAGGGAAAGTGTCAGAAGCAGGGTCGCTGCAATCAGCTTCAGTTTCATTTTTTATAGTTCCTTTCGTATCTTTGGTCAAGAAAAGCGATTCTCTCTCTCAAGAGCGGAATCGCTTTCCGTGTTATTCTGTGATTTCTTCGTTCTGATAGAACAGTGCGGGATCGACATCATCGACCGTATGCGTATAGAGGTAATCTGCCCAGCGGCGGAGATAGTTCGCATTCAGATGAATACCGTCTGTCGTCGCATCGGCGGGGAGGATACCGTTCTCATCGGCAATGACTTCACCGGGATTGAGATAGACAACCTGCTTGCGGGATGCCAGTGCCGCTAACTTTTCATTGTACTCGGCAATGCGGGTATTGGTGAAATATTCGGACGGCACATCGGCTGTGGCAGCATAAACCGCTTCGTTCATCGGCAGAAGTCCCTGCACATAGATGACCGCATCGGGGCGGACATGCAGAAGCAGATCGATCAGTCTTCCGTAATATTCAAAGAACGCGGAGGAGCCCGGCCAACCAAGCTCATTGACGCCGAACATCAGATAGACGCGGCGGAAATCACCGTCACGGACAACCGCCTCTGCCGTCGTCACCAGCTTTCCCGAGCCGTCGGGATCAAGGAACATCGGCTTTTCAAAGAACTGCTTTACCGACATACCGATGTTGGCATAATAGGTTGTATCGATGGCGCCGATCTTCTGCATACCGACAACAAGCGAGTTTCCGATGAACAGCGTGTCCTCGGAGAAATAGGTATCGTCTGCACGTTCGGACTTCGGCGGCAATGCACCGTCTGTTTTCGCCGTCATCGGGATGATGGCATTTCCGTATAACAGCGGATTGCCGTCATTGTCAAAGGTAACCGCATTTCCTGTCCATCCCTCCGGCACCGCCAGATAAGGACGCTCATATACAATCTCCGCTGTTTCCTCGGCGGTAGGCTCCGGCGGGAACATGGAGAGCACCAGCGCTTCATCCAGAGGCTGTTCCATCGGCATCGTGATGCTGATCTCCTCGGGCATCTGCGCGGAAAACGCATTGGGTCCTGTCAGGATATTTTCATCCAGTGCGTGAGTCACACCGCCGAACTGCAGCTGTGTGGATGACACAATCAACAAGCACGCACCGCAGCCTGTGATCGCCGTTTTGATAAGACGCACCAGCGCCTGCATACCTTTGCCGCGCCGGGATAATGCATCTAACTTATTCATATACTGTCTCTCAGACTGCTTTCCTTGGGCGGCATCTCCGCTGCGTATGATATCGGCAATCCGATCGGGTCTGCGGGGTGACCGTTTCGGGATGAAAACACGCCATCCGCAAAAAAATCAACGAAATCTGTACACTGCGCCGAGCCGCCATGTCCGGCCGCAGATGAGGTACAGCTCCGTTTGATCGTTCGGTGTGTAACGATTGCACACATGCCGTGCATCGTTTCACATGATGGGGTAACATCTGCCTGTGATATGCTGTTCAAAAGCAGAGGAAAACAAATCGACAGATATAAAAACAGCTTATCGATTCTTAACCTTCCGCATGGCAATATTATAACACAGAAATTCATACAAATCAACTGTTTTCGGAACTTTTTTTGACTTTTTTTCAAAAAATTTTATACCGTTCGACAGCCGACTTCGACACAAAACCGATTAAGAATGAGCTGTGGAAAAAGTTATCCACACCCTGTGTAAAGCGATGTACGGAATCCCTTGTAAATCGTTTCCGCTTTCCGGTGTATCGATGCACTAAGAACGGACAAACGAAGGCGCACGTCCTCCGGAAATTCCCGGATCAGCACGTGCGCCCTCTGATGATTCAGTCCTTTGGAATATGGAACAGCCGCCTGATAATCGGCACCAGCATGCGCGGAGACTTCACGACAATCACCTTCATAAACGGGTTCATCCTTTCTACGGCAGAGATGGTTCTGCCGTCATTCCCAGTTTATGCATACCGCCATTCTGCGGTGCATCAATGTCCGCCTGACAATGCTGCATCGTCCATCGTTCCGCCGTCCCCGTGATCTGTCGGCATAACCGATGCGGTTGCCGCAGGGATGCTCGTTTGTGCTGCCGCCGGTGCGCTCTGCGGATAGCCGCCGCGCTGTCCCGCATGGGCACGGTCGCCGCCGAGTCCGATGGAAACGGATATGGCTTCGTTGACCCTCTGCATAATACTGTCATCAAGATGCCCCATTTTCTCCTTGAGGCGCCGCTTATCAATGGTGCGGATCTGTTCCAATAAAATCACGGAATCCTTTGCAAGCCCGAATCTGTCGGCATATACATCAATATGCGTCGGCAGCTTGGCTTTGGTCAGCTGGCTTGTGATCGCCGCCGCAATGACCGTGGGGCTGTATCGGTTTCCGACATCGTTCTGAATAATCAACACCGGTCTGAGTCCGCCCTGTTCGGAACCGACAACGGGGCTCAGATCGGCATAATAAATATCACCGCGTCTGATCTGCACGGAAATTCACACTCCTGATTCTTTTCTGCAATCCCGAAGCAGGACATCTGCCGCCCATCGGCGATTCCCGCTCCGTCTCGAAAAGTATTTCCCATCCTTCCCGCTTTCATGCAGAACATCCGGAAATGCCTTTTCGCAGAATCCGACATCCCAAACACTAAAGTCCTGTTCCGATGACGGATTCCCAATACCATTGTATGCCGCGGCATGGGATGTTGATTCAGGCAAAAGCAAAATCGGTGCAGGCGCAAATTCATTTTGCACACACACCGATTATCATCAGAAAATATCATCCGCAAAAAGTTCGGAAAAAGAGTAAATATAACGGTCGCAGATCGCACGCAGAAGTTCGGAATTTGCACAGTGCGCATCATAGACTGCCACCGTATAGAATCCGCCCGTCGATGCGCCGCGTACCCCGGGTACAATATCCTCAAACACGGCACAGTCCTCCACCGCACATCCGAGCTTCTCTGCGGCACGCAGGTAAATATCGGGATTACCCTTGCCGCGCGATACCTCGGAAATTTCCGTGACCGAGGAAAACCAGTCAGCAATACCGAGCCGCCGAAGTGCCGGAAGATAGAACTCCGCCTGTGATGCGGTTGCGGCGGCAAACGGAATCCTGCGGCGGCGCAGAGAGGACAGATAGTCCCAAACACCGTGCTTGAGTCCGACATCATGCGCATACGCATCCACTGCCAGCGTGTGCCACTCCGCCATGATCGCATCTTCCTCCTCCGGAAGAGAAAACCTGTTTTTTGTATACTCTGCGGCGGCAGGAAATCCCATCGGCGCGATCGCTGCGGCATAATCGTCGGGAAGTGCGATACCGCGCCGCGCAAGAAATACACGGTCAACCTCCTGCCAGACACCCATGGAGTCAAGCAAGGTTCCGTCCAGATCAAAAATCGCCGCTTTCTTTTTTCGCAGAAGTGTACTCATTGCGGCTTCACCACCAATAAAAGTCCGTCGTTTACCGTTACGCACGCACAGGCATCGGGCAGAAACTCATTGGAGATGCCAAGCGCGATATGCGGCTGAAGAGATGCATCACACAGAGGATATTTCAAATGCTCCAGCGTCACACCGTGTGCTTCCCCGCCCCATGCGATCAGCGATAGATAGCCGCGCGCGGTATCGCGGAAGTTCAGCGTACCGTTTTTGACTGCCGTGACGTAAGAGGCACAGCGTCCGTCCTGCGTCTGCTCAAACGCATAGACAGAAGCGCCGTTCTCCGCAAGGAAAGCAACCGTCTGAAGTGTTCCGACCGTATGGTCAAATCTGCCGCCGAACATGCCAAACAGAAGGAATTTCCGATAACCAAGCTCCAGCCCGTGACGAACCGCAAGCATCGTGTCCGTATCATCCTTGATCGGGTTAAACCGTTTTGTTTCCGTACCGATGACAGTATCGGACGGCAGTGAATCGAGATCGCCCATCAAAAGATCACAGCGCACACCGGCGTTCTGCAAATACCGATATCCGCCGTCCGCCGCGATGACGAGATCGTCCTTTTGTACCTCGATTGCATAATCACCCACGTCTCCCGCACCGACAATGATGCAGGCAGGTACTTCGTCGAAAAAGACCGCGGGAAGAGCGTCATAAAACCGTTTCATTTCTTTGGTTTTCCCTCCATGAAGACACTTGCTTCCATATCGGCGGTATGCAGTGCAAACGCCAGCGGGAACTTTTCAAATGCGTCGCTGACAAGCCGTACCTCCTCAGTGCCGGAAAAGCCCATGTGGAAGCGAATCGCAAATGCCTCTTCTCTGGTCAGGCGCAGAAAGCCGGAGAGGATATAGACCGACTTTTCACCGTGTCCGTACGGAAGCGCATCTTCAAATTCATACGAGGGCACCTTCTGCCAGACACCATGTTCATCCTTGACATTGCGGAACGACGGCTTGTAGCAGTTGATCTTGCAGACATCGTGCAGAAGTGCCGCAATGGCAAGCGTCTCCTCGGAGCAGGTCAGCCCGTACAGCTCACGCACACGGTCACGGTGCATATAATCGCACAGACAGTCGTACACATTCAGAGAATGCTCACAAAGTCCGCCTTCATACGCGCCGTGAAAGCGTGTCGATGCGGGTGCCGTGAAAAAGTCACATCCTGCAGATGCGAGATAATCGAGCAGCCGATCCGCGCCTTCCCGTTTGATTTTATCGGTATATACAGCAAAAAACCGTTCCTTTGCAGTCATGGAACAATCAAACCTCCTCATACATATCATTCGTTTGTATTATTATATCGGAAAACAGGAGGATTGTCAAGTATCCGATGATGCGCACCGAAAAATCAGATACGGAATACAATGCCTGTGAGCCCTGTCATATCAGGGTATTTCCAAGGAAACGAGGACTGATTCCATGAATTTAGCATCTGAGTCCCCCTCTCCTCCGCGCAAGCTGGCACTGATCGGCGGCGATCTGCGTCAGATGGTCACCGCAAAAACACTCGCCGCCGAAGGTTATGAGGTTGCTGTTTTTGCTATGGACACGTATGCCGGCGATTGGGGCGGTGTGACCCGTGCCGCAGACCTTGCATCTGCTGTCGGCGGTGCTGATCTTGTCATTCTCCCGCTTCCCGTGACACAGGATGAGGAACGGCTGCACTGTCCGCTGACTCGCCATACCGTGCTTCTGACCGAGGTTTTTGATGCGCTGAACGCCGGTCAGCGTGTGGTCGGCGGCAAAGTCAGCGCCCATGTCCATGCCCTTGCCGCGCATCACGGGTTCACCATCACCGATTACCTTGGACGCGAGGAGCTTGCCGTTGCCAATGCCGTTCCAACCGCAGAGGGTGCACTTGCCATTGCCATGGCAGAGGTGCCGTATACCATCCACGGTGCACGCTGTCTGGTTCTCGGCTACGGTCGTGTAGCAAAAGCACTTGCCAAGACACTCTCTGCCGTCGGTGCAATCGTCACAGTCGCCGCACGCAAACCCGAAGACCTTGCCTGGATCGACGCAAACGGGCAGATACCGCTTCCGTTCTCTGTGCTGACACAGGGAGATACACCGCTCGATTACGACATTGTGTTCAATACCGTTCCCGAGCAGATTGTCGGTGCAAATCTGCTGTCCAGACTTCCCGGTGATGTCCTGCTGCTTGACCTTGCGTCCGCACCCGGCGGATTTGACCATGACTGGGCAAAACAGCACGGCTATCATGTCATCTGGGCGTTGTCCCTTCCCGGTAAGACCGCACCCGTGACCGCAGGACGCATCATCAGCGACAGCATCCGCTACATGCTGAACGAAGAGGTGTCACCATGATCGGTTACGCTGTCTGCGGTTCGTTCTGTACCCACGCACGTGCCCTTGATACGCTGCGGAATCTGCTTGCCCGCGGTCACGAAATCCAACCCATCGTCTCGGAGATCGTTTATCATACCGACACCCGCTTCGGTCGTGCCGCCGATTTCATTGAAGAACTGGAAGACCTCTGCAAGCGAAAAACCATCCATACCATAGCCGCCGCCGAACCGCTCGGTCCGAAAACCCCGCTTGATCTGCTCATTATCGCCCCGTGCACAGGCAATACCCTTGCCAAAATGGCAAACGGCATCACCGATACGGCGGTCACGATGGCGGCAAAGGCACAGCTGCGCGCCGACCGTCCCATACTGCTCGGTCTTGCGTCCAATGATGCGCTGTCGGCAAACCTGCAGAACATCGCCGCGCTCCATACCCGCCGCCACATCACCTTTGCGCCGATGGCGATGGACGATAAGATCAGCAAACCGTATTCGCTCGTCTGCGATTTTTCCGCAATCCCCGATCTTGCGGAATCGATTCTGCAAAGCCGCTTGCCGCGCTGAAGACAAAAACACCCGGGATGCCGTCGGTGCATTCCGGGTGCATGTATCATCGCAGGGGATATCAGAGCAGTGCTTCGATCTCCGCTTTTTCTTCGGCGGTAAAGGTCAGATTGTCAAGCGTTCCGAGGTTTTCCTTGATCTGTGCGGCAGAGGATGCGCCGGTCAGAACGGTGGTAACGGCAGGATTGGACAGACACCAAGCCAGCGCCATCTGCGACAGCTTCTGTCCGCGGCGCTTTGCGATTTCGTTGAGCGCATTCAGACGGGATACCTGACGCGGGACATCGTTGCGCAGCCATTCGGTTCTTGCCGCACGGGAGCCCTCGGGGATATTGCCGTCGAGATACTTATCGGTCAGAAGCCCCGACTGCAGCGGGCAGAAGACGGCAAGACCGAAGCCTTCGTCAACGGCGAGCTTGTCAAGACCGTCCGATTCAATCCAGCGGTTGAGCATGGAATACGAAGGCTGGTTGACAACAAACGGGGTCTTCAGTTCACGGAGCAGCGCGAGCATTTCGGCAGTCTGCGCACGGTTGTAGTTGGAAATACCGACATACAGTGCACGACCGGAGCGAACGATGTGATCGAGTGCCAGCGCGGTTTCCTCCATCGGCGTATCGGGGTCGGGTCTGTGGTGATAGAAAATGTCGACGTAGTCAAGCTGCATACGCTTCAGACTCTGGTCAAGGCTGGAAATGAGATACTTGCGGGAGCCGCCGTCACAGCCGTAAGGACCTGCCCACATGCCGTAGCCGGCTTTCGTGGAAATGCAGAGCTCATCGCGGTACGGACGCATGGAATTTGCCATGACACGACCGAAGTTTTCTTCTGCCGAGCCGCCGACGGGCTGACCGTAGTTGTTTGCAAGGTCAAAGTGAACGATACCGCCGTCAAACGCGGTGTGGATCATCTCCTCAATGGTGTACATCGGTACGGTAACACCGAAGTTCTGCCAAAGACCGAGGCAAATCGCGGGCAGCTTCAAACGGGAGCGTCCGAGACGGTTATAAGGCATTTTGGAATAACGCGCGGGATTTGCACAGTACATAAACAATCTCTCCTTGTTGTTTTTTGTTCATTATAACATATCCTGCACCGCATTGCAAGTCTATCCTGAAAATCTCTGCAAAACTGTCCGTTTTTTATTCCTGAAAGCGGATTTTATCGGCAAACCTCTTGATTTGTACATCATTTTATGCTATACTTATTTTGTTATCATCGGGAATTTGTTCTCTGAAAAACAAGAATCTTTCCCGTTTCATAACCTTGGATATAAGGAGACTTCATCTATGGCACAAAAGCCTCAAACCAATAAATATTCCTGTTCCGCGCTGCTCGGTGACGTATGCGACACCTTCCGCTGGGCAGGCGTACAGATCCGCAAAAACGCAGATCAGATCCCCGCTGCAGGCAAGGTCATCGCCGCCATCGACGAGATCCGCGACGAAGTCCGTGTTGTCAAAGAACGCGACCCCGCGGCGACCTCCGATCTGGAAGTTCTGCTGCTGTACTCCGGTCTGCATGCAGTACTCGCGCACAAAATTTCCCACAGACTGTATAAAAAGGGGCACTTCTTTTCCGCACGCGCTGTCAGCCAGGCGGCAAGAGCCATCACCGGCATTGAAATCCATCCGGGTGCTACCATCGGACGCGGCTTCTTCATCGACCACGGAGCCGGGGTTGTCATCGGCGAGACAGCGGAGATCGGCGACAACTGTACGCTGTATCAGGGAGTCACCCTCGGCGGTACCGGTAAGGATACGGGCAAACGTCACCCCACCCTCGGTAACGGCGTTATGGTCGGTGCGGGTGCCAAGGTGCTCGGTCCGTTCAAGATCGGCGACAACGCCAAGATCGCGGCAGGTGCCGTCGTTCTCGAAGCGATTCCCGAGGACTGTACGGCAGTCGGTATTCCCGCGCGTGTCGTCAAGTAAGTCGGATCGTAGCCATGTCGTTCTGTGAGCCAAGGAGTTGCAGG
>JAZTZC010000375.1:0-3927 GCA_045637265.1 Eubacteriales bacterium | reverse complement strand
GTTAAGCAAAACTTAAAGTTACGCAGGCTCCTTCCACCACTTCGTGGTTCCCCTCCCTCCCGGAGGGAGGCATATTTAGTTCACCTGCAAGTGCGCACTTACTCACCACTGACGGTGGTTGTGCTATATTAATACTTCATCGCCCAGAGGGGCAAATGGTTACTCTCGGCGACTTTTGTTATCTTTTTCTGTGCATAAACCGAGAGTCTAATCATAAAATTAGATATTGTTATTTTCCTTTATTAGCGCTATAATATAATCGTAAGCTTACGAAAAATAAAAAAGGAGATAATTTTATATGAACACAACTGTGTTTTCGGAAAATATGAAAAAGTTCAGAGTGGCTAAGAAATACACACAGGAAGACGTTGCTGAAAAGCTGTGCATAACGGCTCAAAGTGTATCGAGATGGGAGTGCGGAAATACTCTGCCCGATGTAATGCTTCTTCCCGAAATCGCCAAGCTTTACGGGGTTATGGTGGATGATCTTTTTAAAAAACAGTCGGTGGCTTACGATAATTACGCTCAAAGATTATCTGCGCTCTATGAAATAAGCAACGATCCCGAGGACTTTTTGAGGTGCCGCCTTGAATATCAAAAGCTGATGAAAACAGGTGAGCTATCCTTGTATGATAAATGGAACTACGGCTGGATCCATAAGGCAATGATGGAATTTTGCAAAGATGAAGCTCTCAAATACTTTGACGAAGTTTTAGACGATAAATCGGACAAAAATTGTTTGCCTTACAGAAGAGCGGCATCCATGAAAATGTATATGCTCTTTTCTATGGGCAAGGGCGAAGAAATTTTGGCAGAGCTACAACTCGCAATGGATGAAGCGGGCGGCAATCTTGATGAGCGAGAATGGTTCTTATTGATTGAAGCATATGAGAACGCGCATCAATACGAAAAAGCGCTTACCGTTTGTGCGGAGGCTCTACAGAAATTCCCGGATAATTGGGAGCTGTGTATCAGCATGGGTGATATCTACTACCGCATGGAAAATTACAACGAGGCAATCGTATGGCTCGAAAAGGCAGGAGAAATCGGAACATATTTCTGCGACGAAAAATATGATATCGCGCTGTGCTATCGAAAACTCGAAAAATTCAAGGAAGCATACCAGGTTTATTTGGAAATTGCGGATATCCATCGTAAAAATGGATATGATGTTGAAGCGGAGCAAGCTTTAGGATATGCAAAGGAAATTGAAGATAAAATAAAACAATAATTTTGTTACTTTGCACACAAAAGGACGAAGAATTTTGGGTTCTTCGTCCTTTCTTGTCGGTAGATAACATATTCTCAAAACTGTCCTTAAGAATACGCGGCATATAGGCGGAAATTTTTTTGTTTATTCCGATACTTCCGCAACGGTGGTGTGCAGCTTTTCGATCGATTTGAGAATGGATTTTTCCTTTTTCTCGACATCGGAAACAAAGGTATTGGTGCCTTTTTTGATGACGCCCAGCGGAATCGAGCCGACAGAGCCGAGGGTGGTCTGCAGAACGACCGTGGAAAGATCGATGTACTTGGAACCCATGGCGATGCGGAGCATTTCTGCGGATTCTTCGTCGCGGATGTAGCGGTTTTCCAGATACGTCTCGGTAAAGGTCGGAACGACATCGACGTAGGACAGATACGACATCACATCGAGAATCAGACCGATATCCGCATCGGACGCAGCATGCACCTTCGGGACACAAACGGCACTGGTAAAGCGCGTATGGGTCATCGTGCGGTAGTTCTCCTGCGCTTCGTCGTACTTCGGCATGGGCAGAACGCCGTAATCCGTCTCAAAATCAAGATAGTAGGAGAAGTTGACAGGATAGTCCATCATAAAGAGGGAATTGCCGGAACGGAACTTCGTGTTCCAGGTGCCCCAGACATCCTTCAGACCGGGGACAATATCGACGGTCAGCATACGCTCGAAGTCTGTGAAGATGTTGAAGATCTTCTCAAAGCGGTTTGCGTTTTCCTCGGAGTTGAGCACGAAAACAGGGTAATCGTCCGCGTCCTTGACAAAGTAGTCAATACCGCAGGAGAGAATGATGCCGATCAAGTTGTTTGCCTCACCCGTGACCGCAACAATGTCATCGTTGACATCCATTTTGCCGTCACCGTTGGAGTCCAGCGGAACCTGCTTTGCAATCTCGTAAAGCGCGTCGTATGTCCACTTGCCGTCGCGAACCATCTGATAGGGAACCTCCATATCGTAGTTCGCCGCAAGCTCCTTGTTCATGACGAGCATCGCCATGACGTTGTTTGCGTACTGGCAAAGCTCGGAAATGGCGCAGAACTGGAAGCCGCCGACGGAAATTCGTTTGTTGTTCTCGACATCCCACCAGGGTTCTTCCCAGTTGATGTTCGGGAGATTCTTCAGATTGACAAGATACCCTGCCGTAAACAGCGGTTCAATGTCGTTGGTGAATGCGCTGATGACGTCGATCACAGCATCGCCCGCATTGACGGAATTGCGGATGTCGGAGTTCAGCGCGTTGCGGTCGTCATACTCGGTGTGTACGATGGAAACGCCGAAGCGGTCTTCGATTTCAATGTTGCGGCGATAGATCGCGTCGTTGAGCTTTTCGCCGTCTTCCGCTTCCACAGCAATGTCGCCGGTGTCACCGACAAAGCGGATTTCCTTGGTCGTGCCGGAGAATGCGGGCAGAGAATCGAAATAACTTGTTTTTGCCGCCAGCTTGGGATCGTCCGTCACCGCTTCCGTTAAAGCGGCGGTGTTGTCGGTCGGCTGATTGTCAGGTGTCGTGCCGGAATCGGTATCGCCGCAGGAAACAACAGCGGATGCCAGAATCGTGACGGCAAGCGTGAAGGGCAGAAGTCGTTTGATATGCATATTCGGTAATCCTTTTGGAAAATGTGAGATTAGAAATGAGGAATGAGGTTACGGTTGGCGCAGGAGGCTGATTGGCGCACGCCAAAAACCTTCCCCCGGGGGAAGGTGGATTTCGATAAAAATGCCCCTGCATTTTTATCGAAAGACGGATGAGGGTCGTTTTCCAATGATAACTGCAATAACCCTCATCCGTCACACTTCGTGTGACACCTTCCCCCGGGGGAAGGTCTTGGAATGTGCGCCCGTCACCGTATACGTCAACCGCAGCCACCATCGAAACCTTACACAGCTTTAACCGGGTTCACCGTTTTCCCACTTCCGTCTGACTTCGTCATATACAGAATCGGGCACAATCTCATCGCGGTTTGCCTGCATGGCGTTGCAGGGAACGAACATATCGCCTGCCGCTTCTTCAAAGGTGCAGAACGTGTCGTGACGCCACTTGTCGCGCTCGGACTTCAGACGCAGATTCGGCACTTCGATCTTGCAGTTGTTGTTCAGAATCGAGCGGAAGCCGAGGATGCCGGGCAGACACATGTCAACGGCAGAGTAGACGTCAACGATGTTGTCAAGCGCATCGGAGTCTCCCTGTAATGCACGGACAAAGTAGTAGGAGGTAAAGAAGTCGCTGCCGCCGTGACCGGACGCATCGGCACCGGGCAGAACGAATTCGGGGCGGTACTTTTCCCACGTACCGGCACAGTTTTTGCCAAATTCGCGGTAGAGGTGCATATAACCGCCGTCGTGGAAGTCGGTTTCCATCATACCGGTGTCGCCGAACATGCGGTAGTTGACGGAGTGACCCTTCAAGCACATGTCAATGCTCTTGACAATCGCGCCGTTTTCCAGCGTCACAATCAGGGTACCGGCAGAACCCGCGGTATCGCCGAGGCGGCGCATAAACGGCATGTTGCGCGTTTCAAAGCCGTTGACAGCAACAGGTCTGAGCCCTGTTGCGTGGAGAATCGGACCGAGCGAGTGCGTGCAGTAGAAGACCGAGGACATGCGGTTGCGCCAGTGATTGCGTTCCCCGTAGGTAATTTCCGGCCAGATGGAGGAGCAGTCGTGGA
>JAZTZC010000374.1:0-1697 GCA_045637265.1 Eubacteriales bacterium | reverse complement strand
CGCGCGAAGCGTGACGGATGAGGGTTGCTGACTTGAAAAACAGACCATGCGGACAGGAAATTCGACCCACATCCGTCTTTTCGCAATTCCCGCAGGTGACGCACGAAGATAGCTTTGCTATCTTCACCGAAAATCCACCTGTTCTCACGGAGATGCAAGCATCTCCCAGGAGAAGGTTTTTGTCGTGCGAACCATCACCGTCTGCGTCAAACAGTAACTTTTTCCGTCTCCAAAATACCAACACTTCGCCGATGCTCCTTTGCATATGCAAGAATCAGCGCCTTTTCCGAAAACGGCACATGGATACCGCGCACCAGCTGATACGTTTCATGCCCTTTTCCGCAGAACAGGAGCACATCACCGGGACGCGCCATCGACAGCGCATGAAGCACGGCGGCTTCTCGATCGACCATCACCGTGTGCGGACACATATCGTCGGTATAAAAAGAAGCAATTTCGTTGACAATCGCCTCGGGGTCTTCATATCCCGGGTTGTCGGTCGTAATGATGGCATAGTCGGCAAGGTCACCCGTGACAAGCGCAAGCTCGCGGCGGCGATTCTGTGCACGGTCACCGATGGAGCCGTAAACACATACAATGCGGCGCGGATGGTAGGTGCGCACGGTTTCCAGAAGGGAACGCATCGACATTTCGTTGTGCGCATAGTCGATGATGACCGTGCAGTCGTCAAACGCGTCAACCATTTCCATCCGTCCGGGAACGGTTGCACGGGAAAGGGCCGACAGAACGGTATCACCGTCAAGACAAAGATGCGAGAGCACCGCCAGTGCGCAGACAGCATTGTGCGCGTTGCAGTCACCGGGGAGCCTGATCGATGCGGCTTTTCTGTCACCGCCGTGCAGATAATCAAAGGAAATGCCCAGTGCCGTGTCGGATTTCCACGGAGCGATGTGCTCGGCGCGGTGGTCGGCGGAAGTACAAAATCCGTAGGTTTCGTATTCACACTTGCACGATGCGATAAAATCGTTGGAATGTTCATCATCTGCGGAAATCAGCGCAAAATCGCACATCGAGAACAGGTGCATCTTTGCCTGCTTGTAATCGTCAAAATCGGGATGCTCGATGGGGCTGACATGATCCTCGGTGAGATTGGTGAAGATGCCGATGTCAAAACGAATGCCGTCGACGCGGTGGCGTACCAGTGCCAGCGAGGAGACCTCCATTGCGACCGCCCGCATACCCGCATCTGCCATCAGACGGAGCGCGCGGTGAATTTCGTAGCTTTCGGGCGTGGAATTGACGGTCGGAAGCAGCGTGTCTCCATAGGTAATGCCGATGGTGCCGATCGTGCCGCATCCAAAACCCGCATCGTTTGCGGCAGATGCAATCAGATTCACAATGGTCGTCTTGCCCTTCGTTCCCGTCACGCCGATCAGGGTCAGTTCTCTCTGCGGATGGTCAAAAAATGCGTCAGACAGATAGGGAAGGGATGCGCGGGTATCGTCACAGACAATGACCAGCGCGTCAGAGGGCAGATCAAGCGTCCGCTCGGCAAAGAAGATACGGCATCCCGCCTCATATACGGCGGCGGCAAATGTATGCCCGTCCACGCGCACACCCGGCAGACAGACAAATGCCGTGTCGGCGGATGCGCGGCGCGAATCATAGACAAGGGCGGAAATGTCAATCACGTCCCACGCGGTCAGATCCCCATGGGATGCAGTATAGGCAATGCC
>JAZTZC010000373.1:0-19496 GCA_045637265.1 Eubacteriales bacterium | reverse complement strand
CAAGACTTATAAAAAATATCGTTTGTTTTTTTATGAAAATCAAAAAAGGACTTGACTTTTATACGATAGATATGGTATAATAAATAAGTAATTGAAAAGCAACAGCTTCAAGGCACGGAGAATTACTCAAGTGGTGAAGAGCCGCCCCTGCTAAGGGTGTAGGTCGGGTAACCGGCGCGAGAGTTCAAATCTCTCATTCTCCGCCAACAAAAAAGACTGAAAAATCAAGGTTTTTCAGTCTTTTTTTGCGCTCAAAATATGGGTTTGACCCCATTTTTGACCCCACTCACGATTTTATCAATATAGAATTATGCTTTTACCTTCTGCATGAAGCGATTCATTCTGTCCGCGCTTTCCTGTTTCATCTTCTCCGATACATGACCGTAAACATCAAGCGTGAATGATGCAGTCGCATGACCGAGATTCTGTTGTACCGTTTTCAGATCGTCACCTTCTTGCAATGATATACATGCGTATGTGTGCCGGAGATCATGGAAACGTGCGTCAGGAAGATCAATACTGCGGCAGATTCTCTTGAAGTGGTTTCGGAGCGTCTGCGGTACGGTGAAGTGCCCCACAGCGTTCACAAATACAAGATTCCATGTGTTATCCCATGCAGAACCCGCCGCGAGCTGGGCGCGCTTCTGGTCAATGCTGATACGTTTGAGAATATCCATAACCATCGGTGCGGCAGTGATCGTCCGCGCCTTTCCGCTTTTGGTAGTGCTGATATAATGCGCACTGCCTTTTTCTTTGCCCTTTTGCAGCTGCTGCTTGACGGTAATCGTGCCATCCTTGAAATTGACCGCATCCCACGACAGACCGCAGACTTCGCCCTCTCTCATACCTGTGAATAATGTCACAGTGAACAGATCGCGGTACGGCTCGTCTTTTTCAATCGCTTGCAGAAATGCAGAGATGTCCTGCTCTGTGAGCGGCTGTATCTCTTTCTTTTCCATGCGCGGCAGCTCGCAAGCGTCCGCAGGATTATAAACCAAGTACCGCAGGTTCACGGCTTGCGCAAGGCATTTATGCAGGATTCCATGCACGTTTTTAACGGTTTTCGGTGAAAGATCATCTTTCCGCGTCAGATCGTTGTAAAACTGCTGAATGTGTGTCGGTGTCAGCTCTGATAACTTGATTTGCCCCAGCTTCGGCTTGATATGCACATTGATTCTGTTTCGGTACGTTGATACCGTCAGCGGCTTGCAGGACGGCTGCACATATTCCGACAGCCATATATCAAGCCATTGGGAGAGGGAAAACCGTGTCGGCTCGATGAAAATACCATCGTCAGCGGCTTTCTGCGCGGCTCTCATAGCTTTTATCGCGTCCTGTTGCTTTTCCCCATAGAATGACCGCCGCTTGCCGTTGATGACAGCACGGGCTTCCCAGCGTCCGTCCGGACGTAGTTTGGCGTTAGCTTTCTTCATCTTAAATCGAATCCTCCCTTACGCATTAGGTTGCATCGTTCTTTTTTTCCGGATTCATAACAAATGCATCGCCATATGCACCTACAAGAGTCGATGTAACAATTCTTAATTCAAACGGAGATATCGGCAAACTTTTTGCATGACGTGAAAGTTCGATGTTGTCCGCGATATAAGAGACACCTTTTATTAGATCATTCCACTTTGCATCATTGAAATTCAGTATTTCAAGAAGACATAATTTCTTTAAATGCGAAAGCGGTCTGTTTTCATTATCTGCATTGAGAATTTCATCGAATTTATCTGCAAGCTCTTCATCAAGCGTGCGCGGTACAAACATTTCCCCGGATCCGTATAACATCCAGTAAGGATTAACATCAAATGCAAAACTTAAAGCATCTACGGTTTCTTGCGTGACATTCCGTCGTCCACTTTCAATGACCGCCACAGTATTGGGTTTCAGATTCAGCTTTTCACCGAATTCTTTCTGTGTCAAATTTAAGGCTTGACGAACTTCCTTAAAACGTTGGTTCATATTCATATTATTTCCACACCCTTTCTTGATGTTATTATATCAGATATCTTTTTGTTTGTCAAGGTTTTTGTGTGACATTATGAACTTGTAATGAATTTTTAGAAATCATATTGACATTTCTATTGATCTGTGTTATAATCAGATTGTCAAACAAAAACTATTACATCAAGTCACAGTAATAGTCACAAACAACTGATAGTTTTGCGTATCGCAAAAGAAAGGGGTATATATGGAAAGCAAGAAGTATTACAGCATCAGCGAAGCATGTGCACACATCGGTGTCGGAAAATCGACGTTTCGCACCATGATGACCCGTCCCGGATTCCCGCTTGTCAGGGTATCTCCGCGTCGAATCATTATCCCCGCAGATTTGCTTGATGCCTGGATGGAAGCAGAAACTGAAAGACAGTCCGGCATGAGAGGATGACACTATGTTTACATATTATGGAAAATCAAGCATCAGTTCTGTTAAAAGAACAGGAGAGGAGCCTGAAATGTGAGCAAGGGAAGCGGCGGTATTATCATTCGTGAAGAATGGAACAACACACTCGTGAACATGAGCATATCAGAAAAAGGAATTTTCTTAGACAGCCTTTTGAAACATGTTGACGGGGAAGTCATATCTGATATCCCGGAAAAAATGTATTACTTTATTAAATCCGCTTGTGATACCATTGATATGGATCGGGCAAAGTACAAAAAAGTAAGCGAAGCACGGAGCGAGGCCGGAAGACTTGGCGGTGAAAAGAGTGGTGAAGTCCGAAGGCAAAAGGCAGCCGGAGCAGAATCTGACACCTATGAGATTCCAACGCTGCATGATATCGAAACATACGCCAAATGCAGAAAGAGCAATGTTATACCGAGACAATTTTATGAGTATTACAACACGCATGAGTGGAAAGACCGAACCGGATCCCCTATTAGGGACTGGAAAAAGCTATTCAGTACATGGGAGAAGGAAGAAACATCTGCACAACAGGAACGCAGCTATGATATTGAACAGTTCGCACAACTGGCAATGAATCGCAGCTTTGAGAATTGCGATTGAGCAGTACACCATACTACATCCAAAAGAGAGGGTTGTCCCTCTCTTTTCTTTTACGGCGATAGCCAGGCATGAGACACGAAGCAAACGAAGCATTTGCTTCAATACGAAGCAAATGAACCTAAATAAAAAAACAAATCAGAAATATCAAATAAAGAAACAATATAATAATCAAAGAAGAGGAATCATCTTGTTATGATGAGAATAGACGCATGGTCATAAAAGAAATGAGACTTGATCATTAAAGGAACCCTCCGAAAAATTTCCGCAGATGGTTATTTCTCGGTGCGGTGTACCATACAGCAGAAATCCGAACCTAATGCCAATTGGCGAGGGGTTCGGATTTCTCTTTGTTTTTGATGATCTTGATGTTATACCGTACAATATCAAATAGTCTATTTACTGCCGAACACCATCATGCTAATGGTGTTCGGTGGCTCATTTTTTACGGGGATTGGGTCCTCCCAACAAGAAAAATCTGCCAAACCGGCGGATTTGGTATGCTGTGCAAGCACATACCCCTGCTTGCCGCCGGATTTGAAATCAGAATAGGTATCATGTATGGTATATGATCTATTCTGCCACGATTTTCGTTAAAATTCGAAATTGCATAGTTTCCCCAGTTCAAACTGCTGGAGCAATACCCAGATCTTTCATCATCAAACGACAAATGACTACATGACCGTCATCATTCGGATGTATCCCGTCCGGCAGTAAGGAAGCCACAGAAATATTCTGCTGCTCGCAATACTCTAAAAACGATGTGTAAAGACGAATCAGGGGAAACCCACATACAAGTGATGCTTTTGTGTACAGATCACAGATGTCATTCATGTGCATGATCCGCCAGTAATCACCGCCATCTTTTTCATCTTCTGCTGTGGCAGGAATATTCGCTGCAAAGATGACCTTCTTGTCCGCTTTGATGAACTTTTCATGCAGTGCAAGAATATTGCGATAAAACATTTCCATATGCACACGCCGATCCCGTTTCGGTCCGTCCCAGAAATGCTGGTGACGGTTGTTTGTACCGATCACACAGATCACAATATCATCCTCGACATCAACCAATTCATCGAAATGTGCAATGACGAATTCGATATTCGTACCGGTGCAGGCGTTATTGATGACAGTACTGTCGTACTGCGATTCAAGATAGGCTTTGAACATGTTTGCCCAACAGTGTCCCTCCGGATTTCTCGAAAAACCGTCTGTAATCGGTTCGCCGTTCTGCGCAAAACCGGTTCCCCCGACACCATGGGTAATGGAATCGCCAAGCAGCTTGATACGTACCGTTTTTTCTGCCAGAATGACCTGACTGAACAATTTCGCCGCAGCAATATTCATCGTCAATCCTCCTACGCTTTTCATGTCAAAACAAGAGAATATTCTCCTGCATCCCAAATTTCAGCTGCTTGGTCAGGCAATGTCACATATGCGCACACAGGCAGGTTCAGATCAAATACCACTGATTCTCCATCATATCGCCAACGAACGGACACCTCTCCTTCTGCCAGCTGCTGTGTACATGCAACCCACTGCAGATCCCGGACAAAATACGGATGAATCGATAACGGAACCTCTTTTGTCCGATCCACCGTAATGCCGCCGAACACTTTATAAAATGAGGTATCAGGACTTGCCCACATACAGTGACATCCGCTTCCGTCTCCGTCCGGAGATTCCGGCAGCGTGGTTCTGCCTTCCTCAAGCATGTGCTGCGGACACAAATAACCGTCAACTGAAAAAATCCGCAGAATCAGATCCCGTCGACCGAATGCATCCAGAACGTCAAACAGCACACGTGTACCGATAATGCCGAGAAGAAGATGGCAGTTCTGCTCCTCCAGGGATTCGACCAATCGTGCAAAGACCCTATCCCGATCTTCTTCCGGTACCAGATGCTCGTGCAGTATGTACGCCTGCAAAAACTGTCCGCCGCCGCCCCAAATGCCGCTTTCCGCATCATAATACTTTTTTTGCAGAGCATCAATACTCTGCGTCCTTTTTTCTGCATAATATGCAGCATCAGCATCCTCACCGAGTATTTCTGCGATCTGCGATAAAATGCGAAGTGTTGCGCAATAGAACATCGTTGCGGCATACGGTGGGTTTTGACGGTGATAATCAGGTCCCGGTTCAAATCCGACACGATTGACTGTTCCGGGCGGATAATCAAAGGAAAGCCAGTCGCCAAACCAGCAATAAGGAATAAAACCGTCTTTACACAAAGAAACATAATAATCGGTATGTTCCTTCAACGGCACATAATGATGCTGCAGAAGAGAAACATCGCCGTATCTCTGATAATGTTCCCATAGAATGATCGGATATGCCATATTCCAGTCGATAGAAGTACGCTCTCCTTCTACAACCGTTGCTTCGATATTATAGCATGGACACAAAAAACTGACACAGCCGCAATCCTCAGAACGGCTGACATTCATGTCCTCAAGAAATGAGCGATACAGCGTATCCATGTCAAAATTATAATAGCACATCTCACTTGTGGCATGTGCATCTCCAAGCCAGGCCTTTCGCTCATCTCTCTGCGGACAGTCCACGGGAACACCTTGCAGACAGGCAAGCTGTGTTCGCAGATAGCCTTCGTGCAAACGGTTGAATTCCGGTTTGCCGCATCGGAAGGTACCGACAGTTGTGACATCGTTATGTACAATCTGCATTCGGACGTCTGAGATTTCCATATCCGGCGAGGACAGCATGACCGTCATATAGCGATAACCGTGCCATGTAAAACGTACGCTGCAGACGGTCGGCTGATCATCGGCAAGAATAAATGTGTCCGTACATTCCGCACGGTTCTCGGAATGTCGGTTCAGCGTACCGTCATCATTGAGATATTCCGCGTGCTGCAGACAAACGGTATCCCCTTTTTTGCCGCGGACAACGACATACGGCATTGCCGCACCGTTTTCACCGAAATCATACCCGAACACGGTATCAGACAGCTTCCATGCCGTCTGCGGACGGTTGATCCGGATGATCCGTTCCGGCGGAGCTATAGATTCCTCCAGCCGCTCGGCCGGAGCTCTGACAGAAACGGCAGTATGCCATGCAGAATCGTCAAATCCAGCCAGCTTCCAGCCGGGCTGTTCCAGATTGAAATCGGTTGTTTCCCCATCATAGATGCTGCTTTTTGTGATCGCACCGTGCGATATTTTCCATGTTTCATCGGTGACAACACGCTCGACATGTCCGTCCTCATAGACCATCTCAAGCTCTGCTGTCATACGCGGATTGCCGTACCACATCTGCTGCCAGCCCCAGTACTTCGGTTCTCCCGCAAACCAACCGGGTGCGACCTCTGCACAAATGGTATTTGCTCCTGCTGTTAGATATGTAGTCACATCATATGTATCATACCGTACCAGTTTAAAATAATCCGACACAATCGGTGTCAGTACACGGGTTTCATCCGGCATGTTTCCGTTGATGTAAGCCTCATAAAAGCCAAGACCGCTGATACGCAGAACTGCCTTTTTCGGTTTTGCTTCCAGTGAAAATTCATAACGGAACAGAAGTGTACCGCACTCCACATCAATTTTCCCGATGTATCCCTGTTCCGCTTCCCTGGAATAGGGTTCTGTCAGAAACGGACTGTCTTCTCCGGCTTTTAATCCGATCCATTTCGTGTCGTTTATCATATCATATCTCCTTGTCAAAAAATACTGTCATCGTCAAAATCAGGATCATCCTCTATCGTTCTGTGCATATCTGCAGACCATCGTTCTGCCCTGATACACTCCTGCATGGTCACACCGAAATACTTCTTGAACAGGCGCTGTGCATATCGCTTGTCGGTGAATCCCACTGCATGGCATAACTCCGACAGATTTGTTTGTGTTTCGTTAAATAACAGCTCCCGCAGCTTCTGTATCCGATAATAGCTGATATACTCCGTAATGCTCGATCCTGTTTCTTTTTTGAAGATTGCCGACAAATAATTGGGAGACAGCTTTAGAATATATGCAATCCCGGAAAGCGAGAGGTGCTCTTTGTAATGCTCTCTGATATATTGTTTTGCCCGACGGATGTACAGGCTGTTGCTCGGAATGTTTGACTGTGACTGCAGCAGCTGCTGTTCCAACAGCGCACTGCGAGCGGTTGTATCAAGCAATGCCGCGATTTCATACCACCGCGCAATTGCAAGATAGCGTTCAGATACCGTATCGGCATAATAATGTGCAATCATTTTTTGACTCAAATGTACCAAGGACTGATATACTTTGTCATCAGGACAAATATGCTCCGGAAACAAAAGCCGTGAGTTATCCGTGTCCATCTGTGTGACATAGCTGAGAGTGTGACCGTCATCGGTATCGCAATAAACGACAGACAAATCGGAAAGAAGCACGCGAATGCGTATCATGCGATTTTCTGTAATGTCGGATGATTCCCAGAGCGGTGAGAGCACATAATACCTGCATGGAAAAAGAACCGCAATCTCGCCTGGCCGCAGAATCTGTGTACCTTCCGCATTTCTCATCTCATATGAAAATGCAGTATTGAAAATCAATGTCAGCGTTTTATCCGGCTGTTCCAACTCGTATTGCTCAACGGTCTCCTGTGTCTGCTTGACGGAATCCGCTTCAACAATGATCGGATGTGAACGAAAATCAAGCTGCAGAAATCGCATAAATGCCCTCCTCTCCCATCTTATTCTGTGAACATTATACAAGAAATGCCCGATATTTTCAAGAGATTGAACGTAGGTTTCAAATCTCATCTTAAATATTTACACCAATCGTAGTTTTCGCCATTTGCAAGCGTTCGATTCGATGATATAATAAAATCATCAATCAACAAAAAGGAGTACGATTTATGTTTACATACCTGCACAGATATGTCCCTGAAACATGGGATGCATATGAAAAAGCCGGTTTCGTTCGTCGGGAAGACGGTATCAACTTCCCTCAAAGTATTCAAATCGATGAATGGAGAAAATTCAACAACCTTGCAGCAAAAGGCGGTAAACTCTGGAACATTCTGAATGAACGCAGAACCCCGTTTTATATCGATCGTCTGCAGGGCGGGTGCTTCATTGAGGACTATCCGTATGATATGGAACTGATCAACGCATACAGAGAAATGCTCGGCGACAATTTCTGGGGCTTCCAGATGCATGAATGGATGAGTAACTTCATGTCGGACTTCAACAAGGTTCGCTCAAACGGCATCAGGGAATGGACAGAAGAAGCCATTATTGAAACCATACAGCGTGCTTATCCAATGTCGCATCTGTTTTTAGAAGCTATGAACGCACGAGAACTTGCCGAAAACGGTATTCCCGAGGATGCACTCGCTTTCCTTCAGGACGCGGAGCGACTGTATGAAAAACGGCAGAAATTTACAAACGGTGATTTGCTCCCTGTCGACAGCTTTTTCCCGGCATACAATCTTGCCGTCAAATACAAAACCAAACGCTGGATGCCAGAGGTTGGTGCACAGACACACGACACCCGTATGCAGATCGCTTATGCCCGCGGTATGGCACACGCACACAATATCCCCTTCGGTGCATATTATGAGCCGTGGCGCGGTGATCCCTGCTGTGTCTGCTGTTATCAGCGAGAGGGCAAAAATGAATGGAATATCCGTCCCAATTCCAATGATTTCCCGTTCTCCTATCTTGATGAAAACGGTGGAAGCTCCCGTTCCATGCAGTGGCGTATCCATTTATACAGCTATTTTGCAGGTGCTGAATTCATCTCCGAGGAATGGGGTCTTTGCAATACCTTCTACGACTGGAACGATTTTGAAATATCGCCGTACGGACAGGTTAAGCTGGACTTCATTCGATTCGTTGATCGGTATCCCGATGTCGGACGCATCATGACCCCGATTGCCATCGTCATTCCGGAAGATATGCCCGCGCTCGACAGCATTCACTCATCGCCCGGTTCCTATGTTGGTTTCCCTGTATACGGTTCCTATGCGGAGCGAATTCAGAACGTCAGAAACGGTCTGTCGGCACTTCTGCGCGCAAGCACGCCGATGATCGGTTCGGAACAGACATCCCTGCTCAATTTTACCATCCCCGATGCACTCGACATTGTTCATGAAGGCTCTTTCCATCCGGAAGCATATGAATACGCGGTTGACCTGACAGGCAACCCGGCATTTGCCAAGAACTATGCAAATAAGATTTGCAAAATCGAGGACGTTCCCGTGCTGCTTGATGCCCTGCTTCCGGTTAAGGTCAACGGTGCTGTTCATCATCTGATCAACCGCTGTTCCGACGGCAGCTATTATCTACTGATGCTGAACAACAACGGTGTCATGCGTACCATCGAGCACGGCGAGCAGTTCCTGTCCGAGGCGGATGTTGATGTTTCCGTTGATTGTGCCGCATTGCAGCTGCAGGTGCTGGAAGGTGACGGTACTGTTTGTGAAAAAGACGGTGATCGATATTATATCCATATTCCCGCAGGCGGTTGGCTGCTTGCAAAGCTCGGTTAAGTTCAGAACAAAATATACACGGAGGATTTTTCAATGAAACGTACTTACAGAAATTTTACTATTCTGTTCGCCGCACTCATACTTAGCGCAACTGTCGGCTGCGGCTCGGATCCAGAGACGCCCCTCCCAACCGAAACAACCGATATACCCGCAGTAAGTGAAACTGTCACCGAAACAGAAGCACCGTCCTATATTGATCTGCTTCCCGCTGAAGTCAGTTTTCCAGATACGAATTTCCATATCGGCTATGTTGCTGTTCCGGATTACAGCACAATGAACGAATGTGCCTTCACCCTTGAAGAAGCACAGGGCGACATCATCAATGAAGCAATCTATCAAAGAAATCTGCAAACATCGGAAAAGCTTGGCGTTTCCATTACTGCTGAGCAGATGTGCAACAGCTGGGCTGATATGCAGACGACTCTGGCCAGACTGGTCAAATCCGGTGACTGTCCCTATGACACTGTTATCGGTCCTGTCGTCTGGCAATTCCGCAGTTCTCTGACCGACATGCTGATTGACATGAATACACTTGATTCCATTGACTTTTCACATGCATGGTGGGACACGGATGTCATCAAAAATATGTATTCCCTTGGCACAAACAACATTTATTTTGCAAGCGGCGATATCAACTATCATGACGATTACGGACAGCATTGTTTGATCTTCAACAAGAAATTGTGTGATACCTACGATCTTGCTTATCCTTATCAGCTTGTTCTCGACGGCAAGTGGACCTATGACAAACTGAAGGAATACTGCATGAATTTCGGGCTTGATCTCAACGGCGACTCCCGGATGGATCAAAACGATCTGTTCGGCTATATCGGAAACACAGGAGCCCTGAACAACGTATTCCTTCCGTCCGCAGGTGAAAATGTCATCACTGTCAACGATGATCTGACGGTAACGCTCAACGCAAGCGACCGGTTGTACAGCGTTGTTAATTCGTTCTTCACAGACTTTGAAAACAGAGATGTATACTGCATCATGGAACGCGAGCTTGGATATGATATCGGCAATACCGTCTTCCCGACCGGTCATGCGCTGTTCTGCGGCAATGCAATGGTCCATCTGATTGCAGACTATCGTGTTTCCATGGAAGATGATTTCGGCATTCTGCCGCATCCGAAATTTGACGAAAGCCAGAAAAACTATTACAGTATGCTCAATCAGGTGTATGCTACCGCATATTCCATTCCGATCACAAATGAAAACCCTGAGCAGACAGGATGGATTCTGGATGTTATGGGCTACTATTCACAGGATACGCTGTATCCCGCTGTCATCGAAAAGAACATCAAAACAAAGGCGATGCGCGACGAGGAATCGATTGCCATGCTTGATATCCTCTTTGATTCCAAATTCTATGAGCTCGGCGGATGGGGAACCAAGATCTACGAAAACATCAATACTTTGGTTATGAAGGGTGAAAACACCTACAGCTCCACACTCGAAAAGACAGAAAAAACAACACAGAATGAGTTCAAAGAACTGCCGAATGCATATCGTAAATAAATACAGAAGCGATTTATATTAAACGGTAAAAGACAGACATTGGATCACTGCCAATTTGTACGACTAGGAAGGATTACAGTATTCATGAGAAATTATACAAGGTATTTTGCGACGCTTTTACTGATGTTATTGGTTGGTGGTTGTGCAGCGGAAGAACAGACCGTTGATCCAACTGTCACGGATGAGAACCCCAGTGAAATGGAACATGTTACCGCGGAAACAGATGTACCTGACTATATTGATCTGCTGCCGCAGGACGTCTTCTTCGAAGGTGAAACGCTGCATATCGGCTATGTTTCTGTACCCGATTACACAACGATGAATGAGTGTGCATTCACGCTTGAGGAAGCACAGGGCGATATCATCAATGAGGCAATATATCAAAGAAATCTGTTGACAACAGAGAAACTTGGTGTTATCATTACTGCAGAGCAGTTGTGCAATACCTGGTCAGATACGCAGACGGTTCTGCAAAGGCTCGTTTCCTCCGGTGATTGTCCCTATGATACGGTCCTCGGTCCGATTCAACAGTTGTTCTACAGCGCACTGTCAGAGCTGTTAATCGATATGGGCAATATAACCTCCATCGATTTCACACACGCATGGTGGGATACGGATGTCATTAAATCGATGTATTCCTTTGGTACAGAGAATATTTACTTTGTCAGCGGTGATATCAATTATCATGATGACTATGCACAGAGCTGTCTTGTTTTCAACAAAACCTTATGTGATACCTACGATCTTGCATATCCTTATCAACTGGTTCTTGACGGAAAATGGACGTATGACAAGCTAAAGGAATACTGTACCGATTTTGGCGTTGATCTGAACGGGGATTCCAGAATGGATCAGCATGATCTGTTCGGTTACATCACCAATACAGGTGCCTTGAATAATGTTTTCCTTCCATCCGCGGGGGAAAATGTAATTACTGTCAATGCGGATTTGACGGTTACCCTCAATCGCAGCGAAAGAGTATTTGATGTTGTAAATGCTTTTTTTGCTGATTTCAAAAACAAAAATGATTTTGTCATCATGGGAAGCGGACGGGAAATTGATTCCGCTTCCGGTGCCAATGTCTTCCCGAGCGGCCATGCACTGTTCAACGGCAACGGTATCGTTAACAGTATTGCACAATACCGTGTTTCTATGGAGGATGACTTCGGTATTCTGCCGCATCCGAAGTTTGATGAAACACAGGAAGAATATTACAGTCTGCTCAATTTCGTTTACGGTACGGCATATTCAATCCCGGTCACGAGCAAAGATCCTGAGCGTACCGGTTGGATTTTGGATGTTATGGGCTATTACTCACAGGATACGCTGTATCCGGCTGTCATCGAAAAGAATATCAAAACAAAATCGATGCGTGATGAAGAATCGGTTGCCATGCTTGATATCATTTTTTCATCGAAGATCTATGAGCTTGGCGGCTTAGGAACGACGATCTACGACCGTGTATGCGGATTGGTACGAAAGGACGATAATTCCTACAGTTCAACCCTCGAAAAGTGTGAGAAGACAACACAGAAGGAATTTGCCGATCTGTCGAACGTATATCATCATTGAATATCCGATGATTTCACATCACAATAACAGTATACAGAAGGAATAACGTTCATGAGATTTATTTACGATCATGATTTTCATATCCACTCACAAATTTCCGATTGTTCGCGGGATCCCGCGCAGACATCTGAACGAATTTTGGAGTATGCAAAAATAAATAACCTGAATAAAATTGCCCTGACAAACCATTATTGGGATGATCGAATTCCGGGGGCATCCGACTGGTATCAGAAGCAGAACACCGCGTGGATTGAACGTGCAAGACCGCTACCGCAGGCAGAAGGAATCTCTTTCGTGTTTGGTGCAGAAACGGATATGGATGCAAACGGCGTGATTGGGATTGACTGCAAAACAATGGAAAACCTCGATTTTGCCATCGTGTCAATATCCCACTTTCATATGGCCGGCTTTACCTGCCGCGGCGACGAAAATGCCTATGAACGCGGACGGCTATGGCTGTCTCGATTTGAATATCTTTTGCGTTCCGGGCTTCCGTTTGAACGCGTGGGACTGGGACATATGACGTATGCCATGATCGATTATGAGAACATGGAACAGTGTGCGATGCGTACAGTTTCTGATTCAGAAATGATACCGCTGTTTCGTTCTGCCGCTGCCAGCGGATTGGGTATTGAACTGAATTTTGCAGCGTTTTACAACGAAGTGGCAATTACATGGGAAACACACGAAGCTTTGCTTCATCCGTACAGGCTCGCAAAAGAGTGCGGCTGTAAGTTCTATATCGGTTCCGATGCCCATCATCCCGATAAGCTTGAAGCAGAAAAGCAGAATGCGGAAAAAATCATTGATTTGCTCCAATTAACGGAAGATGATAAATTCGCATTTGCCAAAGCATGAATTTTGATAAACTCACATAGGAGTGCCACCATGACAAAAGAAATCAATTACGATGCATCCACCGTGATGCAGAACGGTTTTCCGATCATCCGTAAAATGGGCGTTGTCAGTCCGTACGGAGAATCAGCATCGTTTGTCTTTCATGACCGTGTTTACCGGTTGGAGCTGCAGGATGCCTCTCACGGTATTGACAGCAGCAGCTGTACGATTCTGGCGTTGATTCGTGACAGAGAAACCGGTGAGATCATCTCCCGCTTCGGGCGCGGCTGCTACTACTATTCCCTGTATCAGGAAAACGACACGGTGTATGTCATCGGTACCAAGTACACACCGCCGCATTTCAGCGGTGATACACTGATGATCTATGAAAGCCGCGATCTGATCACATGGAACTGCCGCGAACTTCTGACCCAGCCGGGCTGGAAGCTGTTCAACACGTCATTGACCAAAGGCCCCGACGGTTATGTTCTGTGTATTGAGGTCGCAGAGCCCAAAGAACTGGTCGGTGTTCCGTTTACTGCCTTTTTTGTCACATCAAAAGATATGGTTCACTGGACATGGATGGAGTATGATACGGCATACCCAAAAGATCGTTATATCCGTGCTCCTCGTTTTCGCTACAGCCGCGGTTATTACTACCTCATCGGTGCCGCGGAGCTACCGTTCTGGCGGTACGGTGTCTATATCTACCGCACAAGGGATTTTGAGACATGGGAGATCGGTTATTACTGTCCGTTTATTCTGCCGGACGAGAATGACAGAAAAATATCCCCTTATGCATGTGATCTGACACCGGAGCATCTGCGTCAGATCCGTACAGCATTTTTATCCAGTATCGCTTGCTTTGATATCTGTGATTGGAACGGGAAATCGCTGATCCTTTACAATGTCGGTAATCAGCTCGGATTATATTATCTTGCAGAAGCAGAGTATGATGGATCGGTTGACAATTTTCTGGAAGCAAATTTCGGTTAGAAAAGGGGGATCATCATGACAAAAGAAATCAACTACAACGCAGAATCCGTCATGATAAACGGTTTTCCGCAAATTCGTAAGCTGGGTGCTGTCAGTCCGAATTGTGAAGCGACGCCATTTGTATTTGGTGACAGATTATACCGATTGGAAAACATGATTCCCGAAAAGGGCAGTCACTTTGATATGCCATATTGTGCGCTTATCCGTGACCGCGAAACGGGGGAGATCCTGTCCGAAATCGGCGGCGACTGTTATTTTTACTCTCTGTACACAGAAAACGACACCGTATATGTCATCGGCACAAAGCTGATCGATGACCGATGTACAACAGGTGATACATTGATTCTGTTTGAAAGTACCGATCTGCGCACATGGTCCCGACGTACGCTTCTGTCCAATGCCGGCTGGCAATACTTCAATACATCCCTGACCAAAGGGCCTGATGGATATGTTCTCTGCATGGAAGCAGGAGAACCGAAGGAATTTGTCGGTGTACCGTTCACCTGTTTCTTTGCTGTTTCTCCCGATCTTCATAGCTGGACCTTTATGGACTATGAAAAATGTTATCCGAAGGATCGTTATACCGGTGGTCCTTGGCTGCATTACAGCCGCGGATACTATTATCTGATCTGCATGACAGAATTGCCCTGTTTGCGATACACCAACTATCTCGTCCGCACGAAGGATTTCGAAACATGGGAGATCGGTTATTACAATCCGCTTTTGATGCCAAATGAGGAAGACAAGAAGATTTCTCTGTTTGCGTACGAATTTTCGGATGAATTTCTTGAAACCATGCGCCGTGGATTTATTTCCAGTAATTCCGACATGGATATGTGTGATTGGAACGGAAAGACTCTAATTACATATAATGCCGGAAATCAACTTGGGTTCGGTTATCTTGCAGAAGCAGAATACGACGGATCGATGGATGATTTTCTTGAAGCGAATTTTCGATGAACGATATGTTCCGTATTTATCAAAGAACCTAGAATTCTCTCTGTCTGACAGTTATGCCGAATTCGGCATAATAATGGCAAGCGGGGTCCTGTGATATCACAGAACGCAAATGGCTCGGATTTGGCTTATTCAGGCCAATCTCCGAGCTGTTTTTTGCTTGTTGGGGAATCCCCAATCCCCTTTTCGATTTCATACCATTCTTCACTCAAAAGGTATTGACCTTTTCTGTGTTCTGTGATATAATTGGTTTTAGTCCTATCATAGAATCATTACCCTGGGTATTCTTTTTGAAAATTTTACTCGTTTGCGTATTGCAACTTCGTTTTACAATGCACATTTCAAAAATAATACCACGGAATTTGCGTAAAATCCTGACCCCATTTGACCCCATTTTTGACCCCACTCACGATAACTCCAAACAAATTTTGACAACTTAACATATTACATAAGCATTAAAAAAAGCCGTATATTTCAGAACTTTTTGGCGTTTTGCAATTTTTGAAAATTCGTAGATATTAAAATTCAAATCTCTCATTCTCCGCCAAAAAAACGGTAGTCACAACAGTGGCTGCCGTTTTTTTCATGGAATTTGTCAGTTTGAACTTGCAAGTTGCAGCGTGACAGAAAAACTTCAGTGGACGATCTTTGTCGTGATTTCGGATAACCCATTATGAGAGATATGCAACTTGCGGCGGCAGCTTGCTGACGCGTCAGATCTCTCTCATTCTCCGCCAAAAATAACGCTTGTCGATTTCGGCAGTCGTTATTTTTTTTGACATAGAGTCAGATGAGAACTCTGCAAACACAGAATACATTTAATACATGAGGTGCTGTTATGACCTGTTACATCATTCGTCATGGCGCGGACGACGATACCATCCGCGGCGGCTGGAGCAATACCGTGCTGAGTGAACAAGGCATCCTTGAGGTGCAAACCCTTGCTCAGACGCTTGTCGCTGATTCCAATCTGAATATTACGCATATCTTCTCAAGCGACTTACTTCGTGCCCGACAGACCGCCGAAATACTTGCTGAGGCACTGCATGTCGACATTATATATCTTCCCGAATTCAGAGAAGTGAACAACGGTGTTCTTGCCGGCATGAAAAATGACCTTGCCGCAGTTCGGTTTCCCGGGCTTTTCTGGAATACGCTTGGATGGGATGAATGTTATCCGGAGGGAGAGAGTCCGCATCAGTTTTATGATCGCGTATCCGCGGCGTGGACAGCGTTCAAACACAAAATGAGAGAATTGGATGGGAATGCTGCACTGGTTACACATGGCGGAGTGATCAACATGATATACAGTCTCGAAAACGGTATCTGCTATTCCAATCAAAGCAAACCGTTTTCAATCAAAAATGCCGGCATATATACCATTGATTTGAAATAAGGCATAAATACATATTGCTGCAGATACCGTAACAAGATATCTGCAGCATTTTTTCACATATGTTATACGTACATCGTAAAGAACTTCGGATCCTCCGAGTCCCGATTCGCCGCCGACGCATAGTCACACATAACATATTCCTGTGTGCCCTCCGCCGTTGTCAGCTTGATACGGCAGGCAACGAGCAGTCTGTCGTGTCGGATGACCGTAGCGGCACACGCAGCGTTCTTGCCGTATACCGTCACGCCGGAGAACATTTCCTCCATCGAGCATCCGTCGGCTGTCGGACCGAGCCGCTTGGAGCGCGCCAGCATGACAGGACCACGGCGAATGACCGCCATCGGATGAGAGAGCATAACAGAGCGGTCACAAAGACCAAAGTTTGAATCAATCCAGCGCAGATGGTGATAATCGGTTCTCGGCAGATCACAGAAATCGCCGGTGCGCATGTAGTCACACTTGACCTCGACCACTTCGGGCGTCATATCATAGGACATGCGAAGCACGGTATCCGCCTTCGTCAGCGTCAGACATAGATACGAACCGCCCTCCGCCGTCACAGTTTCCATCGTTTTCAGATCGGTACGGATGGTCACATGCTTACTCCAGGAAGGCATACGCAGATACAGCCTGTCACCCGCCTTTGCACCACGGACAATGACGGTATGATTGCCGCGGTTGACATATCCCGAACTGATACGGAAAGAGACATCGCCGATGGTCACGCGAGTCGGCGTGTAAAGGTTGATGTAATAGCCATCTTCGTTTTTGGTAATCGCTGCTTCTGCCGCATTGACAAATCCGCGTGCGGCATTGTTGACACAGCAGTGCTGATATTTTGTTTCGACCTGCGGTTCCGCTGTCCAATGTCTGCCTGCGGAACGGACAAAGAACGCGCCTGTTTTTCCGTCTTCATAGACACCTGCAAGAAACGCATTGAGATACGCGCGCTCAAAGGCATCCATATATTTGATCTCACCTGTCAGCAGGAACAGTTCATAACAGATACGCATCCAATGGATGACATCGCAGACCTCTGTCGCCGCATCACAGTAAGAAGCACCGTCGGCAAAGCGCTCACAGTAGCCGACACTGCCGAGAATGTTGGATTCATACTTGTAAAGAATTTCCCAGAACGCCTTGACCGCCTCAATATAACGCTCACAGCCGGTCACGCGGTACAGCTCAATGATACCGTCATAGCAGGACATCATCTCATATGCCTTGGAATACCAGCCATTATCGGAATCATACCAGATGTACGGCGGTGTGTCGGAGAATGCATTGCGGATCAGGTTCGGCATCTCCCCATCATCGCGATCAAATTGCTTTGCGATGGACAAACAGAAATCCAGATAGTCCTGCTTGCCCGTCAGACGATACAGAACGAGCATCGGCTTCATGATCGATCCCGCCGCCATACCATGCATAACACCTGCATCCTTGACACGGATACCGAGTCTGGCAATCTGTGCAACAAGGAAGTCCGCCATGCGGATACAGCGATTCAGAAGATATTCGTCATCGAGCAGCAGTGCACATTCAATGAGCGCCCACAAGGTATACTTCTGTCCCCAGACATTCCAGTTATAGAAGCACTCCCAGCCGACCTCGCGAATACCGTCAGCGGTATCACAGGGGCAGATGTTATCGCTGTCTCGATAAGTCGACAGATAACCGTCCTCGCGCTGATACGCAATCAGATCGTAGGCAGAACGGCGGATGGCTTCCTTGAGCACATCGTCTCCCTTCATGTGACAGACGCGGCATGCAGAGAGAATCTGCTTGCCCCAGAACTCACCGCGCCACATACCTGCGGCATATTCATCGTCATACTGATCGGCAAAACAGTCCAGCGCTTCCGAAAGGATTTCGTCGATGGCAAACTTGCCCGAAATGCGTTCATGGACAAAGCGGTCAAAGCGGGCGCCGATTTCACCGTCGATGTGAATATCGGAGAGCTGCGCCGCTGTGTGCAGATTCGATACAGAATACGGAATTTTATATTGCATGATGATTCACCTCTTAATGCTTTTTTGTTATTATACCATGAAGCAAGTATCCTGTCAAACCTTTTCATAAAATTAAACTTGACTTTTCCGGGTTTTCCATGTATACTGAATATAAACAATCATGTATGAGGAGGACACGATCCATGATTACAACAAAATACCCCATCGGATTCTGGAATTACACCAAAACAGGAGATCTCACGCCCGATGCTGTCAAGGACTGGGCAGAACTCGGCATGACGATGGCAAACAGCCCCGAATACTGGGAGGGCTGTGACAAAAATGCAATGCTTGCGCTGCTCGATGAATGTCAGAAATACGGCATCCGCGTCATTGTCTGCGACCACCGCGCACGTTGGGGCGGTGCTTCAACCGATCCCGCGGCATACGAGGAGCAGTTCCGTGCGGCTTATGAGGACTTCGGTCATCATCCCGCTGTCATCGGCTTCCATGTCGGCGACGAACCGTGGGACGAAAAATCATTTGCCGACTGCATCATGGCACACAAAATCCAGCTCCAGGTTGCACCTGAGCTGACCCCGCACCTCAACTTCCTTCCCTATTGGGACAACCAGGAAAACGAGCTTTGCAAGCGTCTTCCCGGCACAGCAGAAAAGAACCTTGAACCCTCCTTCACCGCATGGGCAGAGGAAATGGTACGCCAGTCAAATCTGCGCATTCTCTGCTATGACTGCTATGTACAGATGAATCCGGG
>JAZTZC010000372.1:0-7314 GCA_045637265.1 Eubacteriales bacterium | reverse complement strand
TACCGTCAAAATCACCGAAGGTGCCGACTATGTCAAAGAAACGCCCGACCGCGCACAGGTTTGGGCGGCATCGACCCCACAGATCTTCAAGGTCGAGGAATACCGTGCGGCAGTCTATCTCGGACAGGAGAAGAAGCTCTCGGTCACCGATGACTGCGGACTCGTGGAAGCCGTCGGTTTTCCCGTCAAGCTTGTCGACATCGGCTATCAGAATCTGAAGATCACCACGCGGGAAGACCTCTACTTTGCAGAAGCGATTCTGCATATGCGCCGTGACGCAGAAGCAGAAGCAAACGCATGAGAACCTTTGACCCCGAACATTTTATCGAAACAAAAGAAGCGGTGCTTGCCTCCGAGCGTGAGCGAAACGGCATCGGAACACTCGGCGAAAAGTCACTGCATCTGATTCTGAAATCATATTACGAGCCGCTGTATGCCCTGCATGAACAGAAGCTCGGACGGTATGTCGCGGATATCTTAAATGAAGACGGCGTCATTGAAATCCAGACACGCTCCCTCTCTGCCATGCGGAAGAAACTGGAAGCCTTTCTGGAGGTCACACACGTCACCGTCGTGCATCCCGTGGTACACAACAAGTGGGTATCGTGGCTCGATGCCGAAACAGGCGAAACGACAAAACCGCGTAAAAGCCCGAAAACAGGCACTTTGTACGATGCCTTCTGGGAGCTTGGCGGCATTCCCGATCTGCTCCTCCACCCGAATCTGACCATATGTCTTGTCATGCTCGATATGGAGGAAGTGCGTTTTTTGGACGGCTGGGGCAATGGCGGAAAACGCGGCTCCTCCCGCTGTGACCGATTTCCCAAAGCTCTTTTGTCGGAGACATTTCTGGCGGGACAGGATGCCTACCGTGCACTTCTGCCCGATTCCCTGCCCGAGATTTTCACACGTCGGGAACTTGCTGCAGCGGCACATGTCCGCATGGAACGGCGCGGAATCGATTCGCTCCTCCGTGTCTTCAAAGCAACAGGTGTTCTCATTGACGACGGTACACGCGGCAGAGAAAAGCTCTATCGGCGTACCGATGCGTTCTCGTGTTCTGACAATACATAAAATACAGCAGACGCACTTCTCTTGGGAAGGTCGTCTGCTGTTTGCTTATTTATAGCTTCAGTCTCGGATACAGCCGTTCACTTTGCCCGATGCGATCTACATCCTCACGCAGAATGAACATGAAATTCGTCGAAAACGTACCGCCCGCCGCTTCATAGTCCGCGACCGCGCGTTCAAGCGATGTCGGCGGATCGTGTTCGATCAATTCCCCGTGAATCGTCGGCTCTCCCCATCGGAACGGCATACAGTACATCTGATCCTGCATGCGGATGATCTTTGATGCGGACGGCAGAATGTTGCGCAGATGCGGATCGTATAACCAGCTTTCACTCCAGATGCCGCGGATACGGTATTCGGGGATGTACTTATCGTAAAACGCTATCGCCGCCTTTGCACTCCCACGCAGATGCTCGGGATCATACCCATCCCCGCCCGGAATGTGCAGTGCCAGAAACGCATCGCCCTCCTGCACACAGATCTCCCATTCCGACTTCGGCAGAATCACACGCTCCTCTGACCCCATACCGATCGGATCAATCGGATGTCCGATGAACGCATCGTTCGTGTCCGCGCGCACCGCATGAAACACATCGGAATCCGTCACTCCCGCTATGCCGTTGTACTGTCCGTCTGTGCGGCGGATGAACACATCCTCCTCATCCGGCAGAAGCGCCATCACTTCACCGGTCCGTCGATTTTTGAGAATCGTGATGCCGTCATCAAACCGGTGCGGCGCGAAGTAAAACCGCTCAAACTGCAGAAGTGCGCATGTGAAAAATCCCGACTGCCACTCAAAATTGACATGCGGATCACCGGTTTTGGCATAGCGGCGCAGAACCGATGACAGCATCCGCTCAACGGTCTGCGAAAATGCCGATTCATCGATGCCGCGCGCAAGATATCCTGCCGTCGCCGGTCGGACACATGCAAGCATAACCAGCATCGGATAAAAATCACGGGTTTCCTCCGACATTGCCTTGCAGGGACCGAGATCAATGTAGTCCTCATCGAGCCGCAGATGACGCACACAAGTCTGCCGGATCAGAAAATTGGTAAAGGACAACAGTGCTGTATCGGATTCCAGTGCATCGAGCGCCGCGGTCATCCGCGCAGCCTTGTCGTCGGATACGCCGTATCTGACACACTGCGCCGAAAGCCATACCCGGTCCAGAATTGGTTCAGGGGGGTAATCCGAGTAATACGGTGCCAAACAGTCCGGGATTCCGTCAATGCCGAAATGATTTCTTGCTTCAGAAAATGTCATAACTGTCTCCATGTTTTGAAAAAAGACCGCATCACAGATGGATACGGTCTTTTGTTATTGTTTGATTTATGCTTCAATCAGCTTGAGGAACTTTGCATAAGCATCATCCCACATTGCCTTGTCGCCCTTCGGTTCGTAGTGATCGATTTCAAAGGAGTTGCGGATAACCTCACGTGCTTCGGCAAGGTCCTTGATTTCGCCGGAGGAAATTGCCTGAACAGCGATGTTGCCGATTGCGGTTGCTTCAACGGGACCTGCGTAAACAGGACGTTCGCAAGCGTCTGCACACAGCTGGCAAAGCGGAGCTTCCTTGGTACCGCCGCCGACGATGTTGATGAACGGAATACGCTTGCCCTTCATATCGTCGATGGCTTCGACTGACCACTTGTAGCGCAGAGCAAGGGAGTCGAAGATTGCGCGGACGATTTCGCCTTCGTTTTCGGGAACGTGCTGACCGGTCTTCTTGCAGTATTCACGGATTGCCTTGGGCAGATTGCCGGGAACACCGAATGCGGGATCGTCGGGATTGATGATGCACTGGCAGGGCTTGGATGCCATTGCTGCATTGGACAGCTCGTCGAAGGAGAAGGACTTGCCTTCGCGCTTCCACTGACGGCGGGATTCCTGTTCAATCCACAGACCCATGATGTTCTTAAGGAAACGGATGGAGCCGCCGAAGCCGCCTTCGTTGGTGAAGTTATAGCCAAAGGACTTGTCGGTGATGATCGGGGACATCGTTTCCGTGCCCATCAGAGACCATGTGCCGGAGGAGATAAAGATGAAGTCTTCACCCTTGACTGCGGGAACAGCGACGACAGCAGATGCGGTATCGTGAGCCGCAACATTGACGACGTTTGCGTTGATGTCGCCGAGTTCATCCTTGAGGGACTGCAGCAGCGGACCGACAACGGTACCGGGCTGCACAACATTGGTGAACAGTCTTTCGGGAATACCGAAGGCATCGATGACTTCACGGGACCAGTTGCGGGTGTTCGCATCGAGCAGTGCGCCGGTGGATGCGATGGTGTATTCGGTCTGCATCTTGCCGGTTAAGAAGTAGTTGAGCAGGTCGGGGATGAACAGCATCTTGTCTGCTGCCGCAACAAGCTCGGGATTGTCACGCAGTTCAGCTGCCAGCTGCCAGACGGTGTTGAAATCACAGAACTGGATACCGGTGATGTCATAAAGACGCTTCTTGGGCAGGAACTGTTCTGCATAGTCCTGAATACCGACGGTACGGGTATCGCGGTAGTGAACAGGGTTGGTCAGCAGCTTGCCGTGCTTGTCGAGCAGACCGTAGTCAACACCCCAGGTGTCAATACCGATGGTCTTGATATCGCGGTCGTCAGACAGTGCGCACTTGTTGATCGCCTGCTTGATTTCGTGGAAAATACGCATGATATCCCAGTTGAAGGAACCTGCAATCGTGACAGGTTCGGACGGGAATCTGTGATTTTCCTCGAGTGTAAATTTGTTGCCGTCAAATTTGCCGATGATGCCGCGGCCGGAAGAAGCGCCGAGGTCAATGGCAAGCATTTTTAATTCAGCCATGATGTATAATCCTTTCGTTGACAGAGTTTTGTTTCTTATTCGTTGGATTCAACAGCCTTATAGAAGTTGTCCAGGCACTTCTGTGCACCCTTTTCGTTCTTTGCAAAATAAGATGCAATATCACCGGTTCCCTTCTTATACAGATAGTGAGAAACGGAATAAACGAGATTGAACATACTGCTGTTGTCAAGTCCGAAGTACGTACGACCTGCATCACAGTAAATATCGTTAAATACGATATCGAGCATCTGAATCGATTCTTCGTCACGTACAGACTTGGTATTGAGAGAAATATCGTAATAGGTCGGCAGAACCAACTCGCGGCTGTAGAAGTTGAGCATTTCGAGCGTCTGACCGCACATTTCGGGATCGGATACAGAAGACGGAATGCTGATAAACGAGCTGATATCGTAACCGTTATAGCGTTCCTGTGCTTCATCCCACTTCGGATACGGAACAATACCGTATTCAACTTCACAGTCACGCAGATTGTCAAGTGCCTTGGTCGTCGTCTGCGCAAACAGACAGCGTCCGCTCTTCATATCAACTCCGCCGTTAAACCATGCATCACCGGAATTGTTGAAGAATTCATGCAGTGCAGAATAAACTTCTGCAGAATGCGGCGTATTGAGCGACAGGACGATCTTGCCGCTATCATCCAGATCCGTAACAGAGGAACCAAGGGAGAAAATAAACGCATTAAGCTGCCAGTCCGCGCCGCAGATAAAGCCGTATACATCATTTTCATCCATTGTACCGTCACCGTTGAGATCGCGGGTGACAATTTTGGACAGTTCAGCCATCCTATCGAGCGTCCACTTACCGTCAATAACATCCTGATACGGTTCTTCAATGTCATATTCCGCCATCATCTGTTTATTGAAGGTGAAAATACCGACAGACGGGATGATGAATGCGGGCTTGGTCAAATAGATATGACCGTTGACAGCCAGCATATCGTATGCGGACAGCTTCCAGTAATCGCGGTTGAGATCAATGGACTCGATTTCCAGCATATCGTAGCAGAGATTCTGGGAAACGAGCTTGGAGTTACCCGTCATATCGTGGGACAGAACGAGCTGAATGGCATCATCAGCCGCCGCAACGGAATTCTGGACAACGGTTGCCACATCGCCGACACCGATGGAGTCGTCAAAGGTGATATCGATGTTCAGATACTCTTCGGTTTTTGCAATACGCTGATAAAGAACGTCGTTGTACTGATCGCCGTTTTCTTCCTCGGCATACAGCGCCGGCGCATAATACACCTGGAAGCCCTGAAGACGGACTTCTTTTCCGCCGTAGTCAGCGGACGGGATTTCGGGCTGTGCCGCAGCTTCGGTCACTGCAGCGGTTGTGTCATTTGCCAAAGCAGAGTCGTTCGGGGTAGTAGTCGTAGTGTCAGAACCGCAGGAGATAAGTGCGCCGGCAAGGATGCAGGCTGCGAGAAGTGCTGAACTCAGAGACTTCATATTAGTTATCCTTTCGGTACATTTATTTTTCAAAATTCAAAGATCAGAGATACCGCTTGATGGCATTCGCAGCAGCTGCAAATGCTTCTTCGTTGGTTGCAAACTGATTCTTGACCAGATCGTCGTGCTTTGCCGCTTCCAGTGCTTCCAGACCGCCGAACACCTTGAGGTGCGGTTCGAGCGTACAGAAGAAGGTCTTGTCATAGGTCTTCAGATGACGGAATGTACCGTCGAAGTTGCCCGCGCCTTCACCTGCCGGGAAGATCTGAATTGTGCCGTCGGACGCATGACCCGCATCCTTGATGTGCATATAGAAAATGTCATCGCAGAGCATGTTGTATGCATACGGGAATGCTTCCACGTTCGCGGTGATGAAGTTTGCGTGGTCAAAGACGCACTTGATTCTGCCCTCAAAGGTCTTGATGATATCGACAACGCCCTCGACCGTTTCACCGTAAATGCCGCGTTCGTTTTCGTGGCAGAGAATCATGCCTTCTGCTTCCGCAACTTCAAGAAGCTTGCCCAGCCGTTCCATGACAGCGTCACGGACGGGTGCGAGATTGTGGGTGTCATCAATATAGAAGGAGAACATACGGATGCGGTCACATTCGAGAATCTTTGCAATCTTGATGGTGTGACGGAGCTTGTCCAGATGCGCTTCAAAGTCATCGGTCAGCTTGATCTTGCCGATCGGGGAGCCGATGGAGGAAACGCCGATGCCGGCAGCCTTCAGCTTCGCATGAACTTCTTCTGCCTTTTCCAGCGTGATGTCGGAAATGTTGGTGCCATCCACGCCGCGGATTTCCATGTATTCAATGCCGTTTGCTTTCAGACCCTCGATCTGACGGTCAATCTCGGGCGCATATTCGTCTGCAAATGCAGATAAAATAAACTTTGCCATTGTTATCTCCCTATCATCAATCAAGGTCGTATCTTGCCTTCATGTTATCGTGAGAAATCTTCATGCTGTCGATGGAATCCATGAAGACCTGATCCTGTTCGACAAACAGATCACGGATGCCCGCATCTGCACATGCCGCCATGATCGCATCATAGTTCATCGTACCGGTGAGCAGCTCTGTCATAACGATCGCGTCGTTCTTGACTGCCATATCCTTGAAGTGCGTGCAGAAAATACGCTTGCCGTTCTTGCGGATGAAATCAGCCGCGTCAGCACCTGCAGCAACAGCCCAGTACGCGTCAAAGGTCAGCTTGCAGCCGTCGGGATCGGTGTTTGCCATGACGATCTCCAGCGCGTTTGCAACCTTGCCGGTGGACTCGGAAACGAACTTTTCAAATTCAAAGCGGTGGTTGTGGTAAAGGAAAACCTTGCCTGCTGCCTTGATCTTTTCAATCACGGGAGCAGCGTCCTCGCAGAAACGCATAAAGCCGTCGTAGGAGCGGTCACCGTGGTAGCCGCCGATACCGATGGCATCGCAGTTAAACAGGTTGTGTTCTTCGATGACCTGCTCGGTTTCATTCTTGATACGGTCCCAAGCGGTGTGAGTCAGGACGACCTTTAAGTTGTTTTCTTCGGTAACATCCTTGATAATTGCAGGGGTAATTTCTGCGGTGTTATAACCGGACATCTGCACAGTCTTGTAGCCGATCTCAGCGATCCTCTTCATCATCATGCGATAATCCGCTTCGGTCTTCATGTAATCACGCACGGTATAAAGCTGTGCGCCCAGACACATTTTCATAGTGGTATCTCCTTTATTTCAAATATTGGGAATACGGATGCTTCGCCGCATTCCATTCATCATCTATTATAGCAGATTTTTCTGTGTTTGAAAAGGGTTTTTTATAATTTTTTCTATTTCACATCAAGAAAATATCAACCGAAACGAATATAAAACCACTAAAAGTGGTATCCCACTCAAAAATGCGGTTATTGACTGATATCAACGATTATGCTAAAATAATGACAGCGACAGGGCCCGTCGTTCAAAG
>JAZTZC010000371.1:0-1631 GCA_045637265.1 Eubacteriales bacterium | reverse complement strand
GTACGGGCTTGAAAACAGGCTCTACATCGAAGGCAGGCTTCTGCATTTCCGCGACGGCAGAACGGGACGGTATGCATCTGATCTGCGTCATCATGGGGTCATCCACCAAAGACGCACGCAATTCCCTTGCCGCTTCCCTGCTCGACTGGGGCTTCTCCGCATGGAGCGTCGTTTCCCATCCTGCCATAAGCGGTCCCACGCTTGCAGTACACGGCGGAACGAAAGACAGCTGTGCAACCGTCAGTACACCGATCACAATCCTGCTTTCCAAAAAGGATGCCGCAAAACTGCAGACAGATACCGTATGCGAGGGAACCCTGACAGCACCGCTTGCGGTCGGCGATGTTGTCGGAAAAGTAACCTATTCGGTTGACGGCACGGTTGTCGGAACAGCAGATATCACTGTAACCGAAAATATTTCGCGCATCGGGTTTTCCGAGTTGTTCCGTCGGATGCTTTCTGCATTTTCACTTTCCTCCAATCACTGCGCTGACGAACCCTGAAAGACGATATTGATTTACAATTTATTCACATTTTCGTTATAATATCCTGTTGCAATTTATACCTGTTTCCTGTATCATTTATATGGTTATTCTCGAAAAGAATGATCTGCTGTCGGTATCTGCACAGAAAGATCACCGACGGCAGATTTCACCCGAAAGGAACGGTACATAACATGGCAATCAAGTTAAATGACAAATTTCTCACTGGATTTGTCGGCGATCATGAGCTCGGCGCAATCGAAGATTCCGTCAAGTCCGCGCACGACAAGCTTCACAACAAAACAGGTCTTGGCAATGACTTCCTCGGCTGGGTTGATCTTCCCGTCGATTATGACAAGGAAGAATTTACCCGCATCAAGGCTGCAGCCGAAAATATCAAGTCCTCCTGCGACATTCTGATCGTCATCGGCATCGGCGGTTCTTACCTCGGTGCACGCGCTGCAATCGAATTCTGCAAGAGCCCCTATTACAACAATCTGAAAAAGGACACGCCCGACATCTATTTTGCAGGCTGCAACATTTCCGCACAGGCAACAGCAGAGCTTCTGTCCATCTGTGAAGGCAAGGATGTCTGCCTCAATGTTATCTCCAAATCCGGTACCACCACTGAACCGGCTATCGCTTTCCGTATCTTCCGCGACATGCTCATCAAGAAGTACGGCCCGGACTGCATCAAGGATCGCGTCTTCATCACCACCGACCGCGCAAAAGGTACGCTCAAGGCATTCGCAGACGAAATGGGCTGTGAAACCTTCGTTGTCCCGGATGACTGCGGCGGACGCTACTCTGTTCTGACCGCTGTCGGTCTGCTTCCCATCGCAGTTGCAGGTATCGACATCGACGATATGATGAAGGGTGCCGCTGACGCACGTGAGGCTTATGCCGGCTGTGATCTTGCAAACAACGACTGCTACAAGTACGCTGCATACAGAAACATCCTTCACAACAAGGGCAAGAAGACTGAGATCCTCGTCGACTATGAACCCTGCATGACCATGATGAACGAATGGTGGAAGCAGCTGTTCGGCGAATCCGAAGGCAAGGACAATAAGGGTCTGTTCCCCGCTTCCGTTGTCTTCACCACCGACCTGCACTCCCTCGGCCAGTACATTCAGGAAGGCGTACGCC
>JAZTZC010000370.1:0-3077 GCA_045637265.1 Eubacteriales bacterium | reverse complement strand
CGTTATACCGAGGTACGTCTTGACCCCATCTGTCACGAGCTGTTCCGCGGCATTGACCGTGATGCCGTCGACATGGTACCCAACTACGACAATACGAAGACCGAACCGACGCTGTTCCCGACGACATTCCCGAATGTCCTCGTCACACCGAATGTCGGTATCGCCGTCGGTATGGCATCCAACATCTGCTCCTTTAATTTAGCGGAAATCTGCGACGGTACGATCGCGCTTCTGAACGACCCGAAAATCGCGCTGAACGATTTCATGGATATCGTCAAAGCACCTGACTTTTCCACCGGCGCATCGATCATCTACAATCGCGCCGAAATGAAGGAAATCTACCGCACGGGACGCGGTTCGTTCTCTGTCCGTTCACGCTACGCCTTTGATAAAAAGGAAAACTGCATTGACATTCTGCAGATTCCCTATTCCACGTCGATTGAAGCCATTGTCAACCGCATTTCCCATCTTGTCAAGGAAGGCAAACTGAAGGAAATCACCGACTTCCGCGACGAAATCGACAAGGACGGTTTTAAGCTGACGCTCGATCTGCGCCGCGGCACCGATCCCGATCTTCTGATGCAGAAGCTCTACAAGCTCACGCCGCTGGAAGATGAATTTGCCTGCAACTTCAATGTTCTGATCGGTTCAACACCGAAACAGCTCGGCGTCATGCAGATTCTTGAGGAATGGATCAAGTTCCGTCTGACCTGCGTTGTCCGTGAACTGAACTATGACCTTGGCAAGAAGCGCGATAAGCTGCATCTGCTGCTCGGTCTTGGCAAAATCCTGCTCGACATCGACCGCGCCATCGCCATTGTCCGCGGCACGGAAAACGATGCGGATGTTATTCCGAACCTCATGAAAGGCTTTTCCATTGATGAACTGCAGGCGGAATACATTGCGGAAATCAAGCTGCGCAACCTGAACCGCGAATACATCATCAACCGCATTTCCGAAATCGAAGCATTGCAGAAGGAAATCGCGGAAATCGAAGGCATCCTTGCAAGTGAGAAAAAACAGAAAAAGATGATTGCCAAGCAGCTTGCCGACGTTCGTGACAAGTACGGCAAGCCGCGTATGACACAGCTCATTTATACTGAAGATGTTGTCGAATACGATGAGGACGATCATGTCGAGAACTTCCCCGTCAAGCTCGTACTCTCCCACGACGGCTACTTCAAGAAGATCACGATGGCTTCCCTGCGCGGCAACGATGAACTGAAATTCAAGGACGGCGATATGCTCCGCACAGACGAAGATGCCGAAAACATCCATGAGCTTCTGTTCTTCTCCGACAGATCACAGGTCTACAAGGCAAAGGTCTCCGACTTCGAGCCGTCCAAGGCATCGGTCCTCGGTGATTTCATTCCCGCAAAGCTCGGATTTGACGCAGGAGAGCGCTGTATTGCGATGAAGAGCCAGTCCGCCCCGGAAAACGACCGCGGTACGTTTGTGCTCTTGTTTGCAAACGGTAAGGGTGTCCGCATCCCCGCCGATGTCTATGCAACAAAATCCAACCGCCGCAAGCTGACGGGTGCGTATTCCGATACGGCTCCTTGTGTCGGTATCTTCTATCTCGCAGAGGGTGAGGAACGCGACATTCTCCTCGTCTCCGACAACGGACGCGGCATGATTCTCTCCTCGTCCCTGATTCCGCTGAAAACAACCCGAACCTCTGCAGGTGTTCAGCTGATGACGCTGAAAGCAGGACAGTCTATGGTATTCTCAGCAATTGATTTTGCAAACCTCTTTGACACGCCGCCGAAGATCCGCAAGCTGAAGATTCCCACAGCTCCTATGGCTCTGCCCGAATCGTTTACGCCACCCTATACCGATCTTCCGACCGACTAATTTCCCATACTGATAGAAAGGAAACAAGCACCATGAAATTCAAAAAATCTCTGCTTCTGACCGTGCTCGCCGTATTCCTGACCCTCTCCGTTCTCGTCTTCTCCGTGTTTGCTGAAGAATCTGCCTATGAAGGCTCCGATCTTCCCGTCTCCGAAAGCTATGTTCTCCGTGCCATTGGTGCGCTGGAGGAACGGATTTACCAGAAAATCGATACGATGATTGAAGCACTCAATGCCCGCATCGATGCAATCGGACAAGCAGGCACCGCGACAACACCGCCGCCCGCACCCGCAGAAACCGAAGCCGTCCCAGTGGAAACGGAAGCTATTCCCGCAGAAACCGAGGCTCCCGCAAATTCCGCGATGCCGATTACCGATTATGATGTCGTTTATCTGACCAAGGGACAGACGATTGTCGGCAGCAGCGAGTTCATTCTCCGCTCCGGCTCTGCAGTCTCGAGCTGCCCCGGCATCAACGGTATCACCGATCTCACCGACGGTGTCGATCTGACCGACGGCGTAGCGATTCCGTGGAATCATCTGCTTCTCGTTCCGCGTGATGACGGACGCGGCATTACCGTCACCTCGGTTGAGGCATACATCATGGCACGCGGACAGTATACCGTCATCGATGCGCCCGCCGAATAATTCCGTCTTTTTCCATTTGTTTTTCTGATACATAGAAAGGATACCCGCATGAAAAAGAAAAGAACCCACGCAGAAAAACAGCGTCTGATTACGCAGATTCTGTGTCTGGTGCTTGCAGGGCTTATGCTGCTTGGTGTTGTGATGTCCATTCTGCCGTTCTCGGCACTGGTCGCACATGCCGCGGACGAGCTTCCGGAGGATGCCGTAACGGAAGAATCTGTAACTGAGGATACTGTCATTCAGACGGAAGATACAACAACAGAACAGCCGACCGAGGAAACAACGGAGGAAATCATAGAAGATGCTTCTTCCGAAACAACCGAAGAAACCGCCCCCGCTGCTCCTTCCACGGAGGAAGCGGAAACAGAAGAGGAGTCCGTGCGTGGGCTCCTTCTTCGCATTGGGCTGATGTTCGGCTCGGGTGTGACGGAGAGCTTTGCCGTCCGTGCAGAAGATGGGTTTGTTGTCCATCATGTCAACCGCCAGACCAATGAAGCCACACCGCTTTTTGAAACGGCAGTTTCCTATGCGGCTGTCACGCAGGATGCCAATCTGGCGCTTGACGAGGACGGATAT
>JAZTZC010000369.1:0-9699 GCA_045637265.1 Eubacteriales bacterium | reverse complement strand
GACTGCCTATTATACAAGATTGTATCGTAGACAGTCTGATTTTTTGAGTAAATGGTTCACTATATTTAATCCTTATTTGATGTAAAAATACATCAACGTCGTTTGCTGCTTCCATCTTGAACTGGTTCAGAGCTTCCTTTGCTTCGGGTACGAGTGCCTTATTGGACTTGGACATGATTTTTTCTCCTTTATTCAAAAAAACTGTAATCCCGGAATGAGTGCATCCGGGATTGTTTATCCGCGGCGCCTCATATCCGTTCGGAATCCGTTTCTTTGGGATTCCGGTGTTAGTATGAACGCGCTTCTTTTCGATTATGAATGAGAATTTCTGACAATATGACATGTTAGATAGATGACATCAATTGACATTTGAAAAATAAAGAAAATAATGTGGCTTAATGCGGCATTTCAATTTGCTTTGTCAGCATGAGCAAATCTTTCAGCACACTTTCAACATTTTACACGGACGATCCCGCAGAAACGATTCCGATCTCACGACAACATTCAGCGGAACTGCTATGACCACACCTGCGATCCGCCTCGTTCTTTTACGTACCTCGAGAAACTGCGGTAACAGTCGCAATGATATCCTTCGTCTCATATAGAATCTCCTCGTGTTCAGTTTTGTCTTATATATTATGTGTAAAGATCACCCTTGCTTCATCGCCGTATCGATCAATGCTTTTGGCACAAGGCGGAACACATACTTACCGCTGCCAAGGCACATGTTTTTCTGTTTGGCAATGGCGCGTTCCCCATCAAAAAGCAGACAATTCTCATACACATCATAATCCGGGAAGGTCAGCGTCGCTTCCGTATTCGGCGGAACCGTACAGGACAGAACAAGACTGTCGCCGAAGGACTCGCACATGACCTCAATGCGCCCGGAGTATGTATCGAGCGAACAGCGTACAAAACGCATATCCCGCGGCAGGCGTGGTGCAATCGTGAAGGTGCGGAATGCAGGAGAGGTCGGGACAACGCCGCATAACGTCTGATAAAGTGCTGCCGAGATGCCCGAATGCATTGCATGACTGTGGGAATGCATCGCACCCTTGACCGCCCATTGCTCCCAGAGTGAGGTCGCACCCATCGCGTTTAAGAACCCGAATCCGGGATAGGTATTGCGGCGGACAATGTCCAGATACAAATCGAGCGCATCGGCATCGGCAAGTACGGGAATCACGGTTCGTCCGCCGAAGCCGCCGACATCAAAATATCCGTCTGCGCGGATTTTATCGCACAGCGCGGCGCGGGTCTTCTCGGCATATTCGCCCGTCAGAATCCCGTAGAACAGCGGCAGGAACATCTCCGGCTGCCGTCCGTCACCGACCGAGCCATCCTCATGCCAATACCGCCGGATGAAACCTTCTCTGACACAGTCAGCATAGGATAAGAACAGTTCCCTATCGTCCGGGTAGTCAAGCAGCGCGGCAAACTCCGCCATGATATGCGTGTAAGCATGCAGAAGCGCGGTGTTGACAGCGGCCTTGCATTGACCGAAGCCCTCCCATGTGTTGTCGTTGGGCAGACACCAGTCGCCATAGCCCCACGGCCATACACCATCCTCTGTTTTCTCCATCCAACGCATCACACCGCGTCGGAACTGCGGATACAACTCTTTTGCAGGGGTCAGATCGCCATAGAAGCGATACATGCGGTAAGTCAGCATCAGACTGTCACCAAACCAGTCCATATTGCCGCCGAGGATCTGACTTTCGTCGGATGTGATGTCGGCAAGCCACTTTTTATAGTAGCCGTACATGTTGAACTGATACATTGCCGCATCCTCATACATCTGCGAGTCCATCAGACACGGGGTACGCTCATCTCTGACGGGGCAGTCGGTCGGAATGCTGACAAGATTGGAACGGATGCTGTTTGTGCAAAGAGAATAGATGCGGTTGATGATCGACTCAGAGCAGGAAAATTCCGCCGCGGGACCGACATCTGCCGACAGAAACAGCGCGGTCACAGCCAAATGCGCGGTCGGCCGGCTGGTTTTGACTGTAACATAGCGAAATCCGTGATAGGTAAAGCGCGGGCGGTAAGTCTCCACACCGTCACCTGCGCAGATGTATATATCGGCTGCCCGTGCGGCGCGATTGGTAAAGAGATCGGCTTTGCCGTCAGGCATGATCATTTCGCTGTGCTGCAGGACGATCTGACAGCCCGCAGGTGCTTTTACGGTGATTTCACAGATACCCTGAATATTTTTGCCGAAATCGTAAACGGTTTCCCCGTCACAGTCCCAGAAAGCGACCGGATCGATGCGTTCGATCACACGGATCGGCGGCATTTCATTGCAGAGAAGTCTGCCCTTCGGCGCTGTTTTCTCAGAGATGACCGCAAGGTGCCAATCATCAAACCGCCGTCCCGCGTCATACGTTTCACCAAGATACAGTCCGTTTTCCGTGATCGGCGAATCCTGCCATTCCCACATACCGTCGCTGTCAAAACGCGCAGTTGTCCCATCACAATAGGTCAGGACGATAGCGGCACGAAGTCCCTTCGGTGTATCATAGCGAAAACCCCATTGCGAGTAGTCCATGTTATAGCCGCCGCCAAGCTGTACGGTCAGCGTATTTTCTTCCCGGCAAAGCGCACCCGTTAGATCGAGCGTTTCAAAATAAACCTGCTTGTCATAGCGGGTATTGGGCGGTGTGAGATACGCATCGGACAGCGGCATTCCGTTCAGCCGACAGTCGATCAACCCAAGTCCCGTGACATACAGCCTTGCTCGAAGAACATCACGATCAATCGAAAAACACCGACGGAACACTGGGGCGGATGGTTCGTCATCCACACCGCAGATGATCCATTTTGCACGGTCAAGATCGTCAATCGCTGTTTCCAGCATCATAGCATCAGAGGTCACACTGCCGCCGGTCAGTTCCGCTGTGATGCGCCAATGGTAGACATTTCCCGGGCAAAGCGTACCCACCGGTATGGCATACTGCATGGCATCGGAGGCGATCACACCGGAGTCGTGAACTGTCAGTCCGTGCTCGTCGAAAACGGTGATGCAATATAATTTCTGTACATCATCGCGCACAGCGGTGGTTATGTAATTCCAAGCAAGACGAATCTCATGCGATGCAGAAACAATCGGATGCGATGCTCTTCCGTACGCTTTCCCGCCGCAATAAAAGGCTCCAAATTGTGTCATGGGGACTCTCCTTTCGGTTCCTTGACGAAGGTCGGTCTGTTTGCAGAATATACAGAAAACACGAGAAAATCCGACCAACCATCATGACAAAGCAGTTTCTTTTGATTTTAATATTAGTATAGCACACCTGATACGATATTACAATACAATTGACGTTTGAACTGACACAAATGATCCGTCAACCCATCACAATTTCCGCATTTTCGGATAATCCGTCAAGGGATGCCGCATCACAGAACTGCGGGGCGGGATACGTTCCGTCGCTGTAAAGTTCGAGTATTTCAATACGGTTTTCTGCCATCAGAAGATCACCCGGGATATACAGCGTTTCCTGCGGACCGATGTTCCAATATCTTCCGACAGCAAATCCATTGATCCAGACCTGACCTTTTGTCATGTTGGTGCCGGTATAGCGCAGGTGCGTATCTACACCGGGAATTGCGGAGAATGTACCGCGGTACAGATGCGGTGCTGTAGCATCCTGCGTGAAACTGTCCGACGGTTGTGCGTCAAATGCATCCGTAATCTGCGGATAGCGGCACGGAAGTGAACGGCTTTCCCAGTTTGTGACAATGCCCGCACAATGGTTGGTTCTGACATATCCCGTGATGCCCTTGTGCTCATCCAGCATCTTGTGTCCGTAGCAGATGCGTCCCATGTTTTCCACAAGAATATCAAGACGCACACTGCCTGCAGGAATCTGAAAGGAAACAGGCGTGTTTTCCCTGTCGCGGTAATATGTACCAAGATATTTGCCGTCTGCATAGATGTCGGCGCGGTCATGCAGACCCTCGATGCTGATGGTGTAGGTATAATCGGGATCAGATGCGCGGATGTGGGTGGTATACAACACAAATCCATAGTCTTGACCGAGCGCTTCCATCGTGCGTACATTGCCCGATGTGACCTTCGTTTCGGTCAGAACTTCTAAAACGGTCGGGTCAAATACGCATCGCGCGGATGCCCAGCAGATATCGCCTGCCGTCTGCACGGGTCGGTTTTCGGGAACCGACGGCAGATCGTCAACCGACATGCCGCGATGCTCGGCAAGAACACGGCGCAGGGCAAAATATTTCTCGGTAGGACGTCCATCCTCGGTCACGGGAGCATCAACGTCGTAGCTGGTACAAAACGGGATATAGCGCTCCTTTGCTCCCGGAACATCGGCGCGGTAAGTACAGAAATTCGCACCGCCGAAAAAGCCGAAGTTGGTGCCGCCGCAGAACATATAAAAGTTCACATGTGCGCCAAAAGAAAGTGCCGTGCGATAGCGCTGGGCGATTGTTTGTGCCGTCTGACGCGCAAACCGTCCACCCCACTGCTGTGCCCTGCCGCCCCACATCTCGCCGACATAAATGGGATAGCCGCGCTGGTAGGTATGATAACTTTTTACGGACTGCTCGGTGACAGCTGCTAAATTGATGCCTGACCACAAGTTTTCAGGTCCGCCGTGGGTCAGCATGAATGCGTTGTCGCCGTCGGTGTTATAAAGCGGAACATCGATGCCGCAGGAGCGATAAAGCTCGGCGTTCCATCGGATATAGTCACGGTCCATACCGAAGCTGCCGTATTCGTTTTCGACGGAAACGGCGATGATCGGACCGCCGCGTGTGGACAGCATCGGCTCAATTTCCTGCATCAGACGCAGAAAATACGTTTTGTAAGCTTTTGTAAACGCACCGTCCATCGTTCTCGGACAACAGTCCTCGCGCATGAGCCAGTACGGCATTCCGCCCCAGTCACACTCGGAGCAGATATACGGCGCGGGACGGAGCATGACGTACAACCCGACCTCCTGACACAGCTGCAAAAATGCGCGCAGATTCAGATGTCCGTCGAAACGGTACTGTCCGCGCTCCGGCTCATGAAGGCTCCAGGGCACATATGTCTGCAGGGTGTTCAGACCAAAGGCTTTCATCAGTTCCAGTCGGTGCCGCCAGCCGCCCTCAAGACAGCGAAAATAATGAAAATCGCCCGATTGCAGGTCAAAGGGTTCGCCGTTTAAGTAAAACCCATTTTCGTCCATAGTCAGATACATCATTGTCATAGTCCCCTCCTGTAAAAATCCATATTGTATGATGATGAAGCATCATCCGCATAACGGCCAGTATTTCCCGTTGTAAATCAACGGAATGGTATAATATAATAATACTCCGCAGAATCAGAATAGTCAAGTATGTATTCAAATTTTTTTGCGTAAAGAAAAGAATCGGAATTTCAACACCATAGCATTGCATTGATTCCGATTCTTTTTTGGATGTTATACCCCAACAGGTCCGTACCCGCGTTATGTAATATCCGCCTATCCGTTTTTCTTTGAAACCTTCACCAAAACCGGAATCAGCGCAAACATCAGAAGCGAGAAAATCGCCCCTGCCAGGAAAATTTCGGGTGCGGGAATATACTGTGTCGTCATCACGTCGGCAGATTCCATATCGGGAAGCGGAATGTTCATCCGGGCATTGATGCCGTTGCCGATCATCGGGCCTACGATCATGGGAATCAGCACACTGAATACCATGCGGACACCTTGCAGCTTGCCGACCACGCCCTCCGGAGTGTAGTCTCTGACAAGAGATCCGCAAAGCGCAGAGATCAGAATATATCCCGCGATCATGACAAAGCCTGCGATGCCAAAGACAAGGAGCGTTGCCGTTTTGTCCATTCCCTTCGCAAAGTACATCCCGAACAGTCCTGCCGCAAAGATCGCGGATGCAAAATAAAGCATGGTATTCTTGTTTTTTCTGTCGGAAAGTCTTGTCAGATAGAGATTGACTGCCGCACCGAGGATGATCGCCGCACCGAATACAACACTATACTCCACCACGGAAAATCCAAGGTACGTCTTCATGTAAATGATGAGATACGGCATAAAGATCTGGCACGCAATGCCGTAGATCAGAACAAGGCAAAGGGTCAGATACAGCGGCGAGTGTTCTTTGATCACGCCCGGTTTGAAGCCGTACAGGATATCTCTGAAATTACCGCTTTTTTGGAGCGTGGAACTGTCTCGAAGCGTGAAGATACCGCACACACCGCAGATAGAAATGACAATGCCAAGGCAGAGGAACATCATGGAATAGCCGATCATCTCCACGATGATGCCAAAGCCGCCTGCAACGATGAGCATTGCCGCAAGGGGCAAAATGGAGAGAACGCCTTCCACCTTGCCGCGGAAGGAGCTTTCCGTATTATCGGTAACCCATGCGTTAAAGCAGGCATCATTCGCTGTAGAACCAAAGAGCGTCATCACGCAGTCACCCACCACAACGGCTGTAAGGGTGATCATAACAGCTTTATCCAGTCCGCATCCGAGAAGCTTCTCAGTCAGCTCCGGCGACATAAATCCAAACATCGCCACAGTAATACCCCAGATTGCATATCCCCATGAGATAAAGCTTCTGCGGTTTCCGCGTTTATCGGAGAGTGTTCCTGCAACAAGCGTGGTAAGCGTTGCCGCAATGCCGCTGAGCTGAACCATCAGCGTCACGGCAGTCAGAGACGGTACCACCGTCTCAAAGACAAACAGATTGAAATACATATTCTCGACCGACCAGGCGATCTGTCCGACAAGTCCGAACAGCACGAGAACCAGCCATTCTCTTTTTCCAAATCGTTTTTCGCTCATAATCTACCTCAAGGTTTCTTTGAAAATGATTGCCTGTTATGACCGTCAGGGTTCGATATCGTACAGCTTTGCCGTTTCGCGGTTTCTGTACTCGTGCTTTTCGTAGTACCCGATGAGTGCGCCGTCACCGTCACGGAGCGCCACCATATACACGTCCTTGTTTTCCTCATCGTTTCGGAACGTATAGACGATGTTATTGTCGCGGCTTTTGGCAAACCACGCAAGTACCTGCTCAATTCGCTCATTTGCCGCGGCGGGATGGCAGATTTTGATGTTTTTACCCGTTAAATCACGCTGATATCGCGCGATTGCCGACGGATTCATATATACGACGGTCGATTCCATATCGCACACCACGATCGGTGCTTTGTCCTGTTCCAAAATGCTTTTGAATAATTGTTCCATCATGGTCCTCCTGAATGTGGATTTGTCATTCGAATATAAACGGCTCGATATGCTCTCTGATAAAATCCACCCGATCGAACACCGTCGGCTTGAAATAGGATGTCACCGCAACGACGATCTCTTTTTCCGGATTTACATAGATCACGTTTCCGCTGTTGCCGATGGAGGCATAGATATTCTTTTCGCGGTCAATGATCCACCACAGATAGCCGTAGTCCATTCCACGGAAGTGATCGCTTTCCACGGTACGGGGGCGTGTCATTTCCGCGATCCAGTCGGCGGATACGATCTGCTTACCGCAATAAATGCCTTTGTTCAGACACAGAAACCCGATCTTCGCCATATCCTCTGCCGACATACAGAGTCCGTATCCGGGCGTACCCAGTCCGTCGGGATCGCAGAACCAGATATTTTCTTTCGGAGTCTTTCCTATCGTAAACTGTTTGTGTTCCTCTGCTGTTTCCGCATAATAGTTTTGGTGCATTGCAATACCCAGCGGCTCAAACAAGTATGTATTGGCATAATCCACGGTTTTCCTATTGGTTGCCCGATACAAAATTCCAGAAAGGATATGCAGACACACCGTCTGATAATTGAATTCATCGGTCAAGCCTTTTCTGCCGCCTAAAAAGTCGAGGGAGGCATACGTCCAATTGTCGCTGGAACAGACCTTCGACCACGGATCGCCCTTGCACTTGTACGGCGCACGCATGGTCAGAAGATGCCGGATGGTTACGTCATGAATGGTCTTCTCGCCGCGCTTGATTTGATATTCGGGAAAATAACCGAGGATCTTGTCATCAACACTCTTTATTTCTCCCCGGTCGATGGCGATCCCGATCAGCAGCGCCATGATGCTTTTTGTGGCGGACATGATATGAACGCAATCGTCCGCTTTATAGTCGTTCCAGCATTCGGAATAGACTTTTTCGCCCGATTTATATGCGGTGATCTGACAAATATTCGGTAGCTACTCTTTGATCAGCTTATAAAGTTCTTCGCCATTCATTGCATACCATTCCTTTCAGTCATCGTCATCAAATTCATAATCCGGCAGTTCAAAAATCATGATCCGCTCCCGATGATTGCTCCCTTCAAACAGATCATCGCAGTCGATCTCATCGTAAAATTCCAGCTCGTCCACCGTCATGAGATAGCACATGAATTCGTCCGACGGGTAGTAAAAGAACAGCAGAATCTCACGCGGAGCGGCATAATAGGATTCCATGATCCGCGCCATCACCTGTCGGAGGATCTCAACTGAGAAAGGATTGAAGAAATAGCATCGGTTGACGTCATGCGGTACGTCAAATTCCCCCACCCGCACCGACACAAAATCCGCTTTTGCCCGCGGGACGGCGGTTTTGTTGTTTTCCAGCGCACTCTGATAAATACGGTCATCGTATTCAATGCCGATCGACTTTGCCTTCGTCCGATAGGACAGATAGAAGCCGACACGACCTTTGCCGCATCCGTAATCGAGAACCACATCGTCTTTGCCGAAAAGTCCGCTGTTTGCCAGGCGTTCGAGCACGCAGTACGGCGTTGGTTCATACGGATAGCGGTATTCGTCCGCATTTGTATCATCCCGACCGCCGGTTTTGATTTGCAGGAGCTTGTCCCACGAGGTTTCGTTATCTGTCATTGCTTCAACACTCCACCGCAACCTTAATCACGCCGTCCCACTTGTTTTCAAACAGATCATATGCCTCGTCGATCTTCGCAAGCGGATAGGTATGCGTGATCAGCGGCTCGGTATCAAGCTTGCCCTCGGCAATGAGCCGCAAGGTTTCCTCGCAGTCGCAGCCGTCAACGCGGCCGGTCTTGAAGGTCAGATTTTTGCCGTACATATCGGGGAGCGGCAAGGTCTGCGCCTTGTCATATAGTGCCACCACCGTGACAATCGCATTCGGACGCGCGCACTGCCACGCAAGCTCAAAGGTGTTCTCTGCGCCTGCGACTTCCAGTACCACATCCGCACCACCGTGATCGCTGTTTTCGCGCACAAAATCGAGACATTCATTGGGTGTAACCGTCAGCACATCGGGATAGTGCTCACCCACAAACTTGATGCGGTTCTCATCCCTCTCGCACACGATGATACGCTTCGGTGTTTTGAGCATCACGCAAAGGAGTGTGCAGATTCCCGTAGGACCTGCGCCGATGATGAGGACGGTATCGTCCTTGGTGATCTCCGAGATTTTCGCCGCCCAATAACCCGTGGCAAGAACGTCGCCCACGAGCAGGGCTTGTCTGTCAGTCACGCTATCGGGAATCTTATTCAGTCCCTGATCGGCAAACGGCACGCGGACGTACTCCGCCTGACCACCATCGATACGGCAACCAAGTGCCCAACCGCCGTTCTTGTCGGTGCAGTTGTTGACAAATCCCTTTTTGCAGAAGAAGCACTCACCGCAGAAGGTTTCCACGTTCACCGTAACTCTGTCACCGGGTTTTACGTGTATGACAAGTCGGAGGCCAAGCGGTCTTAGGAAGA
>JAZTZC010000368.1:0-5122 GCA_045637265.1 Eubacteriales bacterium | reverse complement strand
TCACGGGTCTTGTTGAGACGATGCTGAAAACCATCCTCATCGCCTGTATGTGGGTTATGATTGCGGCAATGCTTGCGGTATACTTTATCAGTGAGAAAATTTCCTCACCCTTGAAGGAAATGAGCCGTGCTGCAAAGCAGTATGCAGCAGGAAAATTCGATGTCCGTGTTCCGGTCAGAGGCTCGGACGAGGTGGCGGAGCTTGCCATGGCGTTCAACAATATGGCAAATTCGCTTGCGACTGTCGAAGATCAGCGCCGTTCGTTCCTTGCCAATGTCTCCCACGATCTGCGGACACCGATGACGACGATTGCAGGCTTCATCGACGGTATTTTGGACGGTGCGATTCCGCCGGAAAAACAGCCGTATTATCTGGAGCTGATCGCAGGTGAGGTGCGCCGTCTGTCAAGACTCGTCGCGTCTCTGCTTGATATCTCCCGGATTCAGGCAGGCGACCGCAAGTTCACGATGACCGCGTTTGATATCTGCGAAATGGCGCGACAGATTCTGATCTCGTTTGAACAGCGCATTGACGAAAAGCAGCTGAACATCGAATTTGAATGTGACCGCGACAATATGACGGTCTATGCCGACCGTGATGCGATTCACCAGGTGCTTTACAACATCTGCGACAACGCCGTGAAATTTACGAATCCCGGCGGCTTGTACCGCATCAACATCACTGCGCACGACAAAAAGACCTATGTCTCTGTCTTCAACGAAGGACAGGGAATTCCCGAAGCGGAGCTTCCGTACGTCTTTGACCGTTTCTATAAGAGCGACAAGAGCCGCGGTCTTGATAAGACAGGCGTGGGTCTGGGGCTTTACATCACAAAGACGATCATGGATGCACACAATGAAGAAATCTGGGTCAAATCTGTATGGGGCGAATACTGCGAATTTGTTTTCACCCTGCAGAGTGTGGTCAGCAAATAACAACAAATAACGGAACCCGGGACAACGCGTACCCGGGATCATCTGTATAACCAAAAAGGAGAATCGTACAATGGCAGTCATTACAATCATCGGTGCCGGCATGATGGGTTCGGCACTGGCATTTCCCGCAAGAGAAAACGGCAATACCGTGCGTCTTGTCGGTACACCGCTCGACCGCGACATCATCGACACCTGCCGCAAGACGGGTCGTCATCCGAAGTTTACCCGTAATTTTCCCGCGGGTGTGGAATATTATCAGATTGAGGAAGTGAACGAAGCACTTGACGGTGCAACCTTCGTCATCGGCGGTGTTTCTTCCTTTGGTGTTGATTGGTTCTCCGAGGTCATTCTGCCGATCATTCCCGAGGAGATTCCGATTATCACCGTAACCAAGGGACTTTACGATCTTGATGACGGTACACTGCTTTGCTATCCCGAGCTGTGGAAGCAGCGTCTTGCAGAGAAGGGAATGACGCGCAATCTCAATGCCATCGGCGGTCCGTGTACCAGCTATGAACTGGTCGCACACGATCAGACCGAGGTTACCTTCTGCGGCACCGATCCCGAAACCTTGAAAATGCTCCGTGCGGCAATGGCGACCGAGTATTATCATATCAGCCTGTCCACCGATGTCGTCGGCATTGAATCCGCTGTTGCGTTGAAGAATGGTTATGCACTCGGTATTGCGCTGACGATCGGTCTGAATCAGCGTGCGTTCGGTCTTGACTCCGAGCTGCATTTCAATTCGCAGGCGGCAATTTTCGGACAGAGTGTGCGCGAAATGGCGGGTTTGCTTGCCATGCAGGGTGCCGGAACGCTTGATAATCTCTGTGTCGGTGCGGGTGACCTCTACGTCACGGTCTACGGCGGCAGAACACGGCTTGTCGGTATTCTGCTCGGACGGGGACTGAATATCGATGAAGCAAAAGCTGAATTGCAGGGCGTGACGCTGGAATCTCTTGTCGTTGCCGAGCGTGTTGCGCGTGCGGTGAAAATCAAAGCTGCGCGCGGTGAGGTCAATGCCGCCGACTATCCGCTGCTTATGCACATCGACGACATTCTGACAAAGAAGATGCCCGTGGATATCCCGTGGGAGACATTTACGAAAGAAACATTCTGAAAAGCAACGATCCTCTCATCGCAAAGTGTACGGTGAGAGGATCGGATTTTTATTTTATGCAAGCAGATTTTTTCCTTCCCACTCGTCGTCGGGTTTGACACCGAGCAGAGCGGCAACGGTCGGTGCGATATCCTTGATGGATGCGCCGTCGAGGTTGAGCGAAGGATCGAATGAAGAGCCGTAACAGATCAACGGGATTACCATATCCTCGTCAAGCTCCGTGCCGTGTGTGCGGTCATGTCCGCCGTGGTCTGCGGTGATGATGACCTGATAATCGTCGGGCAGTACATTGACCAGCCGCTCGATGTTTTCAAAGGAATTGTCGATGGAGTACATGTATTCGGGCGACATCCAGCCGTGCTGATGACCTGCCATGTCGGCAAAACCAAGATACAGGAACGTAAAGTCGACATCGTAATGTGTCAGATAATCGATGGCAGCGTCGGTGACACGGTTGTTGGCATCCTCGTAGCCATAAAGGCCGCCTTTGACGAAATACGCATGGACAATCGAGTTCGGTCTTGCGAGATCGCGGAGCTGCTCCCAGTTATAGAAGATCGCACAGGTCTTGCCTGCATTGAACAGCGTTTCGCAGACGCCGTTAATCGGGCGGACCTGCGGCATGTAAGTATTGGTCGTTGTACCGTGGCGGGTGGGGTCAACGGAATGGAACAGCGACATGTGGCAGGGCAGGGTCACGCTGGGCATAACCGTGCGTGCGGAGAGGGTATACGCGGATCTTGCCATGAACTTTTTTGCAATCGGATGGTCGGCAATCGCATCGGGGCGCATGCCGTCAACGATGATAACGAGTGTTTTCATGGTTGTTGTTCTCCTTGTTTGAAATCATTTAAGCAGTTCGCGGATGTTTGCGACAATACAATCCGCCTGCACATCCACGCCTTCGGATTTCCAGTGGACGGAATCGCTCATGCAGATATCCGGGTCCAGATTGGCAACGGCACCGTAAAGATCAATGACGGGAAGGTCTGCTTCTTGTGCGGCGGCGCGGGTGTCCTCGTTGATGCTCAGAACACGGCTGTTCTGGTCGGGATTGCGGGACGGTGTGGAAAGTGTCAGCACGAGTTTTGCCTGCGGACACTTGGCACGCAGAAAACGGATGACAGCGCGATAGGCTTCATTCCATTCCGCACGGTCGGTGGAAAGGGAGTGCAGACCATTGTTGAAACAGATTGCCGCATACTTGCCGTGATCTCCGTCAATGACGAAATCCAGTTCGCGGAAATAATCGGGGTCTGTGACACACTTGGAGCTTGCCCAGTAGGTGATGACGGCATCATCGCCCAGACGTGCGGCAACGGCTCCGTGATAGGCATGGCAGATGGAATCCCCGATCAGAAGCACACGCGGCAGGTCTTTGACCTCTGTGCGGAACGAGTAACGGATGCTCCATTCAATGCTTTCTCTGACACGGGAGGTTGATTTTGGCTGAAAATCATGATAGAAAGACATAACACGCCATCCTTTCTGTGCAGTATGCGTTAATTGCCGTAGAACAGCAGATCACCGTAGGTCGGATACGGCCACTCGGTTTTGGGAATGAGCGGTTCAATGGCATCGATTTCACAGCGCAGCTCTTCCATCAACGGGAGAATGATGTCACCGCAGAAACGGGCAAGAGCCGATGTTTCGGTCGGCTTGTCCTTGGCATCGACCGCGCCCTCCAGAGTCTTGAGCGAATGGAATGCGGCGGCGGAATACTTGGACAGCAGTGCCAGCGTTTCTTCTTCATACGGAGAATCGATGTCAGGGGATGCCGCGCGGGTCAGATTCAGCGTTTCGGACAGCTTTGTTTTATATGCGGCGGCGGCGGGAAGAATCTCGCGGCGGATCATGTCGATCATGGTACGCGCTTCGATGTTGATGACCTTGCAGTAGTTCTCCTCGTTGATTTCTTTGCGCGCGGCAAGCTCGGTACGGGAGAAGACCTTGTTGTTTTCAAACAGCGCGACGTTCTTTTCGTCAAGATAATGCGCCAGTGCCTCGGGCGTGGTGCGGTAGTTGGACAGACCGCGGGACTCCGCCTCGGTAATCCAGCTCTGATCGTAACCGTTGCCGTTGAACAGGATGCGCTTGTGGGCACGAATGGTGTCGCGGATCAGATCATTGAGTGCTTCGTTGAAATTGTCAGCCGCTTCCAGCGTATCGGCAAATTCACCGAGAATCTGTGCAACGGCGGTGTTGATGACGATATTGACGGACGCGGGAGAAGCGGAAGAACCGAGCGAACGGAACTCAAACTTGTTGCCGGTGAAGGCAAACGGCGAAGTACGGTTGCGGTCGGTCGTGTCGCGCGGGAACTTCGGCAGGACATGAACACCGATACGCATCATTTCGCTTTCCTTGGCGTTGTAAGCGCTTCCGGCTTCGATGGCATCGAGAATACCTGCAAGCTCGTCGCCGATGAACATGGAGACGATGGCGGGCGGTGCTTCGTGTGCGCCGAGACGGTGGTCATTGCCGGCAGAGGCAACGGAGATACGAAGCAGATCCTGATACTCATCAACCGCCTTGATGACAGCGACGAGGAAGAGCAGGAACTGTGCGTTTTCGTGCGGGGTATCACCGGGTTCGAGCAGGTTCTGTCCGAGACTTGTTGTCATCGACCAGTTGTTGTGCTTACCGGAGCCGTTGACGCCGAGGAACGGCTTTTCGTGCAGCAGACAGACGAGTCCGTGACGGCGTGCGATCTTCTGCATTAAGTCCATCGTGATCTGGTTGTGGTCGCAGGCGATGTTGGTTGTGGAGAAGATGGGTGCTAACTCATGCTGGGCGGGTGCACCTTCGTTGTGCTCGGTTTTTGCAAGTACGCCGAGCTTCCAGAGTTCTTCATCAAGCTCTGTCATGAATGCCTTGATGCGGGGCTTGAGCGTACCGAAATAGTGGTCGTCCATTTCCTGACCCTTGGGCGCCTTTGCACCGATCAGGGTTCTGCCGCAGAAGCGCAGGTCGGGACGGGATGCATAATGCTTTTCGTCGATTAAGAAATATTCCTGCTCGGGACCGACGGTCGTTTTGACGTTGATGTCGGTCGGAGCGCCGAACA
>JAZTZC010000367.1:0-2360 GCA_045637265.1 Eubacteriales bacterium | reverse complement strand
CAAAAACCCCTGCAAATAAAGGATTTTTTTAAGGAGATACATACATATGAAATTAGGTATCGTCGGACTTCCTAACGTTGGCAAGTCCACTCTGTTCAATGCAATCACCGATGCAGGCGCAGAATGTGCCAACTATCCGTTCTGTACCATCGAACCCAATGTCGGCATCGTTGCCGTTCCCGACTCCCGTCTGGACAAGCTCGCAGAAATCCACAACCCGAACAAGAAGACCCCTGCTGTCATCGAATTTGTCGATATCGCAGGTCTGGTCAAGGGCGCGGCACAGGGCGAAGGTCTTGGCAACAAGTTCCTCTCTCACATCCGCGAGGTTGACGCGATTGTTCATGTTGTCCGCTGCTTTGAGGATGCAAACATCATTCACGTCGAGGGTCGTATCGATCCCATCTCTGACGTTGAAATCATCAACATGGAACTGATCCTCTCCGATATCGAACTGCTTGACCGCCGCATTGACCGTGTCACCAAGGCAATGAAGGGCGACAAGACACTGGCAGGTGAGCTCGATCTGCTCAACCGCATCCACGACACGCTCGCTGACGGTAAGACCGCGCGCACGATGGAATTGACCGACGATGAATTGGCAATGCTGACCGATGTTCCGCTGCTCTCCATGAAGCCTGTCATTTATGCGGCAAACATGTCCGAAAACGATGTCGGCACCGATCCTATGGAAAACGAATTCTTTGTCAAGCTCAAGGCATATGCCGATGAAGAACACTCCGGTATTCTGCCGATCTGCGCTTCCATCGAATCCGAGATTGCACAGCTTCCGCCGGAAGACAAGGGTGCTTTCCTGGAAGATATGGGCATTGAGGAAAGCGGTCTTGACAAACTCATCAAGGCAAGCTATGCCCTGCGCGGTCTGATCAGCTTCCTGACCGCAGGCTCTGACGAATGCCGTGCGTGGACGATCACCCGCGGCACCAAGGCTCCGCAGGCTGCCGGCAAGATCCACACCGACTTTGAACACGGCTTCATCCGTGCGGAAGTCATCAACTTCGACGAACTGGAAGCCAACAGCTTCTCCATGACCGCCGCAAAGGAAAAGGGTATGGTCCGCTCCGAAGGCAAGGAATACGTCATGAAGGACGGCGACATCGTTCTGTTCCGTTTCAACGTATAAATTTAAATAATGATAAAACCTGCTGTAAACGGATTGATTTTCCGTTTTACAGCAGGTTTTTTCGATTATGTTATTGCTTTATGACCCAATAATCTCCGTAGGCAGTTCCATCATGACCGCCAATCAATGCTTCCGCTGACAATGCAAAACCGAATGTTTTCAAAGCAGTGATTCGTTCTTTTGCCGCCGGGATTGCTTTGGTCGCAATCATGCTGCAGGAAAACAAAGAGAAGAACGGCGAAATGATCAGCGACAACAGATTTCCAATTTCATCTTCCCTTTCATAATCCGAGCGCAAATCCAGACGAAGCAGTCCACAGTCTGTGAAAAAATCATTCGCTTGGCGGTTGAATATTTCGATTGTTCCGATTGCGGTATTGTTTTTGCGTTTATCGCAAATTGCAAAACGAACATAATATCTGCAGCCGTATTCCCGCAGCCAGAAATCAATTGCCTGCCGCATCCGCTCTTTCGAGGTATAATGAAAATCATCGCCGTTGCAATTATCGCTATTGAAAAATGGAACCGCATTTTCATCGGAATAAACACAGAGCAAATCATCGCAATCTTCCTGACAGATGAAACGAATCAAATATCGCTCATTTTCAAATTCAGGCGGAGTTTTATATACATCAATCATGTTTTCATCCTCCTTTATTCATGCAGTTCAATCGGCAATCCATCCGAATCCTTGACAAACGTCATCTGCTCACCCGTAAAGGTGTCGCGGCGAATCGGTTCGGGCTGATATCCGGCATGTTCCAGCGTTTTTACCAGATCATCAAGCGCATCAACGGCAAGTGCCAGATGCCGCAGACCGTATGCCTCAGGATTTGAAACACGCGGCGGGTTGTTCTTTGAGACAAACAGCTCCAGCACAATGCCATGCCCGCGCATCATCAGAATCTCGTCCTGCCGCTCGGAACGCAGATGCGATTCATACAGATCAAAGCCAAGCGTTTCATAAAACCGCAGCGACGCTTCCCTGTCCGAGCAAAGAATGGCAATGTGATGCAGTCCGCAGATCATGCGTTGTCCTCTCCAAACAAACGACGGTAGATATCGGTCATTTCCTGCTCATTGATGACATACGGGCTGTTCTTGTAGTTGCCGGCACCCTTGACCTTGTTCACAAACAAGACAATCGTCTCGTCATCCAGTTTGACGTCCACGGCAGACTTTTCGGGAATGACCGTTTTGATCTCCTCGCCGTCTG
>JAZTZC010000366.1:0-2835 GCA_045637265.1 Eubacteriales bacterium | reverse complement strand
TGCATCTGTTTGAGATCGCCCGACAGCACGGCACACCTGTCTTCTCTACATCAGCCCAGCGGTACTGTCCTTCCATTACGGAATATCTGAAAAACAATGACCGACCGCGGTTTGTTTCAACCGTCGGACCGCATTCGCTTGACAATTACGCGGTGCACCAGTTTGAGCCGATCGTGGCGCTGATGGGTGTCGGTGCTGTTCGCGTTAAGGCATTTGAAGCCGGGGACAACGTCACACAGCTGATGATCGATTACGGGGAAGGGCGTATGGCGAGCTTTTTGCAGTCACCGAACCCATGGGCGGAGTTTAATTTCATGGTGTCTGACGGGAAAAGCGGTGCGCGTCTTGCAAGTGAGAACTTTTACATTCCGACGATGAAAGCCATTCTTGATTTCTTTATGACTGGAGTATCTCCTGTTGCCGAAGCGGAAACACTGGAGGTACTTGCGCTGATTGATGCGGCACGGACGGCGAGAACCATGCCCGATACATGGCTTTTGATGGAACAATTCCGATGAGAGGTACAAATATGTGTAAAATAAAACTGCATTATCTTCTTGGAGATGTCCACTGGGGCGGTCACGATGTCCACCGCGTTGCAGAATTTCTGATTGGTCTTCTTGACAAAACCGATGCATTTGATATCACCTGTGTCTGTGATGAACCGCGGCTGTCGGATATCACATTCGACGATTATTTTGCGTCGGGGAAGATTTCCGGGGCGGATGTCTTTGTTTTCAACTGCGGCAATTACCGATTCAATATCAAGGAAGAACAGGTATTGCTTGAGAAAGCCGTTGCGCGTGGTGCCGGATTTGTCTTTTTGCATGGGGATCATCCGTGCTATTGGGCAGAGGTCGGCATGAAGCCATGGGCAGAGGTGGAAAAGATGGCGGGACTGATGTGGCGTGAGCCGACCAGGCACGGCGATTATGCGGATGCCAAAGTCCGCATCGATGATAACGACCATCCTGTAACGCGCGGTCTTTGTGATTTTGTGACGCGCGACGAGATTTTCTGTACCTGTTCCAATGTGCATGGTGTTCCGCTTCGGGTTCTTGCGTCGGCGTATTCCGACCCTGATGTGATTTCCCGCCACGGACTGCACGGTACGGGCGCGTGGGAGCCGATGGTTGCCGTCGGACAGTACGGGCAGGGCAGAACCCTGAATCTGCTCCTCGGGCACGTATGGCCGTTCTACACGGGACACGGCATCGGTGAGGACACGATGCTATCCTGGAAGCCGAAGCAGGTGCGGCAGATCTTTGTCCGTGCATGCGAGTGGGCAGCGACGGGAGATACTGCGCTGACGGAATCCTTTCTCTTCTGAAAAAACAACCTGCCGTAAGTTTTTCGCTTATGGCAGGTTATTTATAATGTGTATGATAGATGATTCGATCAGACCGATTCAATTGCAATAAACACGGAATCCAGAGCGGCGATTTTTTCAAGCCGTTCTTTTTTGTCGTTCTGGTTGTGCATGATGACCATAGCGATGATGCCGATGTGATTGGAAATGCCGGAACGTGCGGGAATGATTTCAAATTCACGCAGTTCAAATTCGTCGGAGGACAGGATATCGACAAGCTTGTTGAGAGAGGATGCATCGATGCACTCGATGTAGATGCGGATGTTGTATTTGCCGTACGTACCGCCGCGTTCAAAGGTTGTCAGACAGATAAAGGTGAACAGAGAGATCACAGCTGTGATGACAGCAGCTGCATAAAAACCGACACCGACGGCGATGCCGATGGCAGCAGTTGCCCAAAGTCCTGCGGCGGTCGTCAAGCCTGTGACCATGGTTTTGCCGCGGATCAGAATCGTACCTGCACCGAGAAAACCGATGCCGGAGATGACCTGTGCCGCCATACGCATGGGGTCGGCAGCGTAGCCGAGATTCTCGACACCGTACATGCCGGTCATGACGATCAGTGTTGCGCCGATGCCGACGAGAATATGGGTACGCAGACCGGCAGCGCGTCCGCGGAATCCGCGTTCAAAACCGATGATGCCAGACAGGATGGTCGACAGCAGCAGTCGGAAAAATATGGTCTGAAATTCCAGGGGAGAGGAGTATAGAATTTGCGAAAAAAACTGCATGGGAGAAACCTCCGCTTGTTATAATGACCTTGAATCGATGAATGTACCGTATTATACCACAGACGCGGTGGAAAAGCAAGTGCTTTGGCTGTTTTTCTTTGGAATATCTGCTGTATAAAGTAATCCGGGTCAGTTCTTATCGCCGTGCGGGAAATCGGGGAATTTTGGAACAATGGTATCTCCATAACGGTTGATGCCGAAATATTCGAGTACGAACTTCTTGACGTTTGATTCGGTCGGGTCAATGTAGTGATGTTCGGTTTTTACATGACCGTCTGTGGAAACGGTCAGCGTTGTTCCTCCGTGAGTATCGGGCTTCCAGTAACAGCCATAGCCGGTTTTGAGTGCATAAGACAGCGTAATGCCCTCGTATTCGATGGAAAAGCAGTTGACGTGATCGTGTCCGCAGAGCATATTTTTAGTGCTGCCGAGGGACTTACAAACAGAGAAGAAGCCGTTGTTGAACACGGGATATCCCATGGATTCCTGCACGCGGCAGAAGGCATGATCGCTGTACGGCGCACGCAGTGTTTTGTTTTCTTCGTCGTATACGCTTTGCCATGCGTCCTTGTATTCCGGAACGGGAATATGCATGATGACGGTGCTCTCAACGGTGCGACCGACCTCGGCGGCGATGCCCTTGACTGCCCACTGATACCATGCTATCTGGTTATCATACAGATGATCGTAGCTGCCCGCCTGCATTTCCTCCTCGTGGTGGGTATCCATCATGAA
>JAZTZC010000365.1:0-6653 GCA_045637265.1 Eubacteriales bacterium | reverse complement strand
GTCCCCGTCGTTGCGCTCAGCTTTGTCGGTCTTGAGCACCACCCGGGTCTGTCCCTTTCCCTGCCTCTGATCCACAAGATCGTATACGCATTTTTGTATGCCGATCTTCTGATGCTGCTCGTCAACCAGTGCTGTCCGTATGAAAACGTACCCGGTTCCGCAAAAGCGCTTGCCGACCGATGGACAGAAATATTAGCGAATCAGCTGACAGAGAAAACATTCGTTTCGTATAGTCAAGTGAAAGAAAACTACCGCACGATTCTCCGCGATTTTGAAAAGCTGCCGCGGACACTCCGTCCTGCCGCACGCGTCGGTATTGTCGGTGAAATTTTCGTCAAGTATTCTCCGCTTGCCAACAACGGTCTGGAGCAGTTCCTTGTGGCAGAAGGTGCGGAACCTGTCGTGCCCGGACTTTTGGACTTTTTCATGTATACCGTCTACGCAAACGTCATCGACTATCAGCTCTACGGTCTGCATCCGATCAAATACCGTGTATTTCAGCGGTTGTTTGACTTCTTCAACAAGAAAAAGGACGATCTGATTGCCATTATCGAAGAACACGGTATATTTGAACCGCCGGCACACTTCAACCATGTCATTTCCCTGACGAAGGATTACATCGGTGTCGGCACAAAAATGGGCGAAGGCTGGCTTCTGACTGCCGAAATGCTTGAACTTGCAGAAGCAGGTGTTGACAACATTGTATGCACACAGCCGTTCGGTTGTCTGCCCAATCACATCTGCGGCAAAGGCATGATGCGTCCGATCAAAGAACGCAATCCCGATGTCAATATCGTTGCGATCGACTATGATGCCGGCGCAACAAAGGTCAATCAGGAAAACCGTCTGAAGCTGATGCTTGCTAACGCGAAAAAGAGCAATGTTCATCAAAAAACAACGTAAACACAATATCCTCGTAAAAGAACAGCCATCTCCACGCACGATGGCTGTTCTTATTTGTTGCAGGTTTTTGAAAACTGCGCATACAATTGATATCATAACAGGAATTTTCAAAAGCCTCTTGCAAAATCCCCTCAAACCTTGTATAATGTATGTAACTGTACACAGACCACCGGTTTACCTCCAATATGAAAGGACATAAATCATGAAAACCATAACATACAGCGATTATTTCAATCGTGTTTACGGCTGCTTCCTCGGAAAATGTATCGGCGGCACCGCAGGCGGTCCTGCTGAGGGCAGAAAAGAACTGCTTGATTATCCGCTTGATGAAGCCATTCTGCATACCGCACTTCCAAACGACGATCTTGACCTGCAGATTCTGTGGCTGGAAGTGATGAAAGATAAGGGAATCTATTTCACTGCACGGGATCTTGCACAGTCTTTTTACGACAATGTTCCCTACGGTCCTGGCGAATACGCTTATTTCAAGAAGAACTTCGGACGCGGAATCATGCCGCCGCTCTCCGGGTCTTTCAACAACCGCTTTTATAAAAACGGCATGGGCTGCCCAATCCGCTCGGAAATCTGGGCATGCATCTGTCCCGGTGATCCTGCACGTACTTGGCGCTATGTTGAAATGGACGGAACGATGGACCACGAATACGATTCCGTGCTGGCAGAATATTTTCTCGCCGCCGCGGAAAGCATGGCATTTTTCCGATCTCCCGATGACAGCATCGCCGAACTTTTGTCCGATGCACTGACATACCTTCCCACCGATGCGAAAATCACACAAGCGCTGGCACGCACGATGAAGTATGCAGCGGAACAGCGCGACTGGAAGTGGATTCGCTCCGACATCATCCGCAGATACGGTCATCCCGACTGCACCAACCTCTACCAGAATATGTGCTTCACCTTGCTTGCACTGCTCTATGGAGGTGGTGATATGCGCGAAACGATACGGCTTGGCTGTGCAATGGGCTACGATACCGACTGCATCTGTGCAACAGCCGCATCGATCATCGGTATTCTGCGCGGTGCGGATTGTCTTCTGAACAACGACGGCTTTACCGATACCGGCATCAAGGCTGCGGTTAAACTTCGCCGTACAGACGGACCGATCTCCGATCTCGCACACGATGTGGCAAGAGTAGGATTGACACTGTACGACGCGATTCCCGGTGACATCCGCATCACAGACACACCCGTATACCAGCCGATTCTCCATGAAGCACCGTTGGTACCGCCGCTGTCCATTTCCGTTGACTACTGCGGTGATCCCGTACTTCGTACCGACGCCAATAAAGAAGTCCGACTTCTGCTCCGTACCGCTGACCGTCCGATAGAAGGGGTTCTTTCTGTCATAACTCCGCCCGAAATTTTATGTTCCGTTCATCCGGAATCCATCACACTCGAGGCAAATAGCACCGCCGTGATCGCTATGTCCTTTGTTATTGCACCCAATACAGCAAGACTTGCGCAGGGCAACCGTATTACGGCGATATTTACCACAGCAGACGGTACGCAATATACGGAAACCTTCGGCCTGAACGGTGCGGATGTCTGGTACTGCTACGGACCCTTTTTCCGTAATAACCAGGATCTTACGCACATCTCCCCGTATGAACCCTACGGACCGCATATGCAGATCCCCGCCGGTGTTTCGTGGGAAGACCCCGTCCGCGATTATCATCTGAACCGTTTTGCCGCTATCGATGATGCATATCTCGACGAATCCGTGTTCTTCTCGGACGATCCAATGCTTCTGCCGACCGATCCTGCCGATGCAAGAAAGGAACCGCAGCAGGTCTGCATCTGTGAGGATTACTTTGAGGCCGGTGATTTTTACACATCCACAGGACCCGCCGTTTCCTATCTATACCGTCTGATCGAATCCCCCGAGGATCGCGCGGTTGATGTCACCGTCGGATGTGAAGGACCGTTTCAGCTGTGGATCAACGGAGTATTTGTGGGAGAAGGTCGTGATGTCTGCGGCTGGACGCTTGAAAACAAGCATTTTTATCAAATTCCGTTCCGTCGGGGCATCAACCGCATCCTCTTCAAGATCGTCAATCCGAGCGGTCGTGCCGGCTTCAGTCTGATTTATCGGATTCCCGGGGCATCGTGGCGGCAGTATGAGGATTTCACCTCGATTCTTGTCGATCTTCCGTGATTCTTGTCATATTTCTCTATATTCAAATTATAAACAGCGATATGTTTTGTGCATATCGCTGTTTCACGTGAAACATATTTTGTTGTTATACCAGAGTTTCACAGCCCATACGGTCCGTATCCGTTCTGCATGAAGTTCTGACCGCATGCCTGAAACAAGATGGAACCAAGCATTGCAAGAAGTGCCAGCCAGACAAACACACGTGTGATCGTCTTTTTGATCTCCGCACGCCGCCGCTGCCGCACCGCTTCCTCGAATGCCTTTGCCATGCGATCTGTACGCACACGGGCATCCTCCGCCGCTTTGGCATCGTCATATTCTTCCCAGTGTCCACCGTCCGCCGTCATACGGAAATCCGATGTAAAGCGGGATTCATCATACGGCGTACCGACCTCTTCCTTGAGCAGATTGTACGCCTCATTGACCTCTGCCATACGTTTTGCCGCCAATGTATCGCCCGGGTTCAGATCCGGGTGATATTTTTTCGCCAGACTTTTGTATGCTGCCGCAATCTCTGTCTGCGTTGCACCGCGCGGGACACCGAGTACCGCATACGGATCCAAAATCGCCATAATTGTCCTCCTGTTTTTGCCTGCTTGATATTTCTGCTCTTATTTTACCGCAACTTTTTGAACTGCGTATAAACATCGGGCGATTTCCTTGACATTTTTGCGCAAACATGGTATCATATTGGGGAATGAATCATAGCAAAGGATCTTGCAAATATCATGAATCAATGTATTATCGCCGATTTTGAATGGTGCGTCACACCGCATCCCACAGGCGACCGTTTTCAGTATTTCAACGAAATATTATCCGCAGGTGCCGTCCGCGTGGACGAAACCGGGTGTATCATCGACCGTTTTTATGCGCTGATCCAACCGGAATGTGCCGAATATCTGCATCCCGTTGTGCTTTCCTCCCTGCGTCTTGATCGGGGTGCACTTGCCGAAGCACAGCCTTTTTCCGAGATCTTTCAACAATTTCTCGCCTTTGTCGGCAATACCCGCGTTTTTACATGGGGATGTGCCGACCGCTCTGCCCTGCTCCAGAATCTGCGCATGAAAGCGGGATATTCCGCCGAAAAAGCAGGGAGCGCCGCACCGCAGATGCGTGATTTGCAGCCGATTCTTTCCCGCGGTGCCGGCATTGCGCCCCCATATCCCAGTCTTGCCACCGTACTCTCCGCACTTTCCATTAAGAATGAAAACCGCCACAACGCGATGGCAGACGCGGAAGACACCGCACAGATCGTCCGCGCACTGTATCAGAAGGATCCCGCACTGATCGGTCCGCTGTTCGCCTATCAGCCAACCGCAAATTCCTCTGAAAATCCGAATGAGGACAAAAATGATGTCACGCCTCCCTCCCCGACCTTCCGCACGCCGGGTGAAGCACTCAACGATGCCCGCAGACATCCCCGCTTCTGTCCCATCTGTCAGACGCCGATCGGTGTCGGGACCTGGATCCGCTCCTCCAAAACAGAAATCATGACCCTCTGTTCCTGCGAGGAGGACGGGAAGTTTCTCTGCATTGTAACCGCCGCAGAGACGCCCGATGCACAATTTGGTACCCATACCGTCATAGATGCCTTTGAAGGTGCACCAAAGACCGCCTACGAAGCCGCACGGCGCGCAGCACGGATCCGCCGTATCGGACGCGCCAACGCATCCGCAGACCATTCCGTGCAGGCAATCCCCAATGTCCCAACCGCCGACCCGCAGCCTCCCGAAAACAAGACAACTGAGAAAAACAACAATAACAGCTAAAGAAACCCGGTACTCCGTACAAAACATACGGAATACCGGGAATTTTTATGCTTTTTTCAGAATCAGAGCTTCTTGACGGAAAGCGTAACCTTTTCGCCGTTGATGTTCCAGCTCTTTTCGTTGTCGGTAACGGTGTCGTAAAGAACAGCTTCGCACAGCGTATCTGCGCAGATTTCCGCTTCATTCTTCTTCATGACAGACGCGACAACATCATTGCCCCAAACGCCGACATGGATGTGATCCATGACCTCAAAGCCGCTGTCCTTGCGCATGGTCTGAATCTTGGAAACGATTTCACGAATCATACCTTCCTCGAGCAGCTCGGGTGTCAGATTGGTATCGATGACAACCGTGATGCCGTGGTCGGAAACGGATTCGTAACCGGACTTCTGTGCCATATCGATGAGCAGATCTTCTTTAGTCAGTTCAGCTGCAGTGCCGTCGGGCAGATTCAGCGTCAGAATACCCGTTGCATCGAGTGCATCCATCGCTTCATTGCCGTCAATCTCACCGAGCAGATTGCGGATGGCACCGAGCTGCTTGCCGTACTTCGGACCAAGCGTACGCATCTGCGGCTTGAACGTATAGGTCGTAAAGTCGCGGACATTGTCGGTAAAGACCACATTCTTGACATTCAGTTCATCTTCAATGATTTCACAGCAGAACTGCGGCAGCGTGAAGTCAGACTTGACATAGACAAGACCGACCGGCTGACGGTTCTTGATGTTTGCCTGGTTGCGGCATGCACGACCGAGAACAACGACCTCGAGAACATCTTCCATTTCCTTTTCCAGCTCAGGCAGGATCCATTCGGAAACCACAGCGGGGAAATCGCAGAGATGGACGGATTCGGGTGCGTTCTTATCAACAGAACCGACCAGATTACGGTAGATATCTTCCGTCATAAACGGAACGAGCGGTGCTGCGGTCTTGCAGAGCGTCACAAGCGCCGTATAAAGGGTCATGTAGGCATTGATCTTATCCTGCTCCATTCCCTTCGCCCAGAAGCGCTCACGGCTGCGGCGGACATACCAGTTGGACAGCTCGTCGACAAAGTCGGTCAGCACACGGCAGGTTTCGGGGATGCGGTAGACTGACAGATTATCGTCAACCGCCTTGACGGTAGACTGCAGACGGGACAGAATCCAGCGGTCCATAACACCGAGCTTGTCATAATCAAGGGAATATTCGGTCGGATTGAAATTATCAATGTTTGCATACAGAACATAGAACGCGTACGTATCCCAAAGCGTACCCATGAACTTGCGCTGACCCTCGGTTACAGCCTCTGCATAGAAGCGGTTGGGCAGCCAGGGTGCGGAGTTGGAATAGAAATACCAGCGGATGGCATCGGCGCCGAAGGTCTGGAGGGCTTCAAACGGGTCGACCGCATTGCCCTTGGACTTGGACATCTTCTGACCGTCCTTGTCGAGAACGTGACCGAGAACGAGGACATTCTTATAGGGAGCACAGTCAAAGAGCAGCGTGGAGATCGCCATCAGAGAATAGAACCAGCCGCGGGTCTGGTCAACACCCTCGGAGATAAAGTCTGCCGGGAAGTGAGAATCAAACATTTCCTTGTTTTCAAAAGGATAGTGCCACTGTGCAAACGGCATGGAGCCGGAGTCAAACCAGCAGTCGATAACCTCGGAAACACGGTGCATCACCCCGCCGCACTTCTCACACTTGATGGTGACAGCGTCGATGAAGGGTCTGTGCAGCTCGATCTCATCGGGGCAGTTATCGGACATCGACTTCAGCTCTTCGATGGAGCCGATCGCATGACGGTGACCGCATTCACATTC
>JAZTZC010000364.1:0-4597 GCA_045637265.1 Eubacteriales bacterium | reverse complement strand
AGACCGATGAGCGCGGAGGTAAGCGCACCGAAGCCGGAGGTCATGGTCAGCGCGTATTCCGCACCGACGGTCGCCTTCCATTCTTCTTCAAAGTGAAGAACTTCCTTTCCGCTTCCGTTTACTTTGAAAAAGTCGCGGCTCATAATGGCTCTTGCGACGGCATCAATTTCTTCTTGTCCGATTCTGTACATAATGATTCTCCTTGTTGTAATATTGTTGTTATTGTAATAGCATTTATTGCAAATGCGTTGGATTCGTGTCAGGTGTTCTGCAGAAGACGCAGGTTTTCGTCGATCAGAATTTGGTCGGCATTGTCGACGAGCGGGTGTGTGCAGTTATAGCGGAAGCAGGCGATTTCGTAGCCGCCGCGTACCAGCTGATCCTCCGACGGCAGATAGGCATTGTAGCCGTTGGTATTGGAAAGGCTCAGCGTATAACGAATGGGGGAATATTCCTGCAGGCGCATTGTGACCTCGGAGAAAATCTCAAACGGGAACGGCACAAATGCGATATCACCAAGCGAGAGGATCGTCTGCGAAAACGCCATTTCGGTTTCATACGCAGGACATCCTGCCTCATATTCTTCAACGGTGGACTTGAAATACAGGTATTCCATCCGACCGAGATTGTAAAGCGCGTCGGGATTTGGATAGTTCGCAAGCTTTGCCTGTGCCGTTTCCAGCGGCAGAAGCGGCTTTCTCGGGACGTGAACCGTACCGTGCAGCAGCTTCAGATCGCCGTCTTTATAAACACCGAGCGCGTTGTAGGCGCGGATGGCATCCGATGCGGCATATCCGCCGAGTTCTTCCACATGACGGAAATCTCCTGTGGTCTTGCCGTTGGTCAGGCGCGGACCGACGTCACCTTCCGCACCGTTGCAGTATACCGTCATCGTGCCGGAAACCGCTTCCAGACGGTCGACCATGATGCCCGACCAGTCGCGGGAAATCTCGGTCTGCAGTCCTGCCGCCGTGCCGTGACATCCGTAATGAATCAGATTGATGATGCCATCCTTGGTATCGCGGTTTCTGATTGCGATGCAGGTCATTGTCGGGTCAAAGCAGCCGCGCGGGTTTTGACCGAGGGTAATAAAGCCCTCACGGGTCTGCTGTCTGCGGTTGATGCCGATTTCCGAATGAATCGTACTGACGGCAAGTTCTGCGGGCTGCAGCGCTTCGATGGCACCTTTTGCCACACGGCAAAGCGCAGGCAGGAGAATGGAGTCGATGTAGACACGGTCAATGCCGCCCCAGCCCTCCATACCGACGGTGTTGGGCGCGGAGTGCGTATGTGTTGCGGACAGAATGATGTTCTCCGGTGCAATGCCGACATCGTCACCGATAACACGGCGCATCTCGTCCGCCAGTTCATTCTGAAAACCGCCGATGGTGACAGAAAACAGGATCCCGCGTTCCGCTCCCTGTGCAAAGGCGATTGCCGTTGCCTGCAGAGGATCGTGAACGGATTTGCTTTCGGTAAAAGGATTGTAGCCGAATAATAGGGTGCCGATGACAGGCGTGATGTCTTCTCTTGCGGCACCGACCATAAATAAAGCGTCTTTCATATACCGTACCGAACCTGGATGTCAGGTGTTCCTTTTATGAAGTTCTCTATATTATATCATACAATACAAAAAAATAAAAGGGGATTTTGCGAAAATTTCGTGAATAAATTTCTGCCGGTCACGAACCGTTCGAAAAATATCCGGATTTCGGAAAAGCTCTTGACAAAACGGGGAGAATGTGGTATCGTGATACCAATCCTATATAAGAAAAGTGAGATATCGAGGGACCATGTTAAAAAAATTCCCTGTACGGGATTATGCCGTGATTGTTCTCGGCAGTATCATTTATGCCGCGGCATTATGCTTCTATGTTTATCCGCGCTCGTTTACCTTCGGCGGAACATCGGGCTTGTCTGTATTGCTTGCAAGACTCCTTCCACTTCCGGCATCGACCTTTACCGTCATTCTGAATACCGTGCTGATGGTATTGGCATTGCTTCTGCTCGGACGGCAGTTTACCATCCGTACCCTGGTCGGCTCGGTTCTGACGACGTATTCGATTGCATGGATTGATCTTCTGCCGTTTGCTGACCGCATGCAGACACCGTGGATGTGGACGGATCTTGTGCTCGCTGTCTTCTGGATTGCCGTCGCTACGGTACTGCTCTTTTCCGTCAACGCAAGCTCCGGCGGTACCGACATCATTGCGCTGATTATCACTGCGAAAAAACCGACACTTCCCGTCGGACGGGCACTGTTTATTTCCGACATTCTCATTGTCGCAGGTGCATTTGTCCTGTTTGGAATGCAGACCGGCATTTGCTCGGTTGTCGGACTTGTGCTCAAGGCACTGTTTGTCGATGCATTTGGTGCAATCGGAAAACGCCTGAAACAAAACAGAAAAAACGAACATCTTTGATTGATAGAAAGGAAACCTATTATGTCACAGCTTTTACAGAACGCAAAATTCATCACAACCGACCATCCGCGCGCCACTGTCGCTCCTGTTTTCCGCAAGACCTTTGCGCCGACAGGTGACATTCAAAAAGCGGAGCTGACCGTCACCGCACGCGGTATTTATGAGGCACGCATCAACGGGGAACGTGTCGGAGACTTCTATTTTGCACCCGGCTGGACCTCGTACAAAAACCGCGTACAGGTGCAGACCTATGATGTCACCGATATGCTCGGTGAGAACAACGACATCGACATCCTGCTCGGCTGGGGCTGGCACTTCGGTACGATTCAGCGCGGTTCCCTTGAAAACATCTGCGACCCGTGCATTATCGCAGAGCTGAATGTCACCTATGCCGACGGTACGACCGAATCGATTCCGACCGATGAAAGCTGGCTCTACTCCAAGACACCGATTCTCTATTCCGACTACTACAACGGCGAGACGTATGACGCCAATATTGTCTATGGCGAGTGGAAGCCTGCTGTTATCACCGACGGCAAGCGTGAAGCTCTTGTTCCGCAGGAGGGCGAAATCGTCACGCACATTGAAGAAGTTCCCGCAATCAACTACTTCATCACGCCCAAGGGTGAGCGCATCATCGACTTCGGTCAGGAAGTCACGGGTTATGTCTGCTTCCGTACCGTCGGTGCAATCGGCGAGCGCATCTCCATTGACCATGCCGAAATTCTTGATAAGGACGGCAACTTCTACAACGAAAACTACCGCGCGGCAAAGTCCCGTGTGACCTACATCACCGACGGCAACACCGAAAACTGGTATTATCCCGTCTTCTCGTTCCAGGGCTTCCGCTATATCCGCCTGACCGAATATCCGTCGGCAGATACCTACATCGGCGACTTCAAGGCGATCGTTGTTCACTCCGACATCAAGCGCACGGGCTGGTTCTCCTGCTCCGATCCGATGGTCAACCGTCTTTACGAAAACGTCATCTGGGGTCAGCGCGGCAACTTCCTCGATGTCCCGACCGACTGTCCGCAGCGTGACGAGCGTCTTGGATGGACGGGTGACGCAGAGGTCTTCTGCCGTACTGCGGCATACAACTACGATGTCAACAAGTTCTTCCATAAGTGGCTGCACGATCTGGCGCTTGACCAGGCAGAAAACGGCGCGGTTCCGCAGATCGTTCCGGCACTCTGGAATCCCGATGGTGCATTTGCATGGGGTGACGCGGCTACCGTTTGTCCGTGGGAAATCTATCGCGCATACGGCGATATCACGATTCTCGAGGAACAGTTCGATTCCATGAAAAAGTGGGTCGATTACGTTTACAACAAGGGCGACGGACCTGCTGCATGGGGCGGCGGCGGACAGTACGGCGACTGGCTCGGGCTGGATGCCGAGGAAGGCTCCTACCGCGGCGCGACCAACGACCTTCTGCTCGGTACGGCATTCCTTGCGTATGCATGTGATCTGCTCATCAAGGCAGGTAAGGCACTCGGCAAGGATATGTCTGCATACGAAGCAAGACGCATCGAGGTCGGTGAAGCATTCGTGCGTGAATTTATCGGTGAGGACGGCATGCTGACCTCTGATACACAGACGGCGTATGTCTGTGCGCTGCACTTCGGACTTGCTCCCGATGCACCGAAATATGCAGAATATCTTGCAAATCTTGTCAAGAACAACGGCAATAAGCTGAAGACAGGCTTCATCGGCACGGCGTTCATCATGGATGCGCTGACCGACAACGGCTATGCCGATGTTGCGTACTCTCTGCTTCTGCAAAAGGAATTCCCGTCGTGGCTCTACTGCGTCCGCAAGGGTGCAACGACCATCTGGGAGCATTGGGACGGTCTGAAGCCCGACGGCTCTGTCTGGTCGCGTGACATGAACTCCTTCAACCACTATGCCTACGGCGCGGTCGCTTCCTGGATGTACGGTACGATGTGCGGCATCAAGCCCGATGAAGAAAAGCCGGGCTACGAAAACATCAAGATCAAGCCGATCCCGGATGCACGTCTTGACTGGGCAAATGCGATGCTCGACACCAAGTACGGCACGGTCATCTCCGGCTGGGAAAAGGTTGAGGGCGGCTTTAAGATCACCGTTACGATTCCCGCAGGTGCGACGGCTGACATCACGGTCGGTGAGATGACCGAGCATGTCGGCGGCGG